>NZ_CP172404.1:941250-1255000 GCF_048213115.1 Niveibacterium terrae | reverse complement strand
TTTCGCAAACCCGAAGGTTTCAACAAAACCGAAAACCGGCAAACCGTTCAACCCCTGTCGCTGATTTGTTACCGCGTCAGCAGCAGGGAGACGGAATTTACGCCCCCCCCCCCGCCCTGTCAAGCGAGAAGTTCCCGAAGTCTGAAAAAAAGGCCGATCCACTGGATCGGCCCTTTCTCCTCGGGATGAGAACAGCTCTAGTGCGCGACGGGGGGGATGCTCTGCGGCTTCAAAGCCGGCACGGGCCTCTCGGCGAGCTGCTGCTTGAGGTTCGCGATCGCCGCTTCGAGCTGCGCGTCCTTCCCCTGGAAACTCGCATGCGGAAGGTTGTCGACTTCGATGTCCGGCACCACGCCGACACCTTCGACCGCCCACTTTCCTCCTTCGACCAGGAACTGCGCATGTTCGGCGACCCGCGCACGGCCGTTATCGACGAGGCCAGTGCTGTCCGAGAGCCAGACTCCCGCCCCGGCGGTCCGGGTCCCGATCAGCGGGCCCAGTCCAAGCGCCTTGATCCCCGCCGAGAAAGTCTCACCATCCGAGTAGGTCAGACCATCGGTCAGCACAACCAGGCGGCCACGGAAAGTCTGCTGCATGTTCGTATACGGCTGAGCGCCGCGCGGCGACCAGAAGGCCCAGGCGCGCCGGAGCAGTTTCTCGATGATCCAGCTGTCGATGTTGCCGCCGTTGTTGCGCCGCACGTCGATGATCAGGCCATCGCGATCGAACTGCGCGTAGAACTCGCGGGCAAAGCTCGCGATGTCTCCGGCGCCCATCGCCCTCAGGTGCAGGTAGCCAAAGCGGCCGCCACTGATCTTCTCGACGATCTCGCGCCGGGAAATCTCCCAGTCGCCGTAGCGCAGCGCAGTCTGCTGGGCCGCGCTGACTGGAGTCACGACGATCTTGCGCGCAGCCTCCCCTCCCCGCTTCACTTCGAGCAGCACCTGCTGTCCGGCCTGGTGCGCGAGCAGTTCCGCGATGTCACGCACGCCCCGGGTGGATCGGCGATTGACCGACAGGATCCAGTCTCCTTCGCGGACATCGACTCCGGGCGCGGCGAGCGGCGAGCGCTCAGAGGGCAGCTCGGCCTCGGTCCGGTAGATATGCGCAACGCGCCAGCCCTGGTCTCCTGCTTCGAGCACCGCGCCCAGTCCGGCGGGTGATGCGACTTCCCGCGCGGAGCGCACGTCTCCGGGAACGACCTGAGAGTGCAGCGCGGTGAGCTCGGCGTTCATCTGTCCGAGCAGATCGTCCAATTCGTTGCGATCGCTGACCCGATCGAGCAAGGCCTCGTACTTCTTTCTCGTCGCTCGCCAGTCCACTCCGCGCAGCGCGGGGTCATAGAAGTGGTCGCGGTGCAGACGCCAGGCATCATTGAACATCTGCCGCCACTCTTCGCGCGGCTCGATGCGCAGCGCCCAGTCGCCAAGCCTGAGCGCATTCGACGCGAGCTCGGCGGGCGCCTTCGCGCCGGCATCGACGACATACATCTCGATGTTCGCACCGGCCGGGCGCAGAAACAGCAGCTTCTTGCCCTTGGCGTCCAGCGCGAAGTTGGACACCTTGGGGGCGAACACTTCGGGCTTGTACTCATGTGCGAAGCCAACTTTCAGCGTCTTCAGCGCGCTGCCTTCCTCGGCCTTGTCGAGGAAGTAAAGGCGCTGCGCATCGAGCGCGAGATTTTCATAGTCGCTGGCCGGCAGCGGCACTTCGAAGAGCCGGGAAGCCAAACCGGTCCAGTCGATCGCCGGAATCTTCTCCTTCGCCTTGCTCTCCTTGCCCTTCTCGTCAGAGCCTGCTGCGTTCAACTCATCAGGCGCGGCAAACGGGAAGCGGTTGCCCGCCTGCAGCGACAGCGCGTAGATCTTCGTGCGGCGCTCGAACGAGGGGCCCAGGTTGCGGTCGCCCCACGGCGAAGGATTGCCGCTGACCTTGAAGCTGCGGTCGGACAGAAAGTAGAGCCAGCGCCCATCGGGGCTGAAGGCTGGCGAGCCCGACTCATACTTGTCGCTGGAGAGCCAGTGGGTCTTTCCCTGTTCCAGCGAGTACAGCCCGATCTGGCTGCGCAACAGCGCGGAGTTCGGGCGCGCGAGCGCAATCGCGCGCCCGTCCGGCGACCAGCGCACAAAGTCGTAGCCATCGGAGCCGAACTTGCCTCCGTCGTCAATCAGCCGGTTGATGCCGGTCGCGAGGTCGAGCAGCCAAAGACGACCGCGCAGATCGTCATGCGCGATCCACTTGCCATCTGGTGAAGGGAAGAGATGGCGGCGCTGAACGGATCCATCATGGGTCAGGGCTTTGCCCTCGCCTCCATCGGCCGGGAAGCGCCAGACTTCCTGTTCTCCGCTCGCATCGCAGATCGCATAGACCCAGTGCCCATCGGCGCTCGCCACCGCGAAGGCGAGGCGGCTCGCAGCCGGCTGGTTCAGCTCGACGCGGCGGCGCGGCCCGACCCCGGCCAGCACCGCGTGGCCACGGGCGGTGACCGCGACGCTGCCGCCATCGGGGCTGAGCAATGCGGTCGTCATATAGCGCTGCGGGTGCTCGATCCAACGCGCGCGCGTCTGGTCGAAATCCGACACGAGCTCAGGCGAGACGATCCGGTCGGCGCCACTCGCGAGATCAAGGAGATGCAGATCGGCGCCGAGCTGATAGGCGATGCGACCGGCGTCAAGACTCGCGCTGCGCACTTCGAAGTCGCGATTGTCGGTCAACGCCCGGATCGGCTGGCCGTCGAGCGAGAACTCCCAGAGCTTGTCGTGGCCGTCGCGATCGCTGACGACATAGAGCTTGCCCTGCCAGAGCATCGGACGGCGCAGGTTCACGTCGGTCGGCCCAATCCTCTGCGCTTCGGCGCCGCCCAGCTCGTAGCGCCAGAGCTGGGAGAGCGCGCCGCCGCGATAGGCGCGCACATTATCGCGGGTTTCGGCGAGGCCGAAGCGCACGAAATAGAGCGTCTTGCCGTCCTCGGAGAGTGCCGCATCGTTCGCATCGGCGAGCGGGAAGACCCGTTTCGCCAGCGTCTTCGGATCGACCGCGGCAACCATACGCTGCGAAGCCGGCCCGGTGGCCGCGAAGCTCGAATAGAGCACTTCGCCCTGTGCGGTCCAGCCGATCGCGAAAGCGCGACTCCCTTCGAAACTGACGCGCTGGGGTTTTCCCCCCGCGGTCGGCATCACATAGACCTCGATCGGTCCCTCATAGGCCGCCGAGAATGCGATCCAGCGCCCGTCGGGCGAGATCGCCGCGCGCGTCTCCTCGGCTGCATGGGATGTCAATCGGCGAGCCTCGCCTCCACTCGCCGCCGCACTCCACAGATCGCCCTCGGCGGTGAAGATCAGCGTGTCCTGGTGCAGGGCCGGGAAACGGTAATACGCGGAACCGGCCAGAGCCGGCGCCACGGACGCGAACAACATAGCCAGGCAGAAGGCCAGGCGCTTCTTCTTCATCGGAATCTCCAGACGTGTACCGCCGCGGGCGGCCTTCGTCGACGCCCAGCGGCGCCGCGCACAGGGGGATATTGTCCCTCAGCCGGGCGGATCAGGCGATCCTCTGAGAAGAATCAGGGTCATCCGGCGAAGCGGATGTTGGGACGAAGCGCTTTCAGTCCGGCAGCCCAGCCGCGCCGAGCGGTTTACTCCTCCGGTAGGCGAGCGAAGACGCCAGAGCCGCAGCGATGAAGCCAACGCCGATCAGGCCGGTCACGACTTCGCTGATGTGCCAGACGATGCTCCCGAACATGATCAGCGCGAGCGCGCCGATCGCGTAGTGCGCGCCATGCTCGAGGAACACGAACTCGTCGAGAACGCCCTTCTCGACCAGATAGACGGTCAGCGAGCGGACGAACATCGCACCGATCGCCAGACCCAACATGATGATGACGACGTCGCGGGTGATCGCGAAAGCGCCGATCACCCCATCGAAAGAAAACGAAGCGTCGAGCACTTCCAGATAGAGGAAGCCCATCACGCCGGAGCGTTTTGCGACCCGGGTCAGCGCGGCCTCGTCCTCGCCGTCGAAGAAACGGCTGAGGCTGGCCACGACGACATGGAGGAAGACGCCGCCGATTCCGGCGACGACGACCGCCAGACGGGTCGCCGCATCGACGGGAAGAAAGGCCTGGGCGAGCAGCAGAGCACCGAGCGCGACGATGATCCCGGCCGAGTCGAGCTTGCCGAGCCGGGAGAGCCACTGTTCTACCTTGCCCAGCCAGTGCAGCTCCTTGCCCTCGTCGAACAGGAAGGAGAGGAAGACCAGGAGCAGGAACATGCCGCCAAAAGAGGCGATTCCGGCATGGGCGGCGCTCAGGTGGCGAGCATATTCGTCGGGCGTCGCGAGCGCCATATGCGCGACCTCGAGCGCCCCCTGCCCCGTCGCGACCGCGACGACGACAATCGGGAAGACCAGCCTCATCCCGAACACCGCGATCAGGATGCCGACGGTCAGGAAGATCTGCCGCCAGCGCTGATCCATCTGCTTGAGCACTGCGGCATTGACGACCGCGTTGTCGAAGGAGAGGCTCACCTCCATGACGCCCAGCAGCAGCGCGACGGTCACCGCGGCCAGTCCCCCTTCCGCGTGCCCCCGCCCCCACAGGAAAGCGAGCACGACGCACAGAAGCGTGACGAAAATCGAAAACCTGAAATAACGCATTCCAACACCCGGATCGAGCGGCCAGAGACGGTCTTCCCGTTCAGCCAAGAGGAACAAACCTATCAGAGATGGGAAGGGATGGCCAGGAAGGCCCGCAAGCCCTGCCTTCGGAACCCGTCGAGCGCGCGGTGCGCCGCTCGCTCAGAGCGCGACGAGCCCGGCAAAACCCGTGCGGTAAAGCCCGGCAAGCTCTGTGGCACGCGCCGCAAGGCGCAGGGGATCGGCCTCCAGCGCAGCGCTCAGGCCCGGCTCAAGGTGCTCGGGCGTCACGGTGGTCGGCAAGCCCGGGATTTCCCAGGTCGCCAGATAAGCGGCGAGCTTTCCCGGCCGGGCGCCAGAAGCCGGATGGAGAAGACTCAGGCGCGGCAGCGCGAATGCGCTCGCCAGGATTCGACCGTGCAGGCTGCTGCCGCAATAGCCCCGGCTAGCCGCGATCAGGGCGCAGATGTCCCAGATGTTCAGCGATTCGAACAGAGCGCCCCCCCCGGGCATCCGGCCCGCCAGCCTCCCCAGCACAGCGAGATCGTCGTGCCAGGGCGCGGCGCCGGCGCGGAACAGAACCACGCCCAGACCGGTCCGGGCGGCGACTCGCCGCAGCCCCGTTGCGATCGCCTGCAGAGTGCGGTCATCGCCGAAATCGGCGCTGCACTGAACCGCGAGATAGCCTTCGGGAAAGTTCTTCAGGATGGCGGCCAATGCGGGCCGGGATGAGCGTGCCCGTATCCTCGCGCCGAAGAGCTCATCGATCATCACGACCGGATCGGGGATCAGCCGCGCGGACAGACCCGCGGCCTCGAGTTGTGCACGGGTCAGCGAGTCCCGGACGCCAATCGCCTGCGCGGCTTCGAGGTCGGCAAGCACTTCGCGGCGCAGCTGCGCCGGACAGCGCCCGAGCTCGACGCCGCCGACCCCGGCATAGACGACCCGCGCAAGACACGGATACTTCAGTCGGGAAGCCGAATAGGGCGCGAGGGCCGAAGATCCGAGGAAACTCTTCGCCCAACGGAGCTTCTCGTCGGGCGAGGAATCCAGACGGGCGACGACGGATTGAAAGCCGGGATCGGGCAGCAACATCACTGCGGCCCGCCAGGCATCGCAGCTCAGTATTTCACCGCCGACGTGGATCAGCAGCGCATCGCGCTCTCCCGCGGCAAGGCGGGACAAGGCATGGACCCGGTGGCCGCCCTGCGCGCGCAGATCGCGGTCAGCGAGTCCGGCGTGGCGCAGCGAAATCCCGGGCAGCAGAGCCTGCGCGACATGCGCAAAGAGCATGTCGCCGAAATTGTGCCTGTCGAAGGCTCCGAACAGCAGCACGGGCATCCGCTCCGCGGGACATGAGTCCATCCGCCAGCTCCGTTGGACACAAAAGGAAACGTCAGGGCGCCCTGGGCGAGGGCATAATCGCCAGCTCGATCAATCCTCATTTGCTGCGATGAAATCTCTCTGCCTGATCGCCCGGACTTCCGACCGTCTGCGCTTTGCCGCCGTCGCCCTGCTCAGCTTCGCATTGATCAGCGGCGGCCTGATCCTTCAGAAAATCGAACACATCGACCCCTGCCCGATGTGCATCATGCAGCGCTACGCTTTCGTGATCGCTGGAATCCTCGCGCTGATCGCCGCGCTGCACAACAGGGGGAGCAAGATCTACGCGACCCTGCTGGGTCTCACCTCGCTCGTCGGTCTCGGGATCGCGGCGCGGCAGAGCTGGCTGCAATGGTTCCCGCCCAAATTGGCCGAATGCGGCCCCGACCTCGACTACATGCTCAACAGCTTTCCGCTGGGCCGCGCGTTGCCGATGATCTTCCAGGGCAGCGGCGACTGCTCGATCGTCGACTGGACTTTCCTGGGCCTGTCGATCGCGAATTACTCCGCCCTCGCCTTCACCGCAGTCACCGTCGTCGCAGTCAGCATTCTGCTGCGCGGCCGTTGCTGCTGCTGCCGCTGAAGACAGACCATACGGCCTTGAGCGCAAGAGCCGACTGCGTCAGGCGAGTATCCCCGCCGCGACGAAGGCCTCGCGCCACAAGGCCTTTTTGACTTCGAAGCCCATCCCGGCGTGAGCGGGGCTGGTTGAAGGCAGGCGGTGCAAACACAGAGGGCGATCGACCAGAGCGGGTTTGACCAGACGCTCGAAGCTCTTCGCCGCCGTCGCACCGTTGAACAGCAGATCGGTGATACCCGGGCAGCGCGTGAAGAGGCCGGGAAAGTCGTTGGCCTCGCAGGAGGCGCGGCGGATCGCCGCGTCGAGGCTGCCAGACCGCTCGCACGAGCGCAGTACGTCCCACAGCGCGATCCCGCACTCGGCGAGCCTCGCCAGACGCGCCGGATAGTCGAGATCAGGCCCCGCTCCGAACAGATCTCCCATCAGCGGCCAGAACTGGTTGCGCGGATGAGCGTAATAGCGCCCGGCGGCGAGCGAGGCGGCGCCGGGCATGCTGCCCAGGATCAGCACCTTCGCCTCGCGCGGCGCGAGCGCCACGAAACTCTCGACCCGTTCGCCCTGCCTAGCAGAGCACATGAAGGATCTTGACCCCCAGCGAGAAGTCTCCGCTGATGCCCACGGCCTGGCAGCGCCTGACCTGAACCCGCACATGCATCATCTTGACCGACGAGGGGCCGGAAGGCGGCTTCACGATCACGTCGAACACTTCGTCCGGACGCGGCACATAGCGGGTATGCAGCGTCATGCCGTCCACGCTCAGATCGACGCAGACCGCGCTCTGGCGTGAATAGGGGGGCGGGGGAATGATCGTCGCTTCACAGCCGAGCGGGATGCGCACGGCGCTGCGGCGCTCTCGTCCGTCATTACTCTTCATCAATCAGACTTCTCCGGAAATGAGCCAGTCTTACCGGCCCAGAGCCGGAAGGTAACGGGGAGGAGCGCGCCATGCAAGCCTCCTAAGCGAGCCGGAACGAGAAAGTCGCGCCGCGATCCGGTTCGCCGATCGCGCGGACTTCGCCGTGATGGCGCTCGACGACCCGTTTGACGATCGCCAGGCCGATTCCAGTGCCTTCGATGTTGCGCGAGGGATGCAGGCGCTGGAAGGCTCCAAAGAGCTTGTCCGCGTAGGCCATGTCAAAACCGATTCCGTTGTCGGAGACAAAAAACCAGCCGTGATCGCCTTCCTCGCGAAAACCGATGCGGACGCGGGCATCGCCCTTCTGCGCCGAGAACTTCAGCGCATTGACGATCAGGTTGCGCCAGACCGAACGCAGCAGCCGCGGATCCGCTTCGGCCGCGGGCAAGGGCTCGACTTCGATGCTGACCGCCGGATATTCGCCGGCCAGCTCGGCAACGATGTCAGCGACCAGACCATCCATATCGACGCGCCGCAGCTCCAGCTCGACCCGGCCGACCCGCGACAGATCGAGGAAGTCGTCGATCAGCTCGCTCATCTTCAGACTCGCAGCGAGAACCCGGTCGAGCAGACCACGCCCTTCGGCAGTCAGGCTTTGAGCCTCGCTGTCGCGCAGCAGGTAGGCGTAACCGTGGATCGCACGCAGAGGGGCGCGCAGATCGTGCGAGACCGAGTACGAGAAGGATTCCATCTCCTGGTAGGCGCGCTCGAGTTCGGCCGTGCGTTCGCTGACCCGATGCTCGAGGCGGTCGTTGAGCGCGCGGATCCGCCTGCTCCTCGCCACCATCCTCTGCTCGGCGAGGCGCTGGGCGGTCTCGTCGAGACAGATCAGCGCAAAGCGCTCCTGGCCAGAAAGCTCGTCGATCGGGGCGAGAATCAGACGCAGCTGAACCGCGCCCCGGTCTTCCGCGGCGGGCAAACTCAGAGCGCTCACGCGCATCCCGTCGGCCCGGGGTGCGGCGAGTTCGAGCGCGCGCCGCACGAGTTCGCCGCCCGCGAGTTCTCCGATCACCACACCCCCGGTGCCCCCCCCGAAGAGACGGGATGCGGCAGGGTTGATGCGCTCGCACAGATAGTCGCCATCGCGCGACCGCGCCAGGATCATCAAGGGATTGGGACTGGCCGAGAACAACGCGGCTTCCTGGGCGCTGCGCGCCAGAGAGCGCTCCAGCGCCTTCAGCGTCGATCTGAGCGACAGACTCAGCAAGGCGAGCGCCAGCACGGTTGCCAGCACGATCGCCTTGAACAGGCTCCATGAGCCGGCTTCGGGCTGCAGCACGAGCCCGATCAGCAGCAGAGGGATCAGGATCCCGAGCAGCCAGTACAGCCGACGTGGCGTCGCGAAACGCCCGTCGCGAAGAGCGCGGACAGGCGGAAAAGTCATCGCGGGAAATCCGCCCCCAGAAGCAGCACCGAAATGTCGTCGTGAGGGCGGAGTCCCGAGCACTGCCTCGCGACCACGGCGTCGATCGCGCCGAGCAGTTCGTCCCGGCTCCGGCCGTTCATCGCGTCCAGAACGCCGGCATAACCCAAGGCCTCCCCCTCTTCGCTTCCCGCTTCAAGCAGACCGTCGGAGAAAAGCATCAGCTGCTCGCCGGCGGCAAGCTGGACGCACTGCGGCGCGGCCTCGGCGTGCGACAGCGCCTCGATGCCCAGAGGCAGGTGATCAGAGCGCAGGCGCGAGAGCAGTTTGCCGCACACGTCGAGGTGCAGCACATCGGGAATGCCGCCGACCCAGACCTTCGCGCCGCCCTTTTCCGAATCGAGACAGGCCACGGCTGCCGCGACGAAACGCCCCAGAGGCAGCGATTCGAGCAGGGTCTGGTTCAAGGCCTGGACGAGTTCGGCCAGATCGGGACCGGTCGCAACCAAGCGGTAGAACTCGGCAACGGCCGGCAGCACGCTGACCGCGGCCCCCAGGCCGTGACCGGTCGCATCGGCGAGCATCGCGAACAGTCTGCCGTCCGGGGCGCTGGCGGCCAGCACCAGATCGCCAGAGAAGCGCTGGGCGGGCATCACGCAATGGCGCAGGCGCGGATCGTCGAGGCCGCCGCGGCGCAACTGACGCTCCAGCACGGCCAGCGCCAGCGCGTTCTCGCGCTCGGCCTCGTCGTGGTAGTGCTGAAGCTGCTGCGTATAGCGGGCCAGCTCACGCTCGGAGCGCTTGCGCTCGGAGATATCCCGCAGCACCGCGAGGAAGACGATGTCGCGGTCCTGCGCCGGCAACTGGGACAGGGCCAGCTCGACCGGCACGGGGCGCCCGGCCCAGCCCATGATCTCCAGCTCGCGCACGCGCGGAACGGCCAACGCGCCGCCCGAGTCGGCCAGCCACACCTCGATGTCCTGGGCAAGACAGGAGGCTCCGGCGGGGGTCAGAAAATCGTAGAGGCTGTGACCGAAAAACTGGGCCGGTCCTCGCCCGAACAGTGCGCTCAGGGCCGGATTGACCGAGAGGATCATGCCCTGGGCATCGAAGGTCACCAAAGCATCGCTCATCGCTTCGGAGACCGCACGCAGCTGTTCCAGTGCCTGGTTTCTCTGGCTCTGGAAACTGAGCGAGCGCGCCACCGAACGCATCTTTGCCGCAAAGGTCTGGTAGGAGAGCGGTTTGACCAGATAGTCGTCCGCGCCGACGTTGAGGCCCGCGATGACGTCGCTTTCCCCGCCCAGCGCCGACAGCATCACGATCGGCACCCAGCGGTCGCAGACCTCTGCGCGCAGCCTGCGCGTCGCCTCCAGCCCATCCATGACTGGCATCATCACGTCCATCAGCACGATGTCCGGCCTCTCACGCCGGAAGACGTCGACAGCCTCTTCGCCGTTCACCGCCATCAGCACCGCAAAGCCCAAGCGGACGAGATAGGCGCGCACCAGCGCCCGGTTGGCCTGAGTATCGTCGGCAATCAGGACCCGTAGGCCCGAATAGTCCAGATCCTGTTGCGCATCAGTCATCAGAGCGCCTCCGGGACATCGAAGACCCAGGCACTGACTTCATTGCCCAAGCCGTGATACTCGATGCGATCGAAGGCGAGCTGACGCGCCAACGCGATACCCCGTCCGTTCAGCGCAAAAGCGCGTTCCGGATCGGGTTCGCTATAGCACGCCCAGTCGAAGCCCGCGCCTTCGTCGCGGATGTCGAAGCGCCAGCCCCCTTCTTCGCGCCGCACGGTCAACCCCACCCGCTTGTCGCGATACTCGGGCAGAGCCAGCCGGGCGGCGACTTCCTCGCTCCAGCGGTCTTCCTCCCTGAGCCGGCCCTTCTCAGCAAAGTCTATGCCCAGATTGCCGTGCTCGACCCCGTTCACCAGCAGCTCGGCGAGGCCCATCGCCAGCGCTTCGGGCCGGGTCGCGACCAGCGAAGCGGTCACCGCGACCGCCGCCGCGTCCTCCAGCGATCGCACCGAGAACTCGGCGCAAACGACTCTCTGCATCGCGACCGCATGCTCGGCAACCCGCCGGACGAGTTCGGCGTGGCGCAGTCTGTCCTGCAAGGCCGTCGCGACGACCGCGAGCAGCGAGTCGGCAGCGAAAGGTTTGGTCAGGTAATAGTGGGCTCCGGCCGCGAGGCCTTCGCGCACCTGGTCCGGAGAAGCCGCCGCGGTCTGCATGATGACCGGAATCGCCTGCAGCACAGGATCGGCCTTGATCCGGCGCAGCACTTCCATACCATCGATCCCCGGCATCATCCGGTCGAGCAGGACCAGATCGACCGGCTCGCGCGCGAGGATCTCCAACGCCGAAGCTCCGTCGGACGCGGTCATCAGATGGTAGTCGCGGTCGGACAGGTACTCGACGATGATCTCGAGGTTGAAGGGTTCATCATCGACGATCAGCAGGGCGGGACGCGACATCACTCAGACTTCCTCTTCTACGGCTCGGATAAGGGGCAGACTCAGCACGAAGACCGCGCCGCCCCCCGGATGGTTGCAGGCCCGAATGCTACCGCGATGGGCGCTGACGATCTCGCGGCAGATCGCGAGGCCAAGCCCGGTACCCCCCGCCCCGGTCCGCGTCGCGGAGCTCTGGACGAAGGGATTGAATACGGCTTCAAGTTCGGCTTCGGGAATGCCGACCCCCTGATCGGACACGCGCATCTCGACCGCCGCGCCGGCGCACGCGAGCGAGAGCTTCAGCGTGCTGCCCTCGGGGCTGAACTTGATCGCGTTGGAGACGAGGTTGCGGATCACCTGACCAAGGCGCAGGGGGTCGGCCGGCACAGGCGGCACGGGCGCGAATTCGCAGACGGTCTCGATGCGCCGCGCGGCGAGCCAGGCCTCGAATTCGCCGAGCACATCCCCGACCAGCCCGGCCAGGCTGCAAGGCTCGATCGCCAGCGGCATCCTGCCGGCCTGCAGCCTGGACAGATCGAGCAGGTCATTGAGCAGCAACAGCAGACGATCGGCGCTCTGCTCGATCCGTGCGAAGAATTCGCCTATCCGCTGCTCGGAGGCTTTTCCGAGCCGTGCCGAACCGAGCCGGGCGAAGGAGAGCACCGCATGCAGCGGCGTGCGCAGCTCGTGGCTCATGTTCGCGAGGAACAGGGTCTTGGCCTCGTTGGCCGCTTCGGCCGTATCGCGGGACGCCATCAGCTGGGCGGTCTGCTCGGCGACCAGCTCGGCCAGGTGGTCGCGGTGGCGCTTGAGTTCGCTCTCGGCAGCGCGGCGCGCCATCCGGTTGCGCCGCGCATGGAGAACTTCGCCGAAAGTGCTGAGCAGCGGCTCGATCACCGCAATGCTGTCCTTCGAATAGGCGCTCTCGGCATTCGCGACGCCGAGCAGACCCAGAACCTTGCCCCCGACGCTGACCGGAACCGCGAGGAAGCACTGCAACGCGGGACCTCCGGGCAGCAGGCCGCCGAGCGCCAGGCCTCCGGGCTGATCCACGATCAGCTCTTCGCCGGACAGCACGCGCTCTCCGAAAGGCCCTTCCAGAGCCACAACTCCGGCGCCTCCATCCAAAGCCTCAGAGCAGGCTTCGCGCGCGGCCTCATTCCACGAGACATCGCAAAGCGCCAGAGTTCTGAGCTGGGTTCGCCCGTCCCGCTCGCAGACTTCGCCGACAAAACCGAAGCGACTGGCGGTCCGCCGCATCAGCACTTCCAGCACTATGTCAAAGCTGCGCGGCGAGGCCTCATCCTGGATGAAGGCCTCCTGCATTGCGCTAATCGCCTGCAGCATGTCGCGCGCACATTCGAGCTCTTCCTGGGCGGCCCGCCTGCGGCTGATGTCCGACTGGATGCCGATCGCCCGCACCGCTTTTCCGTCGCGATCGCGTTCGACGATCCGGCCCCGGTCCAGAACCCAGATCCAGCGTCCATCACGGCCGCGCAGCCGCACTTCGAATTCGCAGCTCCCGCCCCGCCCGGCGAGGTGCTCCTGGACGGCGGCGAGCGCCCTCTCCCGGTCTTCGGGGTGGAGCCGCCCCGTCCACTCGTCGAAAGAGTCTCCGATCTCATCCTCGGCATGGCCGAGCATCGCTTTCCAGTGCGGCGAGTAGAACACCTTGCCCGAGACGAGGTTCCAGTCCCAGACCCCGTCCCCGGCCAGAGCGAATTGCCAGCGCTGCTCGGCCGCCTGCAGCGCTTCCCGGGCCGCCACTTCGGTCGAGATATCCTCGACGAGGATCCAGACCAGCGTCTCGCCGTTCGCGAGCGTCATCAGCGCCGCCGAAGCGCGCACCGGCACTTGCTCCCCGTCGGCGCGAACGATGCGTTTCTCAACCGGGGCAACCGTGCCATCGATCTGCAGGCTCAGGTCGGCCGCCGCCCTGTTCTTCAGCCACCCCTCGTTCAGGAAGACCTTGATGTTGGTATCGGCACAGCCCGCCTCGCCGCAACCGACCAGATCGCAGAAAGCCGGGTTGGCCTGGAGAATCTGCCCGCTTCGATCGACCAGAACCAGGCCCAGAGGCGAGCTGCGGTATAGCGCATCAAACCGCGTCAGCGCTTCGCGCTCGGCCGCCTGGGCTTCGAACAGATCGGTCAGATCGGTCGCGACGCAGACCAGGATGGGTTCGCCCTCGGCATCGACGCTGGCGCTCTTGCGAAAGCGCATCGCGACATCGCGTCCCTCTACATTGCGAAAGCGCCTCAGACATTCGACGACCTCGCCAGCCTCGGCCCGTTCGTCCTCGGCGTCGACCTCGGCGCCCAGCTCGGGCGACACGAGCTCGGAAGTCATCCGTCCAAGCAGCTCTTCGGCCGGGAGGCCGATCTGTTCGCAAAAAGCGGCATTGACCAGAATGACCCGGCGCGAAGAGTCCTTGAGCTGAACCCCGACCGGCATCAGCTCGATCAGCTGACGCAGCGCCTCGTGCTGGCGGGCCGACTGCTCGGCCGCGGCGATCTCGTGCGTCGTATCGAGGTAACTCGTGATCAACACCGCCATCCCGTCCGGCCCGCTCTGCGGCACTTTGCTGGTCCGGTAGTGGCGGCGCCCATAGCCGGGCGTCTCGATCCAGGCATTGACCGTCACTTCGCAATTCCCGGCCAGCGCATGGCCGCTGGCTTCGTCGAGCGAGCCCCTCTCCTTACCGCCGGGAAAGCTGTCGATGCGGCTCCCGATCAGGCGCTCGCGGCTCATCCCCACGCCCTGCAGGAAAGCCTTGTTTGCGAGCAGCACGCGCCCGCCCGCATCCCTGACCATGATCGGGCAGGGTATCGCGTCGAGCACGCGAACCAGGAAGTCCTGCTGGCGTTCGATCTGCTCGGCCGCGCGGCGCTGCTGCGTCACATCGCTGAGCGCGCCGGTCAGATCCCCGCCCTGCCAGGCTTCCGAGACAGCACGCACCCTGAGCCATACCAAACGCCCCGCCGCATCGACGATGCGGCACTCGGTGTCGAGGATCCAGCCCAGCTCCAGCGTGCGCTTGAGCCTCTTGAACAGCGCCGGCCTGTCCTCGGCCAGAACCCGGCGCAGCAGCTCGCGCGCCGGGAAAAGCTCGCGCTCGCCGGACAGACCGAGCAGAGCCAGAGCCGCGGCCGACAGCCGAACTTCGCGCGTTGCGGCCGAGAACTCCCAGATCCCGTCACGGGTCGCGCTGAGCACCCGCTCGAGCCGGGCATGGGCGTGCACCAAATCCTCGGTGCGCAGACGGATCTGCTGCTCGATCCTCCGCTGCCAGCTGAGCAGGATCACAACCAGCAGCGCCAGCACCGCCGACGCCGCGAGTCCCAAAGTCAGAGCCAGAAGGTGTGGGCCTGAATCGAAGCGCGGATCCAGCGGAGCGATCTCGATGACCCAGATTCCGCTCTGCGCGGCGATCGAAGTCTGCTCGACGATAGCGGCTTGCGCGGGGAAGCGCGAGGAGCCCACTTCTCCGCCGCGCAGCGCCCCGCCCGAGGCTTCGCGGAGGCGTCCAACGACCGCAAGAGCGGGCATCTGCACCCGATCGTCGATCCAGCGGGCGAGATCGAAGACCTGAACAACGATCGCCCCGCCCTGGGCATGGGTCGCGATCGCCCCCAGAGTCGAGTGCGCCGCAGCCGCGTGTCCGATCGCCAGTGCCTCCTCGCCAGCGCCGAGCGCGACCCGTGCCTCGTCGAGCAGGCGCACGAGGCCGGCGTCCTTGTCTTCGAGCGGCACACCGTGCGTACTGACCGGCCACCAGCGTTCGAGCTGCAGAACCCCATTGCCGTCCCGCCGGATCACCGCGATGCCTTCGAGAGGCAGGCCCAGGCGTCCGAATCCGATACCGTCCAGCGCCCTAACGTTGGCGGCCAGACTCCAGCTATCGAGCTGCGAGTTGGAAAGGACGTGGCCGATCGCCTGGGCCGCGGCGATGTCGCATTCCATGCGTCCGAGGATTTCCTGGGCGCCGCGGTGGAAATGATGCTCGGCCAGGTCCCGCTCGGCCATCCTCTCGCCGTGCCAGTAGCTCAAGGCCAGAACCGAGCCCAGGACAAAGCAGAGCAGCCCGAGAAAGGGAGGAAGCCAGGTCTCGGCGAGCTCGCGAGCGCGGATTCGCAAAGCGCGCAGCGCCGGCTCCTTTTCTCTCTCCACTTCGGTCGTCCTCAACGCGGAAAATCCGGACAGGAATCGACCGGCAGACAAACTTAACGGCACCTGGGCGGTGGCCTTGAGCGGGCGTGGCCCGAAAACCCTGTTCGCATTCCCGTCTTTTGCAAAGCGGTCGCATCCGTTAGAATTCTTTTCGCATAAATTGCGGAATTCGCGTCCGCCCTGCCCCGAAACTCTTCCCAGCCTCTCGCTCACAGGACTCCTGACGATGCAATCCCCAGCCCCCGCCTTGACCACTGGTCGCTATTCCGTGTTCCGCATTCCCGAAGCGCTGTCGAACTGGCGCGCGGTATTGCTGATCATCGCCTCGGTGCTGGGCTTCGCGCTGCTCGCCTTCATCGGCAAGCAGCTGCCCGCCGCGCTGGGCTGGATCTTCATGCTGGCCGGCTTCGTCGTCTATCTGGCCGGTCTGTCCGGAGTCGGAGCCTGCCTGCTCGATCAGGCCAGAGGGAAGACCTTCAATCCGCTCGCCAGCTACTTCACCCGCGGCCTGTTCAGCCTTCCCCGCCTGCTCGGGATCTTCCTGCTGATGCTGCTCACGCTGCTCGCGGTGATCCTGGTCGCAGCGATCTACTTCGCCCTCTGCAAGATCCCGGTACTGGGTGCGCTGCTGCTGGCCGTCGGCATCCCGGTACTGGTTGCCGCGCTGGCGATCACGCTCTCGGGCATCTATGTGACTCTGGCCTTGGCCGGACCAGCCATCTGGGACGGGCTCGACATCGCGACGGCCTTGAAGGCCTCGTTCGAAATCCTCTGCAAGCACTCCTGGTCGGCTCTCGCCAAGATCCTCGGCGGCGCTTTCCTGTCCCTGCTGATCGCATCGCTTTTCCTCAGCATCGTCTGGAGCGCGGGTGGCATCGTCGCCGGTCTGGGCTTCGGGATCCTCGGAATGTCGGGCAGCGGAGCCGGCGGGCTCGCGATGCAGATGGCCACGATGATGTACGGCAACAATCAGCCTCTGGTCTTCGCTGCGGCTTTCGGCTTTGGCGTCGTCGCCTTCGTCTCGATCGCGCTGATCTCGCTGATGCCCTGCATGGTTGCCGCGCTGACCTGGCTCGAGTTCTCCGAACAGATCGATCTCGCGAACGTCAGCGAGGAAGCCGGCGCGACGGTCGATGCGCTGCGCCAGAAGATCCGCGAAACCCAGGACAGGTTCGCCGCCCCGGCACCGAGTTCTCCCGTTGAAACCACCGCGCAGCCGACGGCTCAGGCCAAGCCCGAAGTGCAGGCAGAGCCCGAACCGGTGCCTGCCCCGGCGGCTTCCCCGGTCTGCCCGCGCTGCGGCGCCATCCTGGACCCCAACGACAAGTTCTGCGGCGACTGCGGCCAGAAAACAACCCGGCACTGATCGCGCGAAGGCGATGGCATGGCCCAGAAAAACCCGGGCGGCTCCGCCTTCCCGCCGGCCATAAACCCATTCCCAATCCTCTACCATCAATCTCTCACCCCGTCAGGATCTGAATCGATGAACTGCGTCGTCTGCCACGCCGAGCTGCGCTCTGGTGCGAAATTCTGCCCTCAGTGCGGCACAGCCCAGCCCGTCGCCCCCGCGCCTACGGAGACCGGCCCGGCATGCCTCCACTGCCAGGCCCCGCTCAAGCCCGGCGCGAAATTCTGCGGAGCCTGCGGCAAGCCCGTCGCTCCCGCCCCACTGCCCGTACCAGAGGCGGCGCCCGAAGCGACTCCGTTGCCGCCTCCGGCCCCCGCAGTCACGACCGTCGCAACGCCCTTGCCCGAGCCAGCGACTGAACCTGCTCCCGAACAAGAGCTGACGCTGGATCCTGAACCAGCCGACGATCCCGAACCGGCCAGCGGGTCCGGAGTCGAGCTGACGCTGGAGCCCGAAGCGACGCCCGACCCCGCGCCAATGCCCGAACCCGAACCGGCCCCCCTGCCCGCAGCGCAAGTCGAGCTGGCTCCGCCAGCCAGTCCCGCGGGGCAGATCCGCCGCGAACCCACTTTCAGCAGCGAAAAACCGCAAGACTTCACGCCCCCCGAAAAGGCCAGGGGCGAAGCGGCCGCACCGGCCATCGCTCAGCCCGGCAAGGGAATCCCCATCCTGCCCGTGATCGGCGGCGTCACGCTGGCCCTGGTCGCGATGGGCGCGGGCGCCTGGATCATGCTCTCGGGCAGTCCGGCTCCCGCCAAACCTGCTCCCGCGCAAAGCCTGCCTGTCATCGCGCCGACGCCCGCTCCGGCTCCGGCCCCCGTGCAGGCCTCCGCACCGCAGGTGACGCCCCAGCTGCGCCTGGTCAGCCCGGGCGCCAGGGCGAGCGCGCCGGTCAGCGCGCCCGCTGCGGCGAGCCGCAACGAGGATGAAGAGGTCGGCGAGGACAGCCCGGCCGACAAGCCCAAGACAAGGCGAAAGGCGACCGAGCGCACCCGGGATGCGGAGAGCGAGGAAGCCTATGTGCGCCAGATGAACAAGCAGCTTGAAGAGCAGATCAAGGATCTGCGCAAGCAACAAAACCACTGATCGCATCAGGGAAGACTGAAATGAAAAAGATCACCGTCTGTACTCTCGCCGCGCTGAGCCTGTGCGCCTGCGCGACCGGAGGAAGCATGACCGGCAGCAACGCCGGCGATACAGCCATCCAGGGCGGCGCAATCGGCGCCGTCGGCGGCTATCTCGGGTGCAAGCTGCTCGGCCAGTCCGACGCGACCTGCGCGAAAGTCGCGGTCGCGACCGGCGCGGTCGGCGCCGCGATCGGCTGGAAGCAAGGCAAGGAGAAGGATCTGGAGATCGCCCGGGCCTTCGAGCGCAAAGCCGCCGCCGACAAGATCCCGGTGCAGACCGAAACGGCACGGGTCAAACACCGCGACGCCGGCAAGGAGGAAAGCGCCGAAGCCTGGAAAGGCTCAAGCATAGGCCTGCCGCAAGCGATGCTGGCTCGCCGCGATCCGCGGCTGCAGCAGACCATCGAGCTCTCTGGCGAGATGGCCGCCACCCGCAACGAAGCGACCCGCATCCTGGTCTCGACCAGCGAAGCCGACCGGGCCGTCGTAAAATCCTGGCTCACCACCGGCATCAATCGGGGCAACGCGAAAGCCAAAAAGCCCGAGATCGAGTTCGTCCCGCTGCGCAAGGGTAAACTTGCCTTTGTCCACGTCGAACCCCTGGATCAGGCACAATTCAAGGCTTGATGCCGAGGCCTGCGCGATCCGCCCGGGCCGCGCAGCCCCTCGCCTCCACCGACCAGGACCGTTCCAATGAGCTACGAGTACAGCTCCACAAGCCAGAACTTCGACCTCCCCAATCCCTATCGCGTCCAGAACCTCTTCACCGCGCTCGCCTCGACGGCAGCGCTGCTGCTGGGCCTGATGCTGCTGATCATCCTGCGCCAGCACCTCTCGGAGAGCCCGCACAGCGGCGCGCTGGTCGCAACCCTCGTCGCGGTACTGATGATCGCAGGCGGCCTCGGCGGGCTCGGTCTCGTCGCGATGCAACTGCGCTTTTTCTTCGGCCGCGGCCGGCCAGCCAGCCTCGCCGGCGAAGTCAATGCCCAGCAGGGAGGCCAGGGCGCCGGCTCGGCCGAGCTGCGCGAGATGCTCAGACAGAACGCGCTGAGCTACGCGGAACCCCGGGGACCGATCGAAGGCCTGCTCTACTCGTGGATGCCGGACCTGATCTTCGCGCCGATCCCGCTGCGCCGGGCCACCGAGCGCCAGTTCCACAACCTACTGGTGATCGCGATCACGCTGTTCAGCTTCCTGCTCGCCTGGCTGCTCGGTTCGCGTGGTGAAGTCGCCAGCTGGATCGGCTATCTGTACGGCGCGTTTTCGGTCTGGGTGCTTTTCCGCCGGATTCCGGCCGGTGAAGCCGCGAACGCACAGATCGGCCTGTCCGGCATCGTCACGCTGATCGTCGCCGGCGTGCTGCTGCCGGTGCTGCTGAGGTTGCTCTCGCACGGATCCGTCGATACCGAGACGGGGGGAGGCACGATCAACGGCCAGGTCGCCGCGATGCTGATCTTCGCGCTCGGCGCGTCCGCGCTCTTCCTGCGCTCCAGCCTCCAGGACCTCGCGCCGCCGCCGTCGATCTCGATGGCCTGCGAGCAGCGCACCGTCAACATCAACGCCCACCCGGCCCAGCTGACCGACGAGATCGACCGCGAACTGCAGTCGCGCTGGACAGAGCGCATCCCGAACCGTCGCTACGTCAGCATCGCGCCGCACATCGACACCACGAGCCACAGCGGCCGCTTCGAAGCCGAAGCACTCGAAGAGACCCAGCCGATGCCGATCCAGATCGCCTCGCCGCTGTCGATCTCGGAAACCCTGGTCAGCCCGACGACGCGCTGGACCAGCCTGCTCAGCGGCTTCGGCGCGCTGCTCGCGATCGCAGCCTGCTTCGCGGCGCTCGCCTTCGCACGCTCGGCGCTCGATCCTGAGGAGGGCATGAACTGGCGCCCGCTGAGCCTCGCGATCGGCCTCGTCAGCGTCGCGCTCTATGCCTTCCGCGGCGCGCAGTTCCTGTTCGGCCGCTTCACATTCAGCTCAACGCTGGTCTGGATCGAAGGCAAGGGCAACTACCAGTCGGCCCGCCTCGACTACGGCAATACCTTCCAGGACAGGCTCAAGACCGCGAAGGACATCATCAACATCGAGAACATGACTCTGCGGGTCTGGGTCGCCGAACTCGATTCGACGATCTTCGGCAAGCAGGGCGCGCGGCACGTCGTCGGCATGCGCGGCAAGCAGGACGAGGCGAGCTATCTCGCCGACCACCTGACCCAGTTCGCGCAGTCGCAGAGCATGGTCGTCGCGCCGACTTCGTCCGAGGACCTCAAGCGCGCCGCGCTGCTGGCGACGATGAACCAGGTCGGCGGCAAGGCCGAGCCGTCCAATGCGCTGCTCCAGGCGATGGGCGTTCTGCCTGCGCCCGAAGCCCAAACCGAGGAAGCAGCGGCTCCGGTCCCTGCACCTGCGGCTCCGGCGCCCCGGCACTGCACGAACTGCGGCGAAAAGTTCGAAGGCTCCCCGCGCTTCTGTCCCGGCTGCGGCACCGCGACCGGGCTCTAGAAACCGACGCTTCGCCGCAACTTGATCCCTTTCCCGCTTGCGGGAGAGGGATCAAACAAATGGGCCACCCAACTTATCCGCCATCCCCGGAACTCGGCTGATAAACCCAACCCGAGCCCCTGGAACGACAGGCCGCTTGCAAGGCAAGAACTGCTTAGGTCAGTAGGCAGTCCATCCGCCGTCGGTCGCCATCAGAGTTCCCGTCAGATTTGACGCCTCGTCTGACAGCAGGAAACAAATGACGGCGGCCTGTTCCCATACCGTTGACTGTCTTTTCTGACTGTCAGCGTAGCCGAGCAGGCTGAGTGTCTTGACTCTTCCCATATTGACCGTTTTCGGCGCGGTGTTTTCCTTGGCCGCCGCCATCACATACTCGGTGGCCATGTCGGTCATCGCGGTGTGTGTCGCCGCCATGTTCACCGAATTGACCCGTATGCCATACGGCGCATAGTCGATCGCGCCATTGCGGGTCAGACCGTTACAGGCATGCTTGCTCGCGACATAGGCCGAGTTGCCCGCCAGCCCCGTCAGCCCGGCGATCGAGCAGATATTGACGATCGAGCCGCCCTTACCCTGCTTGAGAATGGCATGAAGCTCGGAACGCATCGACTTGAATATCCCGGTGGAGTTCACCTCCATCAGGGTATTGAAATACTCGTCATCGGCATCGGCGATGGGGCTGGGCATCAACCGTTTTTGCTTTTGATAATCGAATTTGGCATCAGGGGGGATCGCAGCCATGATGCCCGCGGCATTGAGCGCGCCATTGAGTTCGCCGTAATTCTTGACAGCAAGCGCCACCGCCGCATCCAGGTCGGCACTTCTGCGCACATCCCCCTTGACGAAATCAGCCTTCCCTCCTTCGCTACGGATCAGGGCGACGGTCTCATTCCCCTCCTTGGAGAGCACGTCGAGAATGACGACGTTCGCTCCTTCGCGGGCCAGGCGAATCGCGGAAGCCGCCCCGATTCCACGCGCGCCGCCGGTGATGAGGTAGGTTTTCCCGGCATGCCGATTAGGCGTAAAAAAAGACGGGGAGATCGGCTGGATATCTACGGGTTTGTAATCCTGGGCGACACCCGGGGTGGAAAATAGCGAAGCGGCAGCAAACAGACCCACCAGTAAACGATTGCGTGTATTCATGGACTTGTCCTCACGGTTGATCAGAATCGCATGATTGCAAGAGCGCTGGCACTCAGCCAGTTTTTGTAGTTATTGCTCAGACTGGAGCGAATCGCCTCGCCGGGTCTGGTGTATGCGGCAGAATATACAAATATGAGATTTGCGCTGGAGACATAGCGTGCGGTCAGATTGATCTCCTGGCCAAGGTCTTTGCTGCTAAGGATGGATAGCGCTTGTGCGCCCCCCAGGTTGTTCAAGGTATCGGCCCTGAATACCCAGAATTGCGGGGTCAGCTCCCAGCGTTGCGTAGGTCTCAACCTGGCCATGAAGCGATGGGCAACCACGTTCGATGTTTGTACAACCTTGTATTCGTTCAGCCCCTGGACCCATTCATCCCCCCCCCCACCGGCGAAGAGAGGGTCCCAGCGTTCGAATTTTGTTGTATCGGGGTTGTCGCCACTGAACCTTGAATATCGATAGCTGAGCGCCGGGTTCCACTGGACATCGCTGAATTGATAACCGGCCTCGATGTAAGCTGCGCGAGCATCCATGCTGAAGTTGCTGTTGGTCTGCCGCGCGAACTCTCCGCGCGCATAAACCCCGGATCCGGAACTTGGCGGCTCCAGTGACAGCCTGATATCCGCCAGCCGAAGACCGCTTCGCGAATATGTCGCCCGATCCGTGTAATAAGAGAAGGTCGACTTCGGAACTTTCAACAGCATCGCGCCAACTCTTGCCCGGGGCGCGACAAGCCCCTCGAGGTTGATGCCGTTGATGACGGTGGCGCTGTCGGTTTCTTTCAGCTCGTCGGGATCCAGCCGGAAAATCTCAAGCTTGTAGTTGTCGTACAAGAATTGGACAAGAGCGAGCTGGGCGGCAGCATTCCGTGGATTCGACTGAAGGGCTGCCCGCTCTCCTCCGTTGGCGGAGGAGAGCCTCAGAATCATTCCGTTGTCCACCTGGAAGGCTTTGCGCCCGTAGGTCAGACTAATCTGGCGTACGCCACCCTGGCTTGTGGTATTGCTCCCCATTGCGCCGAGGTATGCATCCTCGACATGGACATAGGTCCGAGAGCGGTCAGTGAATAACTCGTTACCCCATGAACCGGAGGCAATATAGCTGGCGCCGCCATAAATCGATATTTTGTCGCTGACTGAGCTCAGGCCATAAACCCCCGTCTCGACGCTGCTTTCGAGCCAGTTGTTTGTCCCTCTCCCGGAAGGGGCATCGGCCAGCGGGTTGCCGGCCGTCAAAACTTCCGGACGCCCAAAAAAGGCGTTCGTGTTCGAGAAGAACATTGTTTTGTTTTCGAGCTTTACCTTCAGGACGGACCGCGCATCTGCGTAAAGGACGGGAAAATCTTTTCCGGAAGGATCGACAAACAAGCCAATCGCCGATTCCGCCAGAGGTTTTGCCTCTTTGGTCAAGGCGACGTTCAGGGTTATCTCGACATCGCCATTGACGCCACTCTGCAGCGTGTAACTTGCGTTATCAACAAATTTGAGCCGCCGAATGCGGCTCACCATCAGATCGCTGCGCGTCTGGTCGAAGTGGCTCCCCGGGTAGGTCGAGAAAGCGCGAAGAACCGCGTCACGGTAGGTGCTATTTTCCTGCGCACCACCATCGAGAACAACCGCAACAGATGATATGGGTCGCCCGGAAAAGTCACCATCTGAATTTGCTGATGAGGCAAATGGGTAGATTAGCGCAAGGATAAAAGCCAGGAGAACACAACAAAATTGTTTGCGATCTGCTTTGCTCATGGCGATCAAGGCTCGTTGAGCCCGGCAACTCCTGTTGCCAGGAATGATTCCGCCCCGCAAGTACGCTATTGCGGAGATGACGCAGGCGCCAGCACTACTGCAACGAACATCGACTTGAGACCATTGAAGGAGATGCCGCGCCAGCCAGATTACTATCTCCCCACCTGCATTCACAGGATAAGATTATCTTACCCTGTTCGCAAAGAAAGTCATGATCGCCAGCAACATCTTCAGCAGTTGAGACAATCTTGTCCGCTGTGGCTGAACATGGCGCGGCGATCAAAATCTGGTGGGCGACATCGTCATATTCGTGGCGCACGCGCCGGCAACCAAGACCTTCGCGGTCAGGCGTTCGCCTTCCGAATCGCCGCGGCCATCGCCGCGATCACGCCTTCGTCTTCGCCGAGCACCGGCGCGAGCTCGATGACAAGTTCGGGATGGTTTTGTCGCGCCAGCTCGATCATCTGCGGCAGATCGCGCTTGACGTGGCCGCCGGCGGCGAGGAAGACCGGCACGACGCGGATATGCGCGACGCCCTGTCCGACCGCCTGCGCGATCGCGTCGGGCAGCGATGGGGGCATGAATTCGAGGAAAGCCAGCCCCACTTCGACCGATGCGTCGCCCGAACGCACGACCTCAGCCAGACGTTCGAGCGGCGCGGACCAGCGCGGATCGCGGGCGCCGTGCGCGAAGAGCAGGATGCGCGTCTTCATGAGCCGGCGATCGCGTTAATCGCGGCACCGGCCGCGGCAAAACCGAAACTCGCGGTCACCGCGACCGCCGAGCCGAAGCCCGCGCAGTTGAGCGGCGCCCCCGACCGCGCTTCGCAGGCCGCTTCCGGGTAGCGCAGCGGCTCGGTCGAATAGACCGCCAGCAGGCCGAATTTCTTCTTCGGATCGCGGGTGAAGCCGTGCTGTCTGCGCAGGCTCGTGCGCATCTTCGAGAGCAGCGGATCCTGGATCGTCCGCGCGAGATCCTCGACCTGGATCCGCGTCGGATCGATCTGCCCGCCGGCCGCGCCGCAGATCACCAGCGGGACAGCCTGGCGGGCACAGTGCGCGGCTAGCGCGGTCTTGACACGGACCGAATCAATCGCGTCGATCACGTAGTCGAAGCCGCCGATCAGCGCGTCGAGGTTCTCAGCGCTCAGGAAGTCGTCGACGGTCGTGACCCGGCAGGCCGGATTGATCGCGAGGATGCGGCGGCGCAGCGCTTCGACCTTGGCCATGCCCCAGTCCGGGTCGAGAGCCTGGAGCTGACGATTCGCATTCGATTCGGCGATCACGTCCATGTCGATCAGCGTGATCGCGCCGACCGCGCTCCGCGCCAGCGCCTCGACGGCCCAGCTGCCGACACCGCCGACGCCGATGACGCAGACGCGCGCGGCACGCAGCCGCTCAAGCCCGTCGCGACCATAGAGCCGGGCGAGGCCGCCGAAGCGACGCTCGAAATCCGGGTCCTCGACCTGGGGCAGCTCGGCGGGAGAAGCGCGGTCCGTCATCCGGAAAATCCTCTGTTCGAAACGCCCCATTGTAGGCGAGGCGGGGATTGGCCAGAAGCGCCTTGAAGGAGGACAATACCGGATTCCCCCTTTGTTACCGCATCATGATTCCTGCCGATCTCGAACCGCGCGCCGTCTGGCGCCATTTCGCCACTCTGCTGGCGATCCCCCACCCGTCCAAGCACGAAGAAGAGCTGCGCGATGCGCTGAAGGAATGGGCCGACGAGCGCTCGCTGGTCAATTTCGTCGACGCCGCCGGCAACCTGATCCTCCGCAAGCCGGCCAGCCCCGGCCGCGAAGACGAACCCGGAGTGATCCTGCAAGGCCACCTCGACATGGTCTGCCAGCAGAACAAGGGCTCGACCCACGACTTCAACAAGGATGCGATCGCAACGCTCGTCGAAGGCGACTGGTTGATCGCTCCGGAGACGACGCTGGGCGCTGACAACGGCATCGGCGCGGCGCTCGCGCTCGCGGTGCTCGAAGACGAAGAACTGAGCCATCCGGCGCTCGAAGTGCTGCTGACCGTCGATGAGGAAGCCGGCATGGGCGGCGCGCTGGGCCTCGAAGAAGGTCTTCTGCAGGGCCGTCGCCTGATCAACCTCGACACCGAGGACTGGGGCGAGATCTATCTGGGCTGCGCGGGCGGCATCGACGTCACGGTGAGCAAGACCTGCGCGCGCGAGGCGCTGCCCGAAGGCCATGCGCTCTTCGAGCTGGAGATCAGCGGCCTCGTCGGCGGCCATTCAGGCGTCGACATCGACAGCGGACGCGGCAACGCGATCGCCCTGCTCGTGCGCCTGCTCGTCGCTCTGGGCCAGGATCTTCGCCTCGTCTCGCTCGCCGGCGGCACGGCGCGCAACGCTCTGCCGCGCGAAGCGCTCGCGCAAATCGCGCTACCGCGCGAACTCGCCCCCCGCTTCGCCCGCAGAATCACCGAGTATCAGGCTTTGCTGCATGAGGAACTGGCCGGCGTCGACGACGGAGTCACAGTCCGCTTTGAAGCGGTCGCAGCCAGCGCGACCGACGCGCTCGCCCGTGAGGATCAGCGCGCGCTGCTCGCCGCGCTGAACGTCGCACCGAACGGCGTCAAGCGGATGAGCGTACGCGTGCCCGGAGTCGTCGAGACCTCGGACAACCTGGGCGTGGTCGGCCTGGAAGGCGATCAGTTCAGCGCCCGCTTCCTGGTCCGTTCGCTGCTGAGCTCGGGGATCGACACGCTGGTCACCGAGATCGAAGGCTTGTTCTCGCTGATTGGCGCCACGGTCAAGGCCGAGGGCGGTTATCCGGGCTGGGCGCCAAACCCCGACTCGCCACTGCTCGCGCTGATGCAGGAAGTCTATCGGCGCGAATTCGGAACGGGAGACGCCGCGGTCAAGGTGATCCACGCCGGCCTCGAATGCGGCGTGATCAAGGCCAAGTATCCGGCGCTCGACATCGTCTCCTTCGGCCCCGACATCCGCGGCGCCCACGCCCCCGGCGAGCGCGTCAGCATCAGCTCGGTCGCAAAGGCCTGGCGCTTCCTGACCGCTGTGCTTGCGGAGCATCCTGCCAACTGAAACCAGCTATAGCGATTGAACGCGAACCGGGCAGGAGCTCTTCCTGCCCGGTTCGCGTTTCTGCCGGGAGTCGGGCTAACTCCGCGACAGGATCCGCGGCAGGTTCGCTTCGATCCAGTCCGCCAGCGCCTCGACTTTCTCCGCCGCCTCGCGCCCCAGCGGCGTCAGGCTGTATTCGACATGGGGCGGCACGACCGGGAAGGACTGGCGCAGCACGAGGCCGTCGCCCTCCAGCCACTGCAGGGTCTGGGCCAGCATCCGCTCGCTGACCCCGCCAACCTTGCGCCTCAGCTCGCTGAAGCGGTGCGTGCCGCCCCGCAGCGCGACCAGGATCAGCACGCCCCAACGGCTCGTCATGTGCTTGAGCACTTCGCGCGACGGGCATTTCTCCGCGAACAGATTGCCGCGCGACATCAGCATGGCCAGAGTGGGCGCGCCCGCGTCGCTTCGATCAAGCTCGGTCATTGAAACTTACCTTTCTGTGCGTACTTACGAATAGTTTGCGTCGCTGCTATTGTGACACCACTTTCTCAAAACACCCAGGAGTCACACCATGATCGTCGTCACCGGAGCCACCGGCCAGTTGGGCCGTCTCGTCATCGAGCAACTGCTCAAAAGCGTTCCGGCCAGCCAGATCGTCGCCGCAGTGCGCACCCCGGCCAAGGCGGCCGACCTCGCCGCGCGCGGCATCGTTGTCCGCGCCGCCGACTACACGAAGCCCGAGACGCTGGATGCCGCGTTCCAGGGCGCCGAGCGCTTGCTGCTGATCTCGTCGAGCGAAGTCGGCCAGCGCACCGCCCAGCACCGCAACGCAATCGACGCGGCGCGCCGCGCCGGCATCAAACTCATCGCCTATACATCGCTGCTGCACGTCGATCGCTCGCCGCTCGGCCTGGCCACCGAACACCGCGAGACCGAGGCGCTGCTCAAAGCCTCGGGCGTGCCCTTCGTGCTGCTGCGCAACGGCTGGTACACCGAGAACTACCTCGCCAGCGTGCCGCCCGCGCTGCAGCACGGAGTCTTCATCGGCAGCGCCGGCGAGGGCCGGATCGCGTCGGCCGCACGCGCCGACTATGCGGCTGCGGCCGCCGCGGTGCTGAACGCCGAGGGCCAGGCCGGCAAGGTCTATGAGCTGGCCGGGGACACGAGCTACACGCTCGCCGAGCTCGCCGCCGAAATCACCCGCCAGTCCGGCAAGAGCGTCGTCTATCAGGACCTGCCGGAAGCCGAGTTCAGCAAGGCTTTGGTCGGAGCCGGCCTGCCCGCGCCGATCGCCGACATGCTGGCCGACTCCGATGCCGGCGCGAGCCGTGGCGGTCTGTTCGACGACGGCCACCAGCTGAGCCAGCTGATCGGCCGGCCGACGACCCCGCTCTCCGAGCTCGTCGGCAACGCGCTCGCCTGAGACCTCCTCCACCACCCGGATGGCTCGTCCCAACCACCAGGGAAAAGAGCTTTCCGGCAAAACATTCATCCTCACGCAGGGCCGCAGATTCGCAGAGAAGGTCGAAGGCCAAGGCGTTTCCTGAGCCCCCCTCCAGACCTTGCTATCGCACTGCCAACCAATCGCCAGAACTCGCACAGAGTCGATGCCTGCCAGAACTAAGCCGTGAGCCCTCAGTGCCCTGCACTCTGGTGGGTTCTCTCTGCGGCTCTGCGTGGTGCCGGGCTTTGACTCTTCACACCTAGTTGTGCAGAGCCTCAGAACCCGGGCGGCGAAACGCGGACGACCCCCAGCCTGAGCCCCAGGATTCCGAGGATGCGGTTCATCGTCTGCACCGTCCCTTCGCTGCGGCCCTGCTCGATGTCCTGAACCGTTCGCGTCGAAACCCCGGCCAGTTTCGCGATCTCAGCGCTGGTCAGCCGCATTGTCCGCTTCAGATGACGGATCGCCTCGCGCAGCGGCCACTCCGGGTGAGCGAGCACGTCCTCGATCGCCTGGCGGCGCAGGTCCAGCTGTTCGGGCAGCGACAGGGCAAGATAGCGTTTGTCCATGATCCTCGCGCGCGTCAGCGCAGTGCCTCCAACTGGCGGGCTAACTGTTCCAGGCCGGGCTTGAGGTGCTCATGCACATCGCTCTCCAGCCCCATCCCGGCACCGCAAAGAGCGATCTGCGTCAGAGCGGGAGCCATCGTGCGCAAACCTTCAACGAGCGCGTCCCGATCGAGTGAAGGGCTCTCGGAGCAGACGACATCGAGAACTTTGGTCCAGTCAGGCTGACCGGAATCATTGCCTTGCCAGCGGATGCGGCGGGCGATACCGTCAGGGTGCAGGTACATCGGAGCGAAGTCATAGAGCGGAGTGAGGCTGATGCCGCCGTCGAAATCGCGTTGCAGCGCCGTGTTGCGCGCGTGATTGTCCTTGTTGCCCAGAGCCAGATTCGCGACATCGCGGCGCAAGTACTCCAGCACCTCGACTTGTGGATCCGTACAGCGCAGAACCAGCTGTCGACACACTTCGTCATGGCAGGGCACGACGCCAAACCCCGCCTTGGCGGTCAGCGAAGCGATGCTCTCCTGACCGAGACACTCGACCCGGCCTTTGTCGATGCGCCTATCGAAACGGGGAATGAACAGGGCGCGCTGGCGCAGCCGCAACGGAGCATGAACCCTCAGTCCAAGCATCCGCGCGAGATCCATATAGACCGCTTCATGCCTGAGGATGAGGGCGAGCCGCTCGTTGCCGCCCCGGCCGAACTTGACGATGAAGTGCTCGCGGGCACGCTGATCGGGCAGGCTGTGATCCAGGTACAGCAGGCCGTCGTCTGCGCGTGTCATCAACAGCTTGGGCCATTCGCCCTGGATGCCCGACGAGCCCGCGATGAAGAGGCCATGAGCGGCAAGGTGTTCCGTGAAATCGTCGGAGCGCTCGGCAACCTCCTCGTCCGAGAACCCCCGCAGTTCCCCCTGACGGTCGGCGAGCCATGAAGCCGCTTCCTTGATGCGAAGATTGCCGATCGGATTACCCGCTCCGGCGAGCAGCAGTCGCCAATCCGCGGCCTCAGCCGAAGCCTCGGGCAGATCCAGACGGCGCAGCAGCTCTTCCCGTCCGAAGCCCTGGGGCAGCATGTCGATCAGGAAGACCGGCCAATGGGGAAAACGAACCAGTTCCAGTCCGACCGGAAAGCGGCAGCTCAGCGCATACGCATCGCGCGCGCCCACATGTTCAACGGCCCATCCGACGTCGTAGCCCGCGAAGGTCTCAGCCCGCCAGCCCTGCTCGGGCCGACCCAGCAGGCTGATGCTGGCCACATCGTGCCAGGCACCGGAAGCGTGGAGTTGAACCGTGCAGGATTCGCTCATAGTTGAGGAATTCTATACACAAAGAACACAAAACGCCTAGCATATTGGCTAGAAATCTTCCGAAACGAGAAAACAGATCAGAATCAAATTCATCCTCACGCAGAGCCGCAGATTCGCAGAGAAGGCCAAAAACAAGAGCACGTCTTGAGCATAACCATCTGCTCAGAATGATGCCCAGTCAGTCACCGGAGCTCTCTGCCTGTTCATCCCAGGACAAAACCGTAGGCCCGAAGTGCTTTGCACCCGGGATGGTTCTCTCTGCGGCTCTGCGTGAGACTGGGCTTTGGGGCAGTGCGTCCGGCATCAGCCGCTCCGGCGCAAAAAATATCAGGTCATCCCTGACCTGAAGCGCAAAATTTATCCAATTCCAGCCGATCGGCCTCCCTTGTTCCCCTACGGTCCCCAAGCCCTGCTCAAAGCCCAGCTCAAGCTCGTCGACGCGCTGACCCGCGTCGACTTCGAAGTCTATGCACCCGAGGCGGAGAGCGTCTTCCTGATCGGCGAGATGACGCGCTGGCGGGACGAGAAGCTCGCGATGCACCGCGACCCGGATGGCTTCTGGCGGATCCAGGTGAGGCTCAGAAGCGGACAGTGGTTCTACAAGTTCGAGATCGACGGCGAATGGCTCGCTGACCCGGGCAATCCGCTGCGCGCCGAAGACGGCATCGGCTACGGCAACGACCACTCCTTCCTGTTCGTCGGTGAAGGGGACTGGCAGGTCCGCAGCGATGTGCCTCGGGGCGAGAGTTTCGAGATCTCGGTGCCCAGCCGCGCACTGGGTCGTGCGGTTCCGGTCACGATCTACCTTCCACCGGGGCTGGACCGACGGGCTGACTACCCTCTGCTGCTGCTGCTCCACGGCCATGCGATGCGGGCCAATCAGTGGCCCAGCAATGGCTGCCTTCCCGCCTATATGGACAACCTGCTCGGCGAAGGCGCTATCCAGCCTTTCATTGTCGCGATGCCGGCTGGACACGACGGCGTCGACATGACCCGCTACGGACGCTTTCTGGCCGAGGAGCTTCTCGCCTGGCTGCCCCGCGTGCTCCCGGTCACGTCCCGGCCCGCGCAGCGTGCCGTGGCCGGCATGTCGATCCGTGGCTACGGGCCGCTGGCGCTGGCGCTCGATCACCCCGAAGCCTTCGCCTACGTCGCGCCGATCAACGAGATCTTCGCCGACCATGTGCTGGCCGCGGCGCCCGAGCTCAACGACGCGCCTTTCCGGCTCGACCTGTACTGCACGCTCGAAGCCTGCGCCCGGCTGCGCTACGAAGCGCTGGTCCGCGCCGCGAAACCGGCCCAGGGGCAACTGCGCTATACGCGCATTCCCGGCGTGCCAACCTGGCGGCACTGGAATGCGATGACCCGCAGCCTGCTGCGCACGGTCGATACGCAGTTCGCGCAATCCGGCGCAAATTCGATCTAGTCCCCGATTTCTCCCTGCGCAGAAAGCATCCAGCGGCTTTTCGCCGGATGCCCAGAATCCGCAGCAGCGCCGCTTTGCGGATTTGCGGCGCCATCCGAAAAAGAACGAGGAGACATGATGACAATATCCCGATGGGCCGGCGTCTGCGCGGCCCTCTTCTGCCTGACCCTGTTGCCGGGTTGCGGATCCGATTCGAACGACCCGGTCCAGACGGTTCAGACCGAAAAGGATGCTTCGTGGGCGAAGCACTCCGTCTTTTACGAAGTTTTCGTGCGCAGCTTCAACGATTCGAATGGCGACGGAGTCGGCGATCTGGCCGGCGTCACCGCCAAGCTCGATTACCTGCAAAACCTGGGCGTCGATGCGCTGTGGCTGATGCCTATCCATCCGGCCTCGTCCTATCACGGCTACGACGTGATCGATCACGGCGCGATCAATCCCGATTACGGCACGCTGGACGACTTCAAGAAACTGGTGGACTCCGCCCACCAGCGCAAGATGAAGATCGTCATCGACTGGGTCGTCAACCACACGTCGAACGAACACGTCTGGTTCAAGAAGGCACTGGCCGGCGATGCCGATTACGTCGACTATTACCTGTGGTCGGACACCAAGCTCGACGACAACTGGCAGCAAGCCGCCAACGGCCGCTGGTATTACTGCTGGTATGGCAATGCGAACATGCCCAAGCTCAATTACAAGAATGCCAAGCTGCGCGAAAACATCAAATCGCTGGCGGCGTTCTGGATCAAGCAAGGGGTCGACGGTTTCCGGCTCGACGTAGCCCAGGACATCGGCGGCAGCGATATGGCGCTGACCTATAGCTGGTGGGCTGAATTCAACAGCTACGTCAAATCGCTCAAACCCAGCGCTTATGTGGTCGGCGAGGTCAATCACGACGGGCTGAACGACAACACCTATCACGCGCCCTTCTATCAGGGCATGGATTCGACCTTCAACTTCCCCGATTACAACTTCATGCTGGGGATGTCGACCGGCCTGACCCGCGATCTGCTCGGCACGCTGAACGCGGCGCACGACGAGTACGCGGTCTACAACAGCAACTACATCGATGCGACGACGCTGGGCAACCACGACCGTTCGCGGATCGCCTCGCGCCTGAAGTCGGATCCGCGCCTCGTCCGCCATGCGATCACGTTGATGATGACTCTGCCCGGAACGCCCTTCCTCTATTACGGCGAGGAAATCGGCATGCGCGGCGGACACGACCAGCAGGGCGACCCGAACAAGCGCGAGCCGATGGACTGGTACGCTTCGGCAAGCGGCGCGGGCATGACGAAGATGACCCGGGCCGTCTATGGCGGCGAACCCAAGAACCTGATCGCCAACGACGGCATCTCGGTCGAAGAACAGCAGAATGCGCCCGACAGCCTGCTCAACTACTACCGCAAGCTGATCACGCTCAGGAAAGCCCATCCGATGCTGTTCGACGGACGCTTCCAGCGCATCGGCACGCCCGACGACACCTATGGCTATCGGGTCAGCGCCGCTGGCACCGCCTACACGCTGCTCGTCGTCCATAACCAGGACATCCAGACCGTCAAGAAGCTGACGCTGACCGGCGCAGCCACCGAACTGCTGAGCGGCAAGGCCTACAAGGCCGGAGAGACGGTCAGCATTCCCGAGTTCGGCAGCGTGATCTTGAAAGTGGACAGCCAGACCCTGCCGATCGCCCCGATGCCGATCCTCAACAAGGCCAACCCGACCTACAAGCTGACGCTGACCGTCCATGTGCCGCCGCAGACGCCCGAGAACGCACCGCTCTATCTGCCGAACTCGGACGACGGCTGGGATCCGACCGTGCTCGAAAAATGTGCCAAATGCACGCTGACCAAGATCGGACCGCAGACCTACACGATCACGTTGGAACGCGAGCGCGGCACGATACTCGAGTACAAGTACATCCGCGATCTGGGCTGGAACAGTTCGGAGTCGGAGCTCAACGGCGACTGGAACGGCAACCGCGAAGCGGTATTCGCGCTGCCCGACGCGAAGACCGACGACACCGTGCTTGGCTGGCGGGATACGAATTACCACCCGGTCCAGTAATTATTCACATTTTGTAAGATCATGAAGGGTGGCGGAGAAGACTCCGACACCCTTTTTTTGTTGCTGGGAAGGCCGGTGTCCCGCCTGCGCAGTTCCGCGGCGAGGCTTCAGGTCTCCGGATGGTGAAACACCGATGAGTACGCACGTTCCACCCTCGATCGAACTGGTGCAGCGCACGCTGGACACGATAGAGACACAGCTCGGCGAGGACATCGCGCTCGAAGCGCTGGCCCAGGAGGCCGGAATGTCCTTCTGGTACTTCCTGAGGGTCTTCCGGGCCACGGTCGGCGAAACACTGAAGGACTACATCCGCCGTCGCCGGCTCACCCAGGCGGCGCTGACGCTGCTGGGCGAGCGCAATCGAACGATCCTCGACATTGCGCTCGAAGCGGGCTTCGAGAGCAATGAAGCCTTCACCCGGGCTTTTCGCGCCCAGTTCGACCAGGCTCCGAGCGCCTTTCGCCGCGCCGGCAGCCCTCCGGGTTTTCCTCAGGCCCAGCCCCAGATCACGCGCGACTACCTCGCCCATCTGCAGAGCGGAATCAGCCGCGAACCCGAGTGTGTCCATCACCCCGACCTCTGCCTGGTCGGCCCCAAGCGCGAATTCGCGGTCGCGCCGGAAGCCTTCGACATCCTCGCCCTGGGCGAGCCGCTCTGGCGGGAGTTCGCGGAGCAGATCGCCGGCGTGCCCGGGCGCTCGGACGCCTGCTGCTATTTCTTCTGCGACATCCTCTCCGAGAGCGCCGAACAGATCCGCGCCAGCCTGATGCCGGCGCTGTGCGTCGCCGCTTACGCCGAGCTGCCCGCGGGCTGGTGCGCCGAGAGCCGCCCGGCATCAAACGATGCGGTGTTCGCGCACCACGGTGCGGGCCGCGCCTGGGAATACACGATGCACTATGTGTTCGGAACCTGGGCGGCGGAGTCGGCGAGTGCGATCTCCGAGCTTCCCGTCCTCTACCGCTTCGACCCGGCTCATTCGCCCTTCTCGGCGGATCCGCAGCTGGAGGTCTGGATAGGGCTCAGGGACTGAAGCACTCTCGCGAGTGAGGCGCTTCTCCGCGCTCCGTGCCAGGCCGTAGAATGGCTCGCCAATCCCGGCGGCGACCGGACTCGCCTTTACTGCCTGATTCGATCGGAACAAAACCATGTGCCTGCCCAGACTCCTTCTCGTCACGCTGCTGACAGCCCTCCTCGTCGCCGGCTGCGCGAAGAAGGACGAAGCGCCGGGCGTCCCGCTCTCGGGGCAAGGCGGGCCAGCGTCAAGGCAGCTCGCCTACACGCACAGCCTCAGCCTCGATGTCGCGGAGGACAGGATCGTCCCGGTCTTCAACGACGCTCAGGCGAAGTGCCGCGAGATGGGCGAAGGCTGCGAGATCCTCGAATCCCGGCTCGAATCGGGACATTCGCCAAGCGCAACGCTGAAGTTCCGCGTCATCCCAGCGGGAATTCCCAAACTCGTCGCAGCCCTGGGCCTGCAGGGCGAGATCGCCGCACAGACCACCCAGGCCGAAGACCTGGCGGCGCCGATCGCGGACGCCGCCCGCAAACAGGCGATGCTCGAAACCTACCGGGCCAGGCTCGAAGCGCTGCAGGCCAGAGCCGAGCGCGACGTCGACGCGCTGATCAAGCTCAATCGCGAACTCGCCCAGGTTCAGTCTGATCTGGAGACGATCGCCGGCGAACGCGCCCGGCTCGCGAAACGCGTGACGCGGGAAATCCTGACGATCGCGATCGCGCCGCGTCAGAACCGTTCCTTCTGGCGCCCGATCGCCACGGCGCTCTCCGACTTCGGCCCCAGCCTCTCCCAGGGCGTCTCCACCGCGATCACCGCGCTCGCCTGGCTGCTGCCGTGGAGCGTGGTGTTCGGGTTTGCATTCCTTGGAGTCCGCTGGGGATGGAGACGGGCGAAAAGGACGAGGTGAAACGCCTGGCGACAAACCCGCCCGCCTGCGGGTGAAATGAAATTGTTTCGATTCCTTCCTGTCGCGAGAAACTCCTCGCGGCAGGAAATCGACAACGCCTGACACTTTTCGAATGAATCACCGCACAAAGCGAATGGCTGGATTAAAAACCTGAATCCACCACTTCGCAGTTGCACACAAATTTCGCGTCCCGTCGCGCGCAAGACGGCAGATATGCGTCAATTCAAAAATTCTATTCCCCAGCATTGACGGTCCAATTCCGCTACCGCCGCTTCCAACTCCGAACCGGAATCACGCGCTAATGCCTTGACGGGCAAGCATATTTACATTCGATTACAGCATTCATTGCGCTTATCGCCTCATCCGACGCCACCGCCGGGCGCACTTGCCCGCGGCGAGCCCCTGTCGGAGACTGGATCACAAACGACCCACTGTGTCATTCCCCCGCGCCTGCGGGCGGCCTTTACAGAGGAGGGTCCCTATAAAAATGTCTTCCGTCGGATGCGTCATGAAAACGATCAAAGGTCTCCGCTGGTACATGGTGGGGCTTGTCACCCTCGGTACCGTTCTGGGCTATCTCTCGCGCAACACCATCGCCGTCGCCGTGCCCGAGCTGCATCGCACGCTGGATCTGACGACCCAGCAATACGGCTACATCGTGGCCGTCTATTCCGCGTGCTACACCGTGATGCAACCCGTCGCCGGCTATGTTCTGGACATGCTGGGCACGCGCCTGGGCTATGGCCTGTTCGCGATCCTCTGGGCTCTGGCCTGCATGTCCACGGTGTTCGCCGGCAGCTGGCAGGGCATCGCGATCGCACGCGGAGCGGGGGGCGCCGCGGAATCGGCGATGATCCCGGCCGGCCTGAAGGCCACTTCCGAGTGGTTTCCGGCCAAGGAGAGGGCGAAAGCCGTCGGCTGGTTCAACGTCGGCTCCTCGATCGGCGCGATGCTCGCGCCGCCGCTCGTCGTGATGGCAATCATGCTCTTCAGCTGGCGGGCCGCTTTCCTGTTCTGTGGCGCGCTGAGCCTGATCTGGGCGACGGTATGGCTGATCAACTACCGCAAACCCGCTGAGCACAAACTGCTGTCGGCAGAAGAGCACGAATACATCCGTGCGGGCCAGGAGAGCGACGCGGGGGCCCAGCGCAAGACTTCGCTGCTGGCCATCCTGGGCAACCGTCAATTCTGGGGCATCGCGATTCCGCGCTTCCTGGCCGAGCCGGCCTGGGGAACGCTGAACTCATGGATTCCCCTCTTCATGCACAAGGCCTATGGATTCGATCTGAAATCGATCGCGCTCTTTGCCTGGATGCCGATGCTGTTCGCCGACGTGGGTTCGGTGCTGGGCGGCTATATGCCCGGTTTCTTCCTGAAGCATTTCGGCGTGTCGCTGATCAACTCGCGCCGACTGGTCGTCACGCTGGGCGCTTTCCTGATGATAGGCCCCGGCATCATCGGCCTCTTCACCAACCCCTATATCGCGATCGCGATGCTCTGCATCGGCGGCTTCGCGCACCAGTCCCTCTCGGGTTCGCTGATCACGCTGTCCGCCGACGTGTTCGGAAAGAACGAAGTGGCAACGGCGAACGGATTGACCGGAATGGCTGCATGGTCAGCCTCGACGATGTTCGCGCTGGTCGTCGGCGCGCTGGCCGATACGCTGGGCTTCTCGCCGCTCTTCATGGTTCTGGCGGGCTTCGATCTGCTCGCGGCGACCGCGGTCTGGATGATTCTGCGCGACCCCGAACGCGGCCCCCGCGCGGCCCTCGCTGCGCTGAAAGCCTGAGTCTGCAAAGCCCCGGGGCAAACCCCGGGGCATTTGCGTTCGTCACTCGCCCTAGTAGATCACGATCGCGCGCCACTTCCCTTCCACCCGCTGCACGACCATCTCTTCCTTGAGCACGGCACGCTTCTTCTTGTCGGCGAGGGAAATACCCAGCGTCACCCGTTTTGCTTCCCCGGTTCCAAACACCACTGAGCTTCTCGCGTCAGAGATTTCAGTGACGCGAACGACGACGGGCTGAGCGAGCGCCTTGTCCATCTGGCTCCTTATCCTTTCCGTCTCCTCCCTGGTTTTTACAATGCGGGTGATCCCGGAAAACGCCTGCGGATCGTACAGAGCGGCGAGCTGCAATTTGATCTTCAGGAATTCGCCGCGGTGCTCATCGACGAGCATCCTCATCTTGTCGTACGCAAAATAGCGAAGCGAACGCATCGCATAGCCGGAAAAATCCATATAGCTTCCCATGGCTTGAACCCAGTCCGGCAACAAGTCCTTTTTGCTCTCGTATTCGAGGGGGAACAGCGATGCGAACTTGCCGGCCGCCTCGGACGAGGTGTCGCTGAGACAGGCTTCCAGAAGCGGTGCGACATCCTCAGGCGTCGCTATCGCGGTCTCCTTGAACTCATCCGCCGGGGCGGACCAGACATTTGACGACGCCGCCCCCAGCAAGGCCAGAGTCACAATGAATTTGCAAACTTTTGAACTGAGCATAAAACCTCAAAGAGGGTTCTCTGCGCTGATATCCAGGCGCATCGGGATAACGGGAAACTGCGTGAAGACAAGGACTCAATGGCCGGTCTTGTCGCTGCGTCTCTTGAATTCCTCTTCGATCCAGCGCTCCAGCAAGTCCTGACCCGAGCCGTCGGTACGGTCGTCGGCGGCGATCAGCTTGCCCTTGCTGTCGAAGATCAGGATGCAAGGCGTCATGTAGATCCGCCAGCGGTAATCGCGGATCGCCTCGGAGAACGCGTCCTGGCCCGGCTTGATCGCGACCTTGCGCACCGCGACGTCAGGGCGCAGCTTGAGGAAATCGTCCAGATTCCGGTCCAGCGACGCGCAGCCCGGGCACTGGTCGTAGTGGAAATAGACGACCGTCGTCACGCCGCGCTCGGCGAGCTGACCGGGCTCGACGGGCAGGCGCAGCGTGGCCGGATCGATGAAACGGTTTCCCGTCTGCGCTTCGGTGTAATGCGCGGCCGGCTCCATCAACCGGTCAAGCGGGCTCTTGTGCATCAACAAAGCGGTGATCGCTACCGCGATGAGCCCCAGAATCAACAGATGTTTCATGACTTTTTGCAGCGCCTGCCCCGCCAGACGAGCACGCTCACATAGACGCAGGCGACAAGCCCGAGCAGCGCGGCCCATAGATATTCAGCGCGAAGCCTGCTGACGAAGTAGGCGTAGGAGGTCGGCGAAGTCTCCTCAGCAGAGGCGGCGCGGATCAGCTGATCGACGACGGCTTCGACCGCTTCCGGATACTTTTCCTGCTTGATCAGAGACTCGACGGCCCTGAAGATCTGCGCGACCCGGGCGTCGGGAATCGCGCCGGCGATGCCCGGCCCGGTGCGTATCCAGGGCTTGTCGTCGCCGCTGACGAGAAAGAGCACGCCGTTGCCTTCGCCGTTGTTGCCCGGATTCCAGCGCTCGATGGCGCGCAGCGAATAGGCTTCGCTGCCCTCCCGGCCGGTTGTGGGGACCACCAGCAGCACGATCTGCGTGCCGTTGCGGCGCTCCAGAGCACGCAGCTTCGCGCGGATCTCGTAACGCTTGGCGATCGGCAAGAGGCCTGCGAGGTCATTGACCAGGTCGTAGCGCTCGGGAAGAGGCGTGGCCTCGCCTCTTCCTCCGTCCGCGGCCAGCACCATCTGCGCCGCGAAGCACAGCGCCAGCACGGCAAGAAAAGCACGGATCACTTCGCGTCCAGACGGGGCGCTTTGGCAATTCCCGCCGCGTCGGAATCGCTGAAATTCGGCCGCGCCCGCAGGCCGCAAGCCTGGGCGATCAGATTGCCGGGAAACTGACGGATCTCGGTGTTGTAGCGCGTCACGCTGTCGATGTAGCGCTGACGCGCATAGGCGATCCGGTTCTCCGTGCCTTCGAGCTGCACCAGCAGATCCTGGAAGATCCTGTCGGCCTTGAGTTCGGGGTATTTTTCGACCAGGGCGAGCAGGCGGCCGAGCTGTTGCGTCAGTCCCGCCTGCGCAAGGCGGTATTGTTCGACCGCCCGGGGATCCCGACCGTCCGGCGCGGCGAATCCGACCGCGAGCTGTCGCGCCTTCGCGAGTTCGGTGAAAATCGCCGTCTCATGTTTGGCATAGCTTCTGGTCAGCGCGATCGCGTTGGGGATCAGATCCGCCCGCCGCCGGTACTGGTTGAGCACCTGACTCCAGCTTGCCGTCACCCATTCATCGCCGGCCTGCAGCTGGTTGTAGCTCGTGATGCCCTGCCAGCACAAGAGGATGATGGCCAGCAACAACAGGCCCAGCCCAGCCAGCAAGACGCCTGGCATGCGGGGTCGGGGAGCAGGAAGGGCGGATTCGCGCGACGGGAAATTCATCAAGGGGTCTCGTAGGGGCGGTCTGAAAGCAGCCCGTTCCGGGCCACACATTATGCCCCGCGATTATCACCGAAACCCCGGCATCAAGACTACTCTGCGCTGCTCGCGACCATCATCGCGGACGGGGCGACAGCCTGGGCGGCGACCTGCTCATAGCCGGCCAACGTGGAGCCCAGACACAAAACCGTTGCAACAACGGCAACAAAGGCAGCAAAGGCTTTTTCAGTCAGGTGGCGGGTGGTGGTTTTCATCGCAGCTTCCTTTCGACTCTAGCGGGCGCAGCCGGTGGCGAGGTGTCTTTCGCTGCTGCGTTGAGTCAAGAATGGCCTCGCCCTCCCCCCGCCGCGAGGTGGATGCGACGAAGCGAAGCACGGGCGGGCTGGAATGCCGGGAGGCGCGACAGAGCGGATCCGGCGCCCGCGCTCAAGGTATCATTGACGCCCCCCGCCCCTGATCCGCTGAAGCCCCCTCCCCGGACGGAGATGCCAGCGCGACAGAGCCACGCTCCGGGCCCCAAACCTCGCGGCTGCCGCTGCGCTCCGCGAACATAACAAGGAAAACCATGCTGATAGACGAAGCCGTCGTCCGCTCCATTGTCGTCCACGAGGTCGGCAATCCGCTCAAGGAAGAGCCACTGAAACTGGCCGAACAGTGTTTCTCGATCAACGCGGGCATCGCCGATCTGATCCTCGAAGGCTATCTGCGCGGCATCCTCGTCGAGCGCAACCTGCACCTGCTGACGCACAAGGACGACGCGAGCGCGAATCCGGTCGCCGAACTGATCAAGGACTTTTTCGCAGACAAGCTCGCCTTCATCGAGCTGTCGCAGAAGCTGGCCAGCCAGCTCTATGCCTCGACCCATCACGCGAGCATCGCTTCGGGCGATCTGTTCGTCGTGCATTTCGACAAGATCAAGACCGACGACGGAGAACGCTCGGCCATCGGCCTGTTCAAGTCCGAATCGCGCCAGCAGTACATCGCAGCGCTGGCCGACGGCGAGAGTTTCCGGCTGGAGACGGTCACCGGCATCAACCCCGGGCGCATCGACAAGGGTGCGCTGCTCATCGAAGGCTGGGACAGGGTCTATGCGCTGGACCGTTCGAGCAGCCGCAACAGCGCGAAATTCTGGCTGGAGGACTTCCTGGTCGCCAAGCAGATCCCCGACGAGAGGACGAAGTCGACGATCGCGGTCAATCTGGTCGAGGAAGTGCAGAAGAACATCGTCGATCCGGTCGAGCGCCAGGAGTTCGGCCATCAGGTGATGGCGCTGTGCGCCAGCCGGGAATCGGTCCAGGAATCGGAACTCAAGGAACTCTCCGAAAAATTCGTGCCGAGCGAAGTCTGGGAATCCGAGCTGGACCGGATCACCGACCAGAAAGGCCTGACCGAAGTCGAAGACATGGCCATCCCCGCGAAGAAGTTCGAGAAGAAGCTCAAGAAATCGCTGAACCGCGTCTCGCTGGGCAACGACATCGTGCTGGCGATCCCGAGCGATCTCTCGTTCGAAGGGGTCGAGTTCAAGACCGAGGACAAGACGATACACATCAGCATCGTGCTCGAGAACCGGGAAGCGTAGAGTCCTGCGCCGCGTCGGCAGAAAGGGAAGGCCGGGATCCCCGCAATCCCGGCGGGCCGGCCATCTCGTCAGTACTTGAAGTCCTTGACCAGCTCATCAAGATGGCGGGCAACCCGGTCGACTTCGTTGGCGGTATGGGCCGTGCTGCGCATCGCGGAACTGGTCTCCTCGACCATCTGCGCGACACTCTCGACCCGCTGGGCGATGCTGGTGCTGGCAGAGGACTGCTCGCGAGTCGCGTCGGCAACTTCTCCGATGTGCTCGAGGGTCTGCTGGGCACCATCGCTTATCTGCGCCAACGTCGAAGCCGCCGCGCGCGCCACCGCCTCCCCCTGCTCGACCAGCGGAAGGGCCGAGGCCATCACGCCCACGACTGCATGGGTTTCGGTCTGGACAGAGGAAATCATCTGCTCGATCTCGACCGTCGCGTTCGCGGTCCGCTCGGCCAGCTTGCGCACTTCGTCAGCAACGACCGCAAAGCCACGCCCTTGCTCTCCAGCCCGAGCCGCCTCGATCGCCGCATTGAGTGCAAGCAGGTTGGTCTGCCCGGCGATCTCACGGATCACAGCGGCAATATTCGAGATTTCTCTCGCCCGCGCATCGAGATCCTGGATCCTGCCCGTGGCCCGGGAAACCGCGGCCGCGATCGCCTGTATCGCAGCCGAGGCCGCCTCGACCTGGGTTGTCCCGTCCCCCGACAGGCTGGCTGCGCGCCTGGCTTCCTCGCCGGTCAGAGCCGCGCTGTCGGAGATGTGACTGATGCTGACCGTCAGCTCCTCCATCGCCGCGGCCATCGTGCTGGTCGCGTCAACCTGCTCCTGCGCGGCAAGCGAAACTTTCCCCGAATCGTCAGCGATCTGTCGGGCATTGACGCTCAGCATCGACGCGTCCGAGCCGAGCTTGCCCATCATCTGGCGCAGCGCGCCAATCATCTCGCCCAGCGCCGCCAGCATGCTCCCGGACGGAGCCGACTTCAGCGACACGGTCAAATCCCCGGCCGCCACCTGCTGCATCGTCATGATGGCTTGGCTTGGCTCGCCCCCAACCTGGCGCACGACCTCTCCTCCGATCCGCCAGGATACAAACCCGAGCAAGAGGATCGCAAACGCGGCGATCCCTCCCAGCAGCAGGGCCTGCGAACGAAACGCGGCATCGACGTCGTCGATGTAGATGCCCGTGCCGACCACCCAGCCCCATGGTTCGGATCGCGCGACATAGGACAGCTTGGGCACGGGTTCTTGCGAACCGGGCCGAGGGAACAGGTAATCGACGAACCCACCTCCGGACCGGGCAGCGCTATCCATCTCCATCGCGAACAGCTTGCCCTTCGCATCCCTGAGCCCGGCAACGCTGCTGCCTTCGGCTTCGGGCCGGGAGGGCTGGAGCACATAGGTGTGCGCAGAACTGATGATGAAGAAGTAGTCCTTGCCCGCATAGCGCGTCGCGCGCAGCGCGGCAATCGCTCCAGCCTGGGCCTGAGCCTCGCTCAAGCGCCCCGATCTCTGCAAAGCAACGAAGTAGTCGATGCTTCCTATCGCCACCTCGACCAGGTTTCGGGTCTTCACCCGGCGATCTTCGAGCAGGTTGGATCTCAGATTGAACAGCGAGTACGCACTAAGCAAAGCCAGCAGGAGCAGAGCCAGCGAACTCATCAGAGCCAGGCGCGCGCGAATTGTCGCATTCCGGAACGGTTTCATCGAAGTCTCCCAACTCGTCAGAAGACACACTGCGCTTGCGTCCCGAACCGAAGAATCCGGAGAGGAACAATTTTGATCGTAGCAGGCCGGCAATGCGCCGAAGCAGATAAGAGCTGCGGCGACACCGATGACGTCAGGCTGAATTTCGCGATTCGCCGCCCCCCGCGAAACTGCAAAGTCAGGATGAAATCGGCGGGACGTTCGCTGGCGCCCAGCAGTTATCATTCCCGATCGCCCCCCCCTGTCTCTTGAGAAACCAGAACGCATGCCCCCGAAGAACGAGCCCCGCTTCAAACCCCTGGGCATCACGCCCACCGATGAACAAGTCCGCATCCAGACCCATCATGCGCGACGCGTGATCGTGATGGCCAACGCGGGCTCGGCGAAGACGACAACGCTGGCGCTGCGGATCGCCGAATCGCTGGAGCGCGGCGTCAAACCCGAACAAGTCCTCGCGCTGACTTTCTCGGAGGAGGCGGCGAAGGTGCTGGCGAGCCGGCTCACCGAGATCGGCGTCCCGAGCCGGGTGGTCCGGCGCATCCGCGTCTCGACCTTTGCGGACTTTGCGCTCGAGACGCTCAAGCTCTTCGAGCCCGGCACGCCTCCGGTGCTCAGCTCATTCGAGGACATCGCGCCCCATATCCGCAGCGCGGTCAGCGCCGTTCAACAAAGGCTCGCCGAGGCCGGCCGCCCCAGCGATGACCTGCTTCCCGAGCACAACGCGCAGATCGCGGAGTTCATCAAACTCTGCCGGCGCCTCAAGTCCGAGCTCGTCGACACCGAGGAAGGCGTCGACGCGCTGGCCGAGCGACTGGACCTGCCACGCGCGCAGGTGCTCCTCTACAGCCGGCTCGAACTGTCCCGCAAGCCGGACGAGACGCAGTGGCGCATCCGCGAAGACGGCATCTTCGATCTGGTCGGCCTCTTGCGCGACGACGGCGCGGCGATGGACCGCCTGCCCTCGTTCCGGGTTCTGGTCGTCGACGAGCTGCAGGACATGAGCCCTGCCGTCTACGAACTGCTGGAACGGCTTCTCGACGAAGGGCAAAGCGGCGCGGGGAAATCGCTCTGCTACTTCGTCGGCGCGGGCGACTTCGATCAGGTCATCCACGGCTGGGCGGGCGCCAGCGTCGATTACATCAAGCAGCAGATCGGACAAGGCTGGCCGGGCGTCACGAGAGCCAGCCTGACCAAGACCTTCCGGCACGGGCCGCAGATGACGATGGCGGTCGGCTTCCAGAAGGGCAAGACCGTCGAATCGGGGCGCAGCGCGCCCGCGCTGATCCGCGAGCTGACTTATCCGCCCGGACAGCCCGAGGCGATAGGGCAACATGTCGTCGAGACGATCCTGAAGTGGCGAAAGATGGGACGCAGCACCCGGGAGTGCGCGATCCTGCTGCGCTCGCCCCACCAGTCCATCGTGATTGAGAACGCGCTGCTCGCGGCCGGAATCGGCGCACGCTTCGAGGGACTGGCGAGCTACCTGCGCCGTCCCGAGATCCTCTTTCTGCGCGGCGTCATCGCCTTCGCGCTGGACGATTACGAATCCATTCCCGGCGCCGATCTGCGCTACGCCACGCTCGAAGCGATCCTCCTCTGGCAGGAATTCCGCTGGTCGGAGGCGCGGCGGCGCGACCTGCGCACCGTCGCCGACGACCCCAGGTCCGGCCTGTTCCGGGACTTCCTGAACGGACAGCTGCTGCGCCCCCGGACGCGTGCCGACAGCCTGTCGGAGGGGCTGTCCGAGGAGGATGCGCGCGAGCGGGAAACGCGGCTGCTGGGCCTGATCGCCAGTCTGAAGCGCCAGGGGCGCAAGGAAGAGGCTGATCAGCTCGCCGAGAGCCTCGGCGATGACGCGGCAGCCGTCGAGGAGAGCAGCTCGCAGCGCCTCGCCCGACAGAGGCTGACGCGCACGCTCGAAGCCCTGCGCGCGGCCCCGGCCGATGCGCCCGCTTTCGATCTGCTCGGCGCGGCGGTGCAGAGCCTCGACATCGCCGGCGTCGCGCGCAGGATCTTCATCGATCCGGTCAATGCCGAGGTCGCGGAACGCTCGATCCGCGGCTTCATCGGGATGGCCCGCGCGATGCCACTGACGCTCCCCCTGTTCGCACAGTGGCTGCACGATCAGGAAGAGAAGCAGAGCCAGGTCAGGCGCGCCGATTCGGTGCTGATCTGCACGATCGACTCGGCGAAAGGCCAGGAATTCGAGAGCGTCATCGTCCCCTATCTGGAGGCCGGAGAGTTCCCGCTCCACCGGGTCGATGCCCGGGAGGAATCCAACCGCTTCTACGTCGCGATCACGCGGATGAAGGATGAGCTGAGCCTGATCCGTGCCGACTCGGCGATTGCCCATCCCTTCGTGTCCGCGATGCGCATCGACAAGGCGCTGACCCAGGGCCGGGGCGCGCTCGACAATGCCCCGGCAAGCCCGCAAGACTGGGCTGCCTTATAGTCCCCCCCTTCAGGAGAGCAAACACGATGAGCATTTCCAATGCCTTCCAGGTCTTCCTGGACGAAGCGCCCGAACACGCAAAAGCCTGGATGAGCGCGGTCCATGGCCTGGATCAGGCGAGCGCACTCGACAAGAAAACCGAAGAGCTCGCCTATCTTGCCGTGCTCGCCGCCCAGCGTCTGACTTCCGGCATCCCGTTTCATGTGCAGTCGGCCAAACGCCACGGCGCGAGCCGGGAAGAGATCATCGCCGCAGTGCTGATCGGCCTGCCCGCGGTCGGCAATGCGGTGATCCAGTCCCTGCCCGTCGCGCTCGAAGCCTTCGACGCAGCGCCGAACGGCGGGCTCTAGAGCTGCGCGGAGCGCTTCAAGCCGGCCCTGCGGCCCAGCTCAGCCCAGCAAGCCGTTCGCGGATGATCGCGGCCAACTGAGCGACCACCGGGTCGGGATCGGCGCGTGAGAAACCCAAGCAGAGACCGATGTCGGGCAGGTCCGGCAGCGTTTCGATGCAGCACAGCGCCGCGGGCTTGCCGGCCTCAGTGCGCACGGTGACGCCCAAGCCCGCCTGAACCGCGGCCCAGATCCCGTTGAGACTGCTGCTCGTGAAGGCGACACGCCAGGCGATGCCCGCCCGATCGAGCGCGTCGATCGCACAGCTGCGCATCAGGCATGGCGACTCGAAGACCACCAGAGGCAGAGGCTCTCCCCTCTGGCGATGCGTTGCGACCAGAAGCGGATCGCCGATCCAGCGCATCGGCAGGCGGCCGAGCGCCTGCGGATACGGCCCGGGAGTTCCGGCCTGCCAGCTCAGCACGAGGTCGAGGCGCGCCATAGCGAGCAGGTTCGCAAGTTCCTCGTTGCGCGCGATTCGCGCATCCACGGTCACCGCCGGATGCGTGCGCGCGAAACGTCCGAGCACCTCGCTCAGCAGCGCTTCTCCAAAGTCCTCCTGGAAGCCCACCCTCACCGAACCGACCAGCTGTGCTCCGCGCACCGCGAGCACCGCAGCGTCGTTGAGTTCCAGCAGCCGACGCGCATAGCTCAGCACGATCTCACCGGTCGCGGTCAGTGCCAGCCCCCGTCCCGATTTGCGCAGCACAGGCTGGCCGACCTGCTCTTCGAGTTTCTTGAGCTGGGCGCTGATCGCCGAGGTCGAGCGCCCCAGGCGGTCAGCTGCCCGCGCAAAACTTCCGAGTTCGACTCCGGTCGCAAAACTGCGCAGCACATCGATGTCGAGGTTCGTCACGCCCATAACCATCCCGTTTTTCAGAACATTTAATTAAAAACAATCTGATTTTCGGGATGATCTTGGGGCGCTAGGCTGTGGCTGTCAATTCACGGAGAACCGACATGACCCCGTCCCCCGCCTCTCGGCCCACCTTCGCCGCGGCGCCCAAGCTCGCACAGCTGACTCGCGAAGTGCTGTTCGGCGACATCTGGACACGCCCGATTCTGACTCCGCGCGAGCGCAGCCTGATCACCGTCGCCGCACTCGTCGCGCTCTGCCGCAGCGAGCAGTTGCCGATCCACTTCGCCAAGGCACTCGAGAACGGCGTCAGCCGCGAAGAGCTGATCGAGGCGATCACTCACCTCGCCTTCTACTCGGGTTGGCCGAGCGCCCACACCGCGATCGGACAGCTCGATGGACTTGACGGCTCAAAGCCGTGCGCCGACAAGGAGGGGCTCTGACATGCCGGTCTCTCATCTGTCCCTGCGCAGGGGCCACTCCGAGGCCTATCTCGACGCGATATCGGAGAGCCTGCACCAGGCGCTGGTCGAAGCCTTCGAAGTGCCCCCTGACGACCGCTTCCAGATCATCCACCAGCTCGATGGCCACGCGATGCGCTTTGACAGGCACTACCTCGCCGGCCCACGCAGCGAGGACTGGCTGCTGATCGAGATCACCGCGGGCCGCCCCCGCAGCGAAGCGACCAAGCGCAGCTTCTACCGCCGCCTCACCGAGCGTCTGCAAAGCGCTCCCGGCATCGCTGCGGGCGATGTGATGGTCGTGATCCACTTCAACGAGGCTGCGGACTGGTCATTCGGTTCCGGCCTCGCCACGCTGCTCGATTGAAAGGACGGCGATGCTCGCGATGCAATACAGCTTCACCCTCCCCGCCGACTACGACATGGCCCTGATCCGCGAACGAATCGCCAGCAAAGGGGCCTTGATGGACGGCTTTCCCGGCCTCGCCTTCAAGGCCTACCTGCACACGGAAATCGGCGACCCGACCCATGCGGCCAGCGAAAACCGCTACGCCCCCTTCTACCTCTGGCGGGACAACGACGGAATGAACCGCTTTCTCGCCAGTCCAGGCTTCGCCGCGCTGGTCCGCCAATTCGGTTGGCCAAGCATCCGTCTCTGGTCGGTCTGGGCCCTGAACCGCGCAGAGGATCTCTCCTCAGCCCGCTGGGCGACCCGGGAGATCCTTCCCGCCGCCGCCCACACCGATCTTGCCCGTCTCCGTGACCAGGAGAGGGCGCTCTGCGAGGCACGGATGCGCACCCCCGGTTCACTCGCCGCGCTGAGCGGCTTCGAACCGACGCACTGGCAGGGCGTACGCCTGCAACTCTGGCAAGCGCGCCCTGTGGAACTCGCCGACGGGCAGATCCTGTTCGCCGTGGGGCACCTCTCTCCGGGGACGGTCGGAGAAAGCCAAGCCTGAGGCCGAAAACGGATCGCGAAGCTCGCCCGGGAGTCCCGTCTCCCGGGCTTCCCTGATTACCGGCTGTCTTTGTCGGTCCGGTACTTGCGGATCTCGGTCTGCATCTGGTGGGACAGTCCGGCCAGCTGTTCGGCCAGAGCTGCCGAAGCCGAAGCTTCCTGGGCGTTCTCGTCGGCCCCCACCGCCACCCGCTCCACCTGCTGCGCGATGTCGGTGCAGGCGAGGCTCTGTTCGCGGATCGAACCGGAGATCTCGGCGACCACGTCGGCGCTGCGCCGGGAATCGCTGACGATCTGCGTGACCGCTCCCTGCGCGGCATTGGCGCGCTCGACCCCTTCGCCGACCGACTCGGTAGCCTCATCCATCCGCGTTGCCGCGCGCAACGAACTCGCCTGCATCTCGGCGATGATCGTCGCGATCTCCTGAGTCGAGTTGGCCGTGCGCTCGGCGAGCTTCCTGACCTCGTCCGCGACGACCGCAAAACCGCGCCCCTGCTCGCCTGCCCGGGCGGCCTCGATCGCCGCGTTGAGCGCGAGCAGATTGGTCTGATCGGCCACCTCGCGGATCACGCTGACCACACTGTCGACTTTTTCACTGCTCTGCTTGAGCACCTCGATGTCCGAAGTCGCCACCCTCACCACCTCGGCAACGCGATGGATGCTCTCGACGCTCTCCTCGATGATCTTCTTGCCCGACTGGGCCGAAGCGCCGGTCTCCGCAGCGAGTTCGGCCGCCTGTGCGGCCTGGTCGGCGACGTGGTTGATGCTGACCGTGATCTCTTCGACCGCAGCGGCGATCCGCTCCGACGATTCGCTCTGCAGCGTTGAACTTTCCCTGGCCTTCGCCGAAGACGCCGACATGTCATCGGCGACGCGGCTCACCTGCCCCGTGCCCTGGAGCATCTCCTTCATCGTCTGCTGCATTCTGGCGGTCAGCGAATTGAAGGCTTCGAGCAGCTCGCCGATCTCGTCCCGCTCGCGCACCGGAGCACGAATCGTGAAGTCGAGATCCTTCTCTATCCTGACGACGGCATCGCGCGCCTCGGTGACGCTGACCACCATGCGACGCCGGATCAGCAGACCGAAAACCACCAGCAAGCCACCACCGATCAGCAGGATCAGGATCTGTTCCCAGACTGCCCGGGTGAAGCTCTGCTGCGCCTCGGCCTGCGACTTCGCGGCCACCTCGGTCTTGTACTGGATGTGCTTGACCAGCGTGTCCTGCAGCCCGTTGGCGACCGGACGCAGTTTCTGCAGATAGACTTCGCGCGCCGCTTCCAGGTTTCCCGTTCCCGCGACCTGAACCAGCTCGTTCTTCAACGCGGTCGCCTTGACCAGCGCCTCGCGTTCGCTGTTCCAGAAACCGCGGTCGGAGTCGTCTATCGCAAGGCTCTGATAGGCGGCCACGCCGTCGGCGAAATCCGCCCAGTTCGTTCCCAGAGTCTTCTCGCGCGACGCGGCTTCTTCGGGCGTCTGGGCTGAGACCCGGTAGGCGATGTCTATCCTCGCCTTGTAGAAGGAACTCATCGAGTCGTGCAGCCTGACCAGGGCCGGCACCGTGTTGCTGTTGACGGCATCGAGCCGGGCCTGAATCGAGGAGATCTGCGTGAACGAGAGTCCTCCGATCAGAACCATCCCCGTGACGCCCATACCGACGAGCAACAACAGCCTCTTCTCTATGCGCATGATTCCCTCGCCCGGAGCAGCCCAAAAGCCACCTGCGCCACCGGGGCAGACAGGGGGCAACGGGCATCAATGAAGAACATCGGTATCAGTGAGCTTAGACGACTCCGCCCCCCGTTTCAGGGCAAGAACCCTGGCACCTCACTTCCCGGCGAAGGCGAGGTCCACGCCCAGGCCGGCAAAACTGGCGGCGAAGCTGCGCCTGAGCCAGCGCTGGACGCGCGGCGACTCGATGACCGCCCGCCGGAAAGCGTGAGCGAGCAGACCGTAGGCGACGAAAACAATGAAGGTCATGGCCATGAAGACCGCGCTCAGCAGCAGAAGCTGCAAGAGCGGTGCGCCCGCTCCGGGGCGGACAAACTGGGGCAGAAAAGCCAGGAAGAACAGGGTCAGCTTGGGGTTCAGGATGTTCAGCAGCAGCGCCTTGATGGCAATCGCAGCCGCCGAACTCGCCGCGGGCGCGTCGTCGATCGCGAACGCAGCCTCGTCACGCCAGGTCGCGACCGCCACATAGAGCAGGTAGGCGACGCCGGCGACTTTCAGGACCTCAAAGGCGAGCGCGCTCGAGTGCATCAGCGCAGCCAGGCCCAGGATCGTCGCGAGCAGATGCGGGAGGATGCCGGCGGTGCAGCCCAGAGAAGCGAAAACACTCGCCCGCCGGCCCCGGGCGAGTCCGGTCGAAACCGTGTAGATGACTCCGGTGCCGGGGATCAGCGCCACGACCAGCGACGTGATCAGGAATTCGGGACTCAGCATGGAACAGGCTCCTTTGGCTGACCATGATAAGCCTTCCGGCTGGTAGCCATTCCGCGAGCAGGATCTCCAGCCCGGCCGGGTATACGGAATATTTCAGTGAGTTCCGCGACGGGCATTCCGGAAAACGTTTTCCTGAAACCTCATTGTCCCCTCCTGTGCCGGATGTCACGGCGATCGCCGGCAGCGGATGGCCAGAAGATCCGGAGCCTGACTAGGCTGTCGCCCTGCAGCGATCACCCAATCCGCACAATGAGGAATTTCTCGTGAAAATGCTCGTCACCAGCATCGCGCTCGCCCTCTCCAGCCTGAGCGCCCAGGCCGCCCCCGTCGTCGGAACCCTGAACGGAAGCACAGAGGCTCCGCAGTGGGAATACCGCGGTTCCAGCAACGAATGGTTCAGCCGTTACAGTTCCTTGATCTCGTCCTCGCAACTGCAAGCGTTCAAGAACCAGCCCACGGTCAATACCGATCTCTTCGCGACGAGGACGACGGTCAGGGTCAGCTATCTTGGAACCGGCGCGGCCCGGGACTCGAACCTGTTTCTCGCCGGAACGGGAAGCTTCAACACCTCTTCGTTCTGGAATCCGGTCTACGCCAGCGGCGGCACGAACAACCGCTCGATCTACGACCCGGTGAACAGCGGCAATCTGCTCTTCAACACCCGCGCCGGCTGCAGCTACCAACAGGCGAAGAGGGGCAACAGCTGCCTGATTTCCGAGCTCGGTCTGTCACGCGAGATCAGCGGCCTCACAACCGGCGAAGAGCTGGTCTTCGGACTGCAGGCCCTCCCGCTCGTCTTTGACGGGATCAACATCCCGAACACCCATTACTTTTTTGCCGGAGCAGCGAACAACAACCGCGACGCAAAGGGTTGGGACGACGGCAGCCTGCACGCGAAGCTGCTCGATCTGGGGGACGAGAAAATCCTGGTCGGCTTCGAGGACACCTGGCTGGGAGCCGGGTCGAGCAGCGACCGCGACTACAACGACATGATCTTCCTGTTCGAAGGCGTGTCGAACAAACCCGACAAGATCCCCGAACCGGCCGGCCTCGCGCTTCTTCTCGGGGGCCTCGGCCTGCTGGGCGCGACGCGCGTCAAATCCCGCCGGCGCTGAGCGCACCGTCAGGGCGCGGGATCCTCGGCGGAAAAGCGGAGGATCTCCCGCCCCTGCGCGTCGGAGAGGCTCAACACGCCCTTCTCCGCGCGCCAGTGCACGACGCGCGCGAGCGCCGCCAAAAAACGCTTCTCGTCCGCGCCGCCCGAGAGGCAGGCCATCATCGTCGTCGCGACGGGCCCGAAACGCACCACCGATCCTTCGAGCCTGTAGCTTCCCATCAAGCGGTTGCAGCCGCCCGAGCCGCTCAGGCGGCCTTGGCCATCGATCACGAGATGAGGTGCGTTGCGCCCTTCGCGCGCTTCGAGCGGCTTCGCGTCGATCGCGCGCAAGTTCCAGCGCGTCGCGAACAGCCCGGCGCCGGCCTGCACCGCAGACTGCGCTGATTCGTGCGCGGCAAGAGGCGGTGCAAAGCTCAGCAAAAGACCGATCAGGGCGACCTCGGCAAGAGGGTTCAGACGATTCATCCCGACTCCCGGATGCGGATTGAACATCCCTACAGTCTTGACTTTTCCGCCGCAAAAGAGGTGTTCATCGGGCTGCCTATTTTCGTCGCAACGTGATCCATTCCCTGCATCAACAGGGTCTGCTCGCGCTTATCCCCCGAGTCGCGCACAGGCTTATCCACAGATGCTGTGGATAGTCCCGCCAGAGAGCCTGACATCTCCTGCTTGCATCGCGTCAGCGGGCAGGAGAAGATCGGTTTCCTTTCAGGATGCCGCGATGACGCTGAAACTGAAGCCTGAAGTGCGGGCCGCCGCGATCGAATCGCTGCGCCGCTACAGCGACGAGAATTTCGAGGAGGGGCTGGGCACGCTGCAGGCCGGCGCCCTCGTCGATTTCTTCGTCGAGGAGATTGCTCCTCACGTCTATAACCAGGCCATCGCGGATGCCCAGACGCGCCTCGCCGCGCGCGTCGCGGACCTGGACATCGAATGCTTCGAAGAAGCCGGCGCCTACTGGGCGCGGCGCAAATCCCGCTGAGCCGCACGCGAATCGATACGGATCAAGCTCTGTGGCCTCGTTCGGCGCGAATATTCCCCCTTCTCCCCCTCGGAGCACCTCATGCCCGGCACAAACCTTTTTCTCGTGCAGGTTGTCGACTCGCGACACGAATCGGAGGTGATGTCGGCGGTCACTGTCGCCGTGAGCCCGCGCGAAGCGGCACGCCAGGTCTGCTCGGCGCGCTTCGGGAAATGGACCGATGCGGATCTGGTGCGGGTGCGCTCGGTCAGCGGCAAGCTCAGCGAGGACTTCGCATTCGGGTCCGTCGCACCCGACGACTGAAGCCCCTTCCTGACACGGTCCGGGCAGCGATTCCCTTTTTGTCGGATAATGGCGGGCTCACTTCGCCGCACTCCGGGCGAAACTGCCCTGAAACCATCGAGAGAACACCATGGCCATCAGTCGCCCTCTTCCCGCATTTTCTCCGTTCACCGGCGCGATCCGCGCCCTGGCCATCGACGCCGTCCAGAAGGCCAACTCCGGACACCCGGGCATGCCTATGGGCATGGCGGAAATCGCGGAAGTGCTGTGGCGCCACCACCTGAACCACAACCCGGCCAACCCGAAATGGTCCGATCGCGACCGCTTCGTGCTGTCCAACGGCCACGGCTCGATGCTGATCTATGCGCTGCTGCACCTGACCGGCTACGACGTCTCGATCGATGACCTGAAGAACTTCCGCCAGTTCCGCTCGCGCACTCCGGGTCACCCCGAAGTGGGCCACACTCCGGGCATCGAGACGACGACCGGGCCTCTGGGCCAGGGCATCACGAACGCGGTCGGTTTCGCACTGGCCGAGAAGCTGCTCGCCGGCGAGTTCAACCGCCCGGGCCACACGATCGTCGATCACCACACCTATGTCTTCCTCGGCGACGGCTGCCTGATGGAAGGCGTGTCGCACGAAGCGGCTTCGCTGGCCGGGACCTGGGGTCTTGGCAAGCTGATCGCGTACTACGACGACAACGGTATCTCGATCGACGGCCACGTCGAGGGCTGGTTCACCGACGACACGAAGGGCCGCTTCGAGGCCTATGGCTGGAACGTGATCGGACCGATCGACGGCCACGACGCCGCGGCGATCGACGCCGCTACCGTCGCCGCAAAGGCGCAGAGCGAAAAACCGACTCTGATCATCTGCAAGACCGTGATCGGGATGGGTTCGCCGAACAAGGCCGACAGTCACGATTCGCACGGCGCGCCGCTCGGCGCCGCCGAAATCGAGGCGGTTCGCGAAACGATTGGCTGGAAGCACGCGCCCTTCGAGATCCCGGCCGACATCTACGCGGGCTGGAACGCGAAGGAAGCCGGCGCTGCGCGTGAAGCCGCATGGAATGACCGCTTTGCCGCCTACCGCGCCACCTTCCCTGAACTGGCCGCCGAATTCGAGCGCCGCATGAAGGGTGAGCTGCCCGGCGACTGGCAGGCGCAGCGCGACGCCGCGATCGCGAAGATCATCGCGAAGGGCGAGACGATCGCCTCCCGCAAGGCGAGCCAGAACGCGATCGAAGCCTTCGCGCCGGCCCTGCCTGAACTCTTGGGCGGCTCGGCCGACCTCGCAAGTTCGAACCTGACCCGCTGGTCCGGCTCGAAGACGATCACAAAGACTTCGGGTGGCAATTACCTGTGCTACGGCGTGCGCGAATTCGGCATGACAGCGATCGCCAACGGCCTCGCGCTGCACGGCGGCTTCATCCCCTACACGGCCACTTTCCTGGTCTTCTCGGACTACGCGCGCAACGCGATCCGGATGGCCGCGCTGATGAAGCAGCGCCAGATCATGGTCTATACGCACGATTCGATCGGCCTGGGCGAGGACGGTCCGACCCACCAGCCGATCGAGCAGATCGCGAGCCTGAGGCTGATCCCGAACCTCGACGTCTGGCGCCCTGCCGACACGGTCGAGACGGCCCAGGCCTGGGCCAACGGCCTCGAACGCCAGGACGGTCCGACCCTGCTCGCGCTCTCGCGCCAGAACCTGCCCTTCTCGCCGCGCAGCGACGAGCAGCTCGCCGACATCCGCCGCGGCGGCTATGTGCTCACGGACGCCGATGGCGCGAAAGCTGTGCTGATCGCGACCGGCTCCGAAGTCGGTCTGGCGCTCGAAGCGCAGAAGCTGCTGGCCGCAGCCGGCATCCCGGTGCGCGTCGTCTCGATGCCCTGCACGAACCTTTTCGATCGTCAGGACCAGGCTTACCGGGACAGCGTGCTGCCGGCCGGATTGCCCAAAGTCGCGATCGAGGCGGGCGTCACCGGCAACTGGTATCGCTACGTCGGCGGCAAGGGCACCGTCATCGGCATCGACCGTTTCGGCGAGTCGGCGCCGGCGGGCGAACTCTTCAAGTTTTTCGGGCTCACCCCGGATTACGTCAAGAAGGCGGTCGAGGAATTAGTATAAAATTCGACCGTTTTTCGTGCTGCACCAGGTTCTCCCCCGACCAGGTGATTCTCGCGCATCGCGCGGCACGCTCAGGTGGATAGCGAGATTGACCCTCTTATCTCTATCAGGAGTGAAACAATGACCATCAAGGTTGGTATCAACGGGTTTGGCCGCATTGGCCGTATGGTGTTCCGCGCTGCCGTGGAAAACTTTTCCGACATCGAAGTCGTCGGCATCAACGACCTGCTTGACCCTGAATATCTCGCCTACATGCTCCAGTACGACTCCGTGCATGGCCGCTTCCAGGGCGAAGTGAAGGTCGAAGGCAACACTCTGGTCGTCAATGGCAAGAAGATTCGTCTGACCGCCGTCAAGGATCCCGCTGAACTGAAGTGGGGCGAAATCGGCGCCGACATCGTCGTCGAATCGACCGGCCTGTTCCTGACCAAGGAAACCTGCCAGAAGCACATCGCCGCCGGCGCCAAGAAGGTCGTCCAGAGCGCTCCGTCGAAGGACGACACCCCGATGTTCGTCTACGGCGTGAACCACAAGACCTACGCTGGCCAGACCATCATCTCGAACGCTTCGTGCACGACCAACTGCCTGGCTCCTCTGGCCAAGGTCATCAACGACAAGTTCGGCATCAAGCGCGGCCTGATGACCACGGTGCACGCTGCCACCGCGACCCAGAAGACCGTCGACGGCCCGTCCAACAAGGATTGGCGCGGTGGTCGTGGCATCCTCGAGAACATCATCCCGTCCTCGACCGGTGCTGCCAAGGCTGTGGGCGTTGTGATCCCCGAGCTGAACAAGAAGCTGACCGGCATGTCCTTCCGCGTTCCGACCTCCGACGTTTCCGTCGTCGATCTGACCTGCGAACTGAACACTTCCGCGACCTACGAAGAGATCAAGGCTGCGGTCAAGGCTGCTGCTGAAGGCGAGATGAAGGGCGTTCTCGGCTACACCGAAGACAAGGTCGTCTCGACCGACTTCCGCGGTGAATCCTGCACCTCGGTGTTCGATGCCGAAGCCGGTATCGCGCTGGACGGCACCTTCGTCAAGCTCGTGTCCTGGTACGACAACGAATGGGGCTATTCCAACAAGGTTCTGGAAATGGTCCGCGTCATCGCCAAGTAATTGGTCTGAAGCATGACAGGCACGGGGGCCGTGGCGAACGCTGCGTCCTCCGTGCTTTTTTCTGGTTTTCGCCTCGACTGACCGAGGCCTGTTTGCGATTGCGCAATACGCAATGGCGCACGGATGGGCATACTTCCCCGTCCCGGCCAGCCCGGATTGTGGAATACCGATGGGCTCCGGATATTCACCCCTTGGAATCGAGAAAACAGCCATGCAATTCAAGAAACTCTCTGAACTGGATCTTGCCGGCAAGCGCGTTTTCATCCGTGCCGACTTCAACGTCCCCCAGGATGACGCCGGAAAAATCACCGACGACACCCGCATCCGCGCTTCGCTGGCCGGCATCAAACTGGCCCTCGAAAAGGGCGCAGGTGTCATGGTGACCTCTCACCTCGGTCGTCCGACCGAAGGCGAGTTCAAACCCCAGGATTCCCTGGCTCCGGTCGCTCAACGCCTCGCCGAGCTGCTCGGCAAGCCGGTTCGTCTGGTTCAGAACTGGATTGATGGCGGTTTTGAAGTCAAGGCGGGTGACGTGGTCGTGCTCGAGAATTGCCGCGTCAACAAAGGCGAAAAGAAGAACAACGAAGAGCTGGCCGCGAAGATGGCCCGCCTGTTCGATGTCTATGCGAACGATGCTTTCGGCACCTCGCACCGCGCCGAAGCGACGACCCACGCGCTCGCGCTGGCCGCTCCGGTTGCCTGCGCAGGCCCGCTGCTCGCCGCTGAACTCGACGCTCTGGGCCGCGCCCTGGGCGCTCCGGCTCATCCGCTCGTCGCGATCGTCGCCGGTTCCAAGGTTTCGACCAAGCTGACCATTCTCGACAGCCTCGCCGACAAGGTGGATCAGCTGATCGTCGGCGGCGGCATCGCGAACACCTTCCTCGCTGCAGCCGGCCTGCCGATCGGCAAGTCGCTCGCCGAAGCCGACCTGATTCCCGAAGCGAAGCGGATCATCGAAAAGATGGCCGCCCGCGGCGCCTCGGTGCCGATTCCGGTCGACGTCGTCGTCGCGAAGGAATTCTCGGCCACCGCGACCGCGACGATCAAGGACGCGAAGGACGTCGCCGAAGACGAGATGATTCTCGACATCGGCCCGAAGACCGCCGCCCTGCTCGCCGAGCAGCTCAAAGTTGCCGGCACCGTGGTCTGGAACGGCCCGGTCGGCGTCTTCGAGTTCGACCAGTTCGCCGAAGGCACGAAGACGATCGCCGAAGCGATCGCCAGCTCGTCCGCCTTCTCGATCGCGGGAGGTGGCGACACCGTCGCGGCGATTTCGAAATTCGGAATCTCCGACAAGGTCAGCTACATTTCGACGGGTGGCGGCGCTTTCCTTGAGTTCCTCGAAGGCAAAACCCTGCCGGCCGTCGACGCGCTCTCTCAGCGCGCAGACAACTGAGCAATCAACCGCGGCGAAGGTGAAAGCCCTCGCCGCACAACAACGTGACCGCTAAAAAAACGCAGTCTTCCCCAATACCGGCGAAAGCCGCCCAGCGCAAAAAGCGCGAAACGGCGGCCAAACCGGTTCCTGACCCCATAGCGGCGGCCTTGCCGTCGCCCATCTCCCCCCTAGGAGCTAGGATGCAACGCCATACCAAGATCGTCGCCACACTCGGCCCGTCCTCGAACGACGCAGAAACCCTCGAACGCATGGTTCTTGCCGGCGTCGACGTCGTCCGGATGAATTTCTCCCACGGCACGCCCGAAGACCACAAGAAGCGCGCTGACCTGGTTCGCCAGGCCGCCGCCAAGGTCGGTCGCAACGTCGGTATCCTCGGTGACCTGCAAGGCCCGAAGATCCGCGTCGGCAAATTCGAAAAGGGCAAGACCACGCTGGAAAAGGGTGGCAAGTTCATCCTCGACGCAGCCTGCCAGCTCGGTAACGACGAACGCGTCGGCCTCGACTACAAAGAACTGCCCCGCGACGTGTCGCCGGGCGTGACCCTGCTGCTCGACGACGGCCGCGTTGTGCTGGAAGTCGAGAAGGTCAAGGGTTCGGAAGTCCACTGTAAAGTCATCGTTGGTGGCGACCTGTCCAACAACAAGGGCATCAACCAGAAGGGCGGCGGTCTGACCGCTCCCGCGCTGACCGCGAAGGACATGGACGACATCAAGACGGCTGCCGAAATCGGCGTCGACTTCCTGGCCGTCTCCTTCCCGAAGAGCGCTGCCGACATGTACATGGCCAAGACGCTGATGCGCGCGGCCGGCGGCCATGCCCTGACGATCGCGAAGATCGAACGGACCGAAGCGGTCGAACCGACCGTGCTCGAAGAGATCCTGAACGCCTGTGACGGCATCATGGTTGCCCGTGGCGACCTGGCTGTCGAAGTCGGCGAAGCCGCGGTTCCGGCGCTGCAAAAGCGCATGATCCGCAAGGCCCGCGAGATGAACAAGCTGACGATCACCGCGACCCAGATGATGGAGTCGATGATCTCCAGCCCGATCCCGACCCGCGCCGAAGTGTCCGACGTTGCGAACGCGGTTCTCGACGGCACCGATGCGGTGATGCTGTCGGCCGAAAGTGCCGCCGGCAAGTTCCCGGTCGAGACCGTCGAAGCAATGGCGCGCATCGCGACCGAAGCCGAAAAGTTCAACCCGATCACGCTCGACCAGCATTTCCTGGATCGCACCTTCAGCCGCATCGACCAGTCGATCGCAATGGCCGCTCTGCTGACCGCCCATCACCTGGGCGCGAAGGCGATCGCCGCGCTGACCCAGTCCGGATCGACCGCTCTGTGGATGAGCCGCCTGAACTCCGGCGTGCCTATCTACGCGCTGACCCCGGATCCGGAAACCGTCCGCAAGACCGCGCTGATGCGCGAGGTCTACCCGATCCTGACCGCCGCCCAGACCAACATGGACCGCGATCGCCTGCTCCGCGAAGCAGAAAAGGTTCTGGTCAAGGCCAAGGTTGTCGAAGCCGGCGATATCGTCGTCTTCACGGTTGGCGACCCGATCGGCCAGCAAGGCGGCACGAACAGCCTGAAGGTTGTCCGCATCGGCGAAAACAACTGAGTCCATCCGCTTTTACCATCCCGGAAATTTGGAGACGTTATGTCCAAGATTTTTGATTTCGTGAAACCCGGCGTCATCACCGGCGACGACGTGCAGAAGGTCTTTGCGGTCGCCAAGGAAAACAACTTCGCGATCCCGGCCGTCAACTGCGTTGGCACCGACACGATCAATGCCGTCATCGAAGCTGCTGCCAAGGCCAAGGCCCCGGTGATCGTTCAGTTCTCGAACGGTGGCGCGCAGTTCATCGCGGGCAAGGGTCTGAAGCTCGAAGGCCAGCAAGCTGCCATCCTCGGTGCGATCTCCGGTGCCAAGCACGTCCATGCGATCGCCGCCGCCTATGGCGTTCCGGTCATCGTGCACACCGACCACGCCGCGAAGAAGCTGCTGCCCTGGATCGACGGTCTGCTCGACGCCGGTGAAAAGCACTTCGCCGAAACCGGCAAGCCGTTGTTCTCCTCGCACATGCTCGATCTGTCGGAAGAACCTCTGGCCGAGAACATCGAGATCTGCGAGAAGTACCTGGCCCGCATGTCCAAGATTGGCATGACGCTGGAGCTCGAACTGGGCTGCACCGGCGGCGAGGAAGACGGCGTCGACAACAGCGCGATGGATCAGTCGGCGCTCTACACCCAGCCGGAAGACGTCGCTTTCGCCTACGAGCACCTGATCAAGATCAGCCCGCGCTTCACGATCGCCGCTTCGTTCGGCAACGTGCATGGTGTCTACAAGCCCGGCAACGTCAAGCTGACCCCGTCCATCCTCGACAACTCGCAAAAGTATCTGTCGAAGAAGCACGGTGTTCCGGCCAAGACGCTGAACTTCGTGTTCCACGGCGGCTCGGGTTCGACCGCCCAGGAAATCCACGACTCGGTCTCCTACGGCGTCGTCAAGATGAACATCGACACCGACACGCAGTGGGCCAACTGGGAAGGCGTCCTGAAGTATTACAAGGACAAGGAAGCCTACCTGCAAGGCCAGCTGGGTAACCCGGAAGGTCCGGACAGCCCGAACAAGAAGTACTACGACCCGCGCGTCTGGCTGCGCAAGGGTCAGGAATCCGTGATCGCCCGCCTGCAGCAGGCTTTCAAGGAACTGAACGCGATCGACGTGCTGTAATTCGACCGCCTCGAAAAGACGCGCCGCTCCCGCAAGGGACGGCGCGTTTTTTTTGCCCGGTTCCGGCCCGGATTTGCACTATTGCACATCCACAAGAAGCCCAAGGGCTGGTAATCTACGCACTGGAGGAGCTCGACAGCCTTAGGGCGCGGACTCCCGGATGATCGATAGAGCATAAGTCGGACAGGCGTAGCCTGGCTGAACGAAGTGACAAAAAATCAAACTGCGCGCGATGAAACTCCCGTTAGTAACCAAAGAGGATGGATACATAATGAACAAGCGTTTCTTCCTGCAAGCTGTCGCAGCCCTGACTTTCGCAGCCATCGCGCTGCCCTCCTTCGCTGGCGAACCCTCGGATCCGCCTGACGGCTTTGTCTCGATCAACTACTGGCGCGCCGACGGCAAGTACGGCTCGTGGGGCGTACACGCGTGGAACGGCGTTCCGGGCAGCGGCCGCGGCACCCCGATCGACGGCTGCGACTGGTTCGGCCCGATCAAGCCGAAGGGCAAGAGCGAAGACGGCAGCATCTATTTCCACCTGCCTCTGAAGGAATTCGGTTCAGCCGCCGCGGTGAATTACATCATCCACAAGGGTGATGCGAAGGAACAAGGCGGCAAGGATCAATGGTTCGATGGCAACACGACCAAGCAGATCTGGGTGAACTCCGGTGACGTGAAGATCTACACGTCCAAGGAAGAAGCCGTCAAGGCGCGCGCCCAATAAGACCTGTCCGGCAGCCCCGCTGCCCCGGTCAAAAAGCCGTTCGGTTTCCGAACGGCTTTTTTCATTGCGACAGAGCGGATCGCAGCGATTGCCCTTCCCGGCCTTCTCATCGAAAATGCTGCGATGACTCCCGTAATCCTGCTCGTTGAAGACGAACCCGCGATTGCCGACACCCTTGCCTGGACCCTGAAAAGCGAGGGCTTTTCCCCCTGCCATGTGAGCACGGGAGGCGAAGCACTGGCGCGCATCGAGCAGGGCGGGATCGCGGTCGCGGTGCTCGATGTCGGCCTGCCCGACCTCTCCGGCTTCGAAGTCTGCCGGCGCATCCGGGCAAAGGATGCCGCGCTGCCGGTGATGTTCCTGACCGCACGCAGCGAGGAGATCGACCGGGTGCTGGGCTTCGAGATCGGCGCCGACGACTACGTCGCCAAACCATTCAGCCCGCGCGAGGTCGCGGCCCGCCTGCGTGTGATGCTGCGCCGCTCCGGAGCGCTGCATACCCAGTCTCCCCCTGAGACTCCCGCGCTGGAGCTCGACGAAGCCGCGGCCCAGGTTCGCATGGGCAAAGACGCGCTGGCGCTGACCCGCTACGAGTACCTGCTGCTGCGCCACCTGCTGCTCAACCCCGGTCGGGTGTTCTCCCGCGAACAGCTGCTCGATTCGGTCTGGGGAAGGGATAGCGACAGCTGCGACCGCACCGTCGACACCCACATCAAGACCCTGCGCGCCAAGCTGCGCGAGATCTCCTCCGAACTCGATCCGATTCAGACCCACCGCGGGCTGGGCTATTCGCTTTCGCGATGAACCTGCCGCTGCGCGTGCTGCTCGGTTACTTCCTGATCGTGGGCCTCGCGGCCTTCTTCGTGCTGCGTATCTTCGTCGCCGAGGTCAGGCCCAGCGTGAAGCAGGCGATCGAGGAGAGCATGGTCGATACCGCGAACATCCTCGCCGAGATGGCGACCGACGATCTCGTCGCCGGCCGGATCGGGAACGGTCGTTTCGCTGAGCGCGTGGCGTCCTACCACGCTCGCGCCGTCGATGCGCGGATCTTTCACTTTCACAAGACCAGCCTGGACTTTCGCGTCATCGTCACCGATGCGAAGGGCATCGTCCGCTACGACTCGGAGCATCGCGCGGAGGGGATGGATTACTCGAACTGGCAGGACATCCGCCGCACCTTGCGCGGCGAATATGGCGCGCGCTCCTCCCACATCAGGGAGAACGACAAGGACAGCTCGGTCTTTTACGTCGCCGCACCGATCCGCGACGGCCCACGCACGATCGGCGTGCTCTCGGTCGCCAAGCGGGAGAGCACGCTGCTGCCGATCATCCACCACAGCGAAGACACGATCGTGCGCCACGGTGCCTGGCTGCTCGGTGGCTCGGCCTTGATCGGTCTGGCGGTCACGCTCTGGCTCACCGGCTCGATCCGCCGCCTGCGCCGCTATGCGCAGGCTGTCGCGGCCGGCAAGGCCGCCGAGCCGCCCACCGGCGGCGGCCAGGAGATCTCCGATCTCGCCCGGGCGATGGAGGCGATGCGCGAGAAGCTCGAAGGCCGGCAGTACGTCGAGCGCACCGTGCAGGCGCTGACTCACGAGCTGAAGAGTCCGCTCGCGGCCTTGCGCGGCGCGGGCGAGATCCTCGGCGAGGTGCAACTGCCCGAGGCCGAGCGTCGGCGCTTCGCCGCCCATGTCCTGAGCCAAAGCCAGCGCATGACTGACTGCGTGAACCGGATGCTCGCGCTCTCGAAACTGGAGTCGGGCCCGCTGCGCGAATCGGCCGAGCCCTGCGATCTGCAGGCAATCGCCACGGAATTGCTCGCGGCCCGCCAGGCGCGCGCCGATGCGCGGAAGATCCGCTGCGAATTCGCAGCCGGGGAGACGCTTCCCCCCCTCCATGCCGAGTGCGAGAACCTTGCGCTGGCTCTGGGCAATCTGCTCGACAACGCGATCGATCACGCGCCCGACGGCAGCACGATCACGCTCAGTCTCGTCCGCCAGGGCAAGGAGCTGAGCATCCAGGTTCGCGACCGGGGCGCAGGCATTCCCGACTACGCGCTGCCGCATCTTTTCGAGCGCTTCTACGCTCTGCCCCGCCCCGATGGCAGCAAGGGCTCGGGCCTGGGGCTGGCGATCGTCCAGGAAGTCGCGCGCCGCCATCACGGCCGGCTCACGCTCGCCAATCACCCCGAGGGCGGCGCCCTCGCCTGCCTCGAATTCCCGCTCTTCACCGTCTCTTCACGCAGATCTCATCGTGCGCTGACATGAAGCCATCATCCTTGGCCGCGTCATAAAACCAAGGATGCCCTGATGTCCCAACACCGCCACAGCAAACCGCCCGTCACCCCCGCCCCAGCGGAGACTCCCAGGAGCGCGGGTCTGCCCTCACTGAACAGCGCGAGGGAGAGCGAACATGCGTAGCCTGAGCCGCAAACTTCTGGTCCTCGTCACGCTCGTCGGCATCCTGCTGCTCGCCGGTCATCTGATTCGCGGCGTCGTGCTCGACCGGATCGCGAACCGCTCCTCCGCCCAGGAATCGATCGCCGCGAGCCTCGCCGAATCGCAAACCCTGGCCGGCCCGGTGCTGATGGTCCGCTATGCCGAACGCTTCACCCGGCCGGTCTTCGACGACAAGGGCAAACTGATCCGCAAGGAAGATCTGCTCGAACGCGGTGAAAAGCTGTTCCTGCCCGAAGCGCTCAAGCTCAGCGGAACGCTGCACAACGAGACCCGCTACCGCGGCGTGTTCCGGATCAACACCTATCTGCTCGGCGGCAGCCTGCAGAGCACGCTGCGGATGCCGACCGCCGAGGATCTGTCCCACAGCCACCCGGACTCGCGCATCGAGATTGAAGGCGCCCAGCTGATCATCGCGCTCAGCGATCCGCGCGGCATCCGTCAGCTCAGGATTTCGCAGGGAGGCGAGCCCCTGCGCATCGAGGCGGGAACCGGTCTGAAGACACCGGCAACCGGCGTCAATGCCGCCCTGCCGAACTTTGCCGCGCTGCTCGGCAAGACCCTGAACATCAGGGCCGACCTGCAGATCGCCGGCACCGACAGCTTCGCGATGCTGCCTCTGGGGCGCGAGACCACGGTCGGCCTGCGCTCGGACTGGCCGCACCCCTCCTTCGGAGGCCGTTTCCTGCCGGTCAATCGCAAGGTCGGCGACAAGGGCTTCGAAGCCGAATGGCAGATCAATGGCGTCGCCTCCCTGGCACGCCAGGCCTGGGAGACAGACGCAGGGCGAACGCTTAAAGCCGAACCCTTCTCGGTCAGCCTGATCGACCCCGTCGATATCTACTCGATGTCCGATCGCGCCAGCAAGTATTCGGAACTGTTCATCCTGCTGACCCTGGGCGCTTTCCTGCTCTTCGAGATGCTGCGCCGCCTCAGGCTGCACCCGCTCAATTACCTGCTGGTCGGCGCCGCGCTGCTGATCTTCTTCCTGCTCCTGCTCTCGCTCTCCGAGCAGATCGGCTTCGGCCCGGCCTACCTCGCCGCGGGGAGCGCCTGCGTGCTGCTGATCGGTTTCTACAGCGCCCAGCTTCTGCGCAGCGCGTGGCTTGCCGGTGGTTTCACCGTGGGTCTGGGCGTGCTCTACAGCGCGATCTATGTGATCCTGCTCTCGGAGCAGAACGCGCTGCTGATGGGCAGCCTGCTGCTCTTCGCCCTGCTCGCCTGCGTGATGATAGGCACCCGCAAAGTCGACTGGCACAAGCAGCTCGCCAGCAACACTGATGTGGCATCCGCTTCAGTACCCGGGGAACAATAGCGCTTCTCGCTGAGCCAGGCACGCTGCGCCTGGCTCAGCGCCCACTAGATCCCGCCCGAAGCGCTGCCGCCCAGCGCCTGGATCAGCGTGACGTGATTGACGAGCCTCTGATAGCGGTTCGCGAGCAGCGCAACTTCAGCTTCACGGCGGGTCTGCTGCGCATCGAGCCAGGTCTTCATCGGCACGGCACCAAGCCGATACTGGGTTTCGTAAATCGTCTCGATCTTCTGTGCGGCAGCGAAAGAGCTCTGCAGCATCGCGCTCTGCGCCGAGTACTGACTTCTCGCCGACAACGCGTTCTCGACATCGCTCATCGCCGCATAGAGGCTCTGGCGAAAACTGATCACCGCTTTTTCATAGTCGGCCTGAGCTACCCTGGTCGAGAGCTTCATCTCGTTCCACTGCAGGAAAGGCAGGCTCAGAGATGCGCCCAGAGTGCCGAGCGGATTCTTGATCAGATCGGACAAGGCCGCGCTGCTGCTGCCCAGCGATCCGGTCAGCGAAAACCCCGGGTAGTAGCTCGCCCGGGTCGCATCGCCCGTCGCCAGCGTCTCGCGCAGGCGCAGCTCGGCGGCCTGAAGGTCGGGCCGCCGGCCCAGCAGCGCGGCGGGAAGCCCCGCCTCGACGCTCGGCAATTCGGCCTCGGGCAGGCGATCCGGAACGACAAAGCTCTGCCCGGGAGGCGCGTTGAACAGGATGGACAAGGCATTGCGCGCTTCGACCCGCTGCTGGACGAGATCGCTCAAACTCGCCTGCTGGCTTGCGAGGGTCTGTTCGGCCTGCAGCACGTCGACACCCGAGATGGCTCCGGCTTCGCGCTTGCCGCGTGCGATCGCCAGCGCCTTCTGCCCATAGGCGATGTTCTGCTCACCCAGTTCTATCCGCTGATTCAGCCAGGCGATCTGCCAGTAGAGTTTGGCGGTCGTCGCGGCGAGCGCCCAGGCGGTGTCCGCCCGGTCCTGCTCGCTGGCCTTAGCCTCCCACTCGGCCGCGTCGCGCGCACTCGCGAGCCTGCCCCACAGATCGACTTCATAGCTGACCGAGGCGGTGGCCGAATAGGCGCTGCTTGTCGTCTTGTCGTGGCTCAGCTCGCGGCTCCGGCTCGCGGCGAGGCTCGCCGACAGCGCGGGATTCTGCTTGTCGGCCGCCAGGCCTGCCTGCAGCCAGGCTTTCTTGACCACGATTCCGGCCGCCGCCAGATCGTTGTTGTTCGCAAGAACTCTCTCGATCAAGGCGTCGAGCCGGGCGTCGCCGAAGGCTTTCCACCACGGGGAATCGACCAGCGCGGCGCCCTCGCGCGACGCATGCTGCCAGCGCGCCGGAGCTTCGATGGCCGGAGCGGAGTAAGGCGTTCTGACGAGTCCGCCACACCCGGTCAAAACGAGCGCCAGCGCGAGGCTGCTGATTCGGATCTTGCTGTTCATTCCGGCTTCATTCCCTTGAGAGCGCGACCACCGGGTCGAGGCGCGCGGCGTTGCGGGCCGGCAGGAAGCCGAAGGCGACGCCCACCGCGGTCGATACCGCGAAGGCGGCGACAATCGACGCGGTCGAATAGACCATCGCAAAATTGCTGCTGGCGCGCGCAAAAATGGCGCCGAAGGCGAGCGAAAGGCCGACACCGATCGCCCCGCCGAGCAGGCAGACGAGCACGGCCTCGATCAGGAACTGACGCATGATGTCACCCTGCCGCGCGCCGACCGCCATCCGCACACCGATCTCCTGGGTTCGCTCGGTGACCGAAACCAGCATGATGTTCATGACACCGATGCCGCCGACGACAAGCGAGATCAGCGCGATCATCGAGACGAGCAGAGTCATCGTCGCGGTCGTCTTCTCGATCGTCTTGCGTATCGAGTCGGTGTTCGAGACGAAGAAGTCCTTGGCCCCGTGGCGCTGGCTCAGCATCCGGGTGACCCCTTGCTCGGCGACATCGGTCGGCACCGCATCGCTGATGCGCACCGTCATCCCCTTCAGATAGGTCTGCCCGAGGAGCCGGGTCATCACGGTCGTATAGGGCGCGAAGAGATTCAGGCTGTCGTTGTTGCCAAAACCGCTATCTTTCGCTTTCGCGGCGCCGATCACACGGCAGGGAACGCTGCCAAGGAAGACCACGGCACCGAGCGGGTTCTCGTTTCCGGGAAAGAGTTTCTTGCGCGTGTTGTCGTCGATCACGACTTCCTGGGCAAGGCTGCGTATCCCAGCGGCATCGAAGATCGTGCCGTCCGCCATCTCCATGCCACGCACGCGAAAGTACTGCTCGCCAACTCCATTGACGGTCGCATTGACCGACACGTTGCCATAGCGCAGCACGACGCTGGAGCTCACGCGCGGCGTCACGCTGTCGATATAGGGCTGGGCGGCGAGCGCCGTCGCATCGGCGGGGCGCAGCGTCTGCACCCGGCTCGACCTCATGTCGCCGAAGTCCTTGCCCGGATAGATGTCTATCGTGTTCGTGCCTAGCGAACTGATGTCCTTCAGGATGCGCTGACGCGAGCCCTGGCCCAGCGCGACGACCGAGACGACCGACGCGATGCCGATGATGATGCCCAGCATGGTCAGGAAGGTGCGCAGCCGGTGCGCGGCCATCGCCAGCAGCGCCATCTTGAAGGCCTCGGTCAGCCTGTCCCAGTCGGCGCGCCAGAGCGCTGCCTGGCGCGCCCGGGAATCCACGACTGCGTGCGGAGCGACCGCACCGGCCTCGTCGCGGATCTGCGTGTTCTCGCGGTCGGCGATGATCTCGCCGTCCGAGATCTCGATGATCCGCCGCGCATGCTCGGCGATCTGCATGTCGTGGGTCACGATGATGACGGTGTGGCCCTCGGCGTTCAGTTCCTTGAGGATGGCCATCACGGCCTGACCGCTGTGGCGGTCGAGCGCCCCGGTCGGCTCGTCGGCAAGGATCACGTTGCAGCCGTTCATCAGCGCCCGCGCGATGCTGACGCGCTGCTGCTGACCGCCCGAGAGCTGACCGGGCCGGTGATCCATCCGGTCCGCGAGACCCAGCTTGTCGAGCAGCGCGGCGGCGCGATCACAGCGCGCCGCCCTGTCCTTGCCTGCGTAGATCGCCGGGATCTCGACGTTGCCGAGCGCGGTGAGATCGGGCAGCAAGTGGTAGCGCTGGAACACGAAACCGAAGTGCTCGCGGCGCAGCTGGGCGAGCTCGTCGGGGGCGAGTTCGCGGGTCTGGCGGCCCGCGACGCGATAGCTGCCGCTGCTCGGCCTGTCCAGACAGCCGAGGATGTTCATCAGCGTCGACTTGCCGGAACCTGACGCGCCGACGATCGCGACCATCTCGCCGGACTCTATCGTCAGGTCGAGATCCTTGAGGACCGTGATCGTCTCCTCGCCGGACGGGAATTCCCGCCTGAGCGATTTCAATTCGAGAAGCGCAGTGCTCATGATCACATCATCGGAGGCGGGCCACGGCGCTGGCTGCTCGCCGAGTCGGACGTCGCCGCCGTCGCTTCACCGATCACGACTTTCTCGCCCGCCTTCAGACCGTCGAGAACCTGCGCATCGACCTTGTTGTTCATGCCGATACGCACGAGGCGTTCTTCGATGCGATGCTCCGGACCTTCGACGCGGACCCGATAACGGCCGTCCGGCCCGGCCTTGTCCAGCGCCGACGACGGAATCGTCAGCACCTGCTTCGCTTCGGCCAGCACGATATTGACTTCGGTCGTCATCGAGATGCGCAGTTTGCCCTCGGGGTTGGGCACATCGAACATCGCGTTGTAGTAGATCGCCGAAGAAGATGATGAGCTGCTCGAAGTCGAGCTCGAGCTCGTCGTGCTCGTATCCGAGATCGAATCGGGCGCCGGTTCGACTGCCCGCAATGTCGTCTGATAGCGGCGATCGGGTTCGCCGAGAATCGTGAAATAGACCCTCTGCCCCGGTTTGATCCGGGTCACATCGGCTTCCGAGACCTGCGCCTTGATGGTCACGGTCCTGAGCTTGGCGACCTTGATGATGGTCGGCGCCGACTGGTTCGAGTTGACGGTCTGACCTTCCTTCGTCACGACCGCGACGACCTTGCCGTCGATCGGCGAAGTGATCTGCGTATACCCGAGGTTCACCTTCGCGGTATCGACCGAAACCCTGGCCTGGCGGATCTGCGCCTCCAGCGCCGCGATGTCCGCGCGCGTCTGGGCAAGCGTCGCATCGGCGCTCTCATAGTCGGCGTGGGAGTTCGCATCGCGATCCAGCATCTTCTTCTGGCGCTCGAACGCGAGTTCGGCCTGGCGCAGAGTCGCCTGCTTTGCCTTCTTCTGGGCCTGGACGTTGTCGAGCTGGGCCTCGGCGGTCTTCAGCGCGTTCTGCTGGGTCAGAGAATCGATCTCGGCGACCAGCTGGCCTTTCTTCACGTCGTCCCCCAAAGCGACTTTCAGCGATTTGAGCTGGCCGGAAACCTGGGCTCCGACGCTGACCTGATCAAAGGCCTGGATGGTTCCGCTGGCGAGCACGGTTTCCTCAAGATCGGCCACGCGAACCGGGACGCTCAACAGGCGGGGTCCGGCGTTGGACGGGGCGAACAGGCGGTAGGCAGCGAGCGCTGCGATCAGCAGCACAACAGCGATCGCCAGACGGCGCGATCTGCTTTGAAATGGTTTCATGAGTTCATCGGAATCGGAGGAAATGAGCGGAGCGTCCCTGGACCTGCGGGAGCGTTCGGCCAGACCACCCGACTATCTCCCGGAACACCGCCCGTGGCCGGGAGGCTCTGCAAGCAGATGTTACGCGCGCCACCGCGAGTCACATCCGGTCAAGAACACGGTCCGGCAGAGGCGCTGTCATCAAACCTTAGTTTGGCTCGCGTAGCTTCCGCTGGCCGGCCTGCTTTCCGGCGCACCACTCCTGGAGCCATCAAACATGTATCAGCCTTTCGCCACCCGCCTCGCACCGCTGGCGGCGGCACTTCTCGGCGCTTTTGTCCTCTCTGGCTGCGGGAGCAGCGATTCGGACGAAGCCCTGGTCATCCCCGACGCCCCCGCCGGTCTGGGTCAGTCCGACACCGCCCCCATCGCGAACGAAACGAGCGTTCCGCCCTTCGTCGACAACGCCAGCTCCAACTCGCGGGGCGATCCCTGCCACTCCACGCTCGCGACCAACGCCGGCGTGCGCGTGCTCTCGGGCTTCCTCGACATATGGGCTCCGAGCACACAGCTCGTCGATGCCGGAGTCTCGGTCACCGGAACCACCGCCTGCCCGCTCACCTTCTCGGCCTCGACCTGGACCGGGATCCCGGGGGACGCGAGCGACGGCAAGATCCTGAACGCAAGCGTCCACGCCGCGAATATCCAGTACGTCGTCGATGCGACGACCAAGAGAACCGCCGCCCAAGAGCTGGCCGCCTACCTCGACGACCGTCGCGGCAAGGGCTATAGCGTTTCTGATGGCATGGGACCGCTGACCAGCGCCTGGCGCGCAGCCGCCCAGCAGACCACGACGATCACCGACATCGCCGCCGATGCGCCGACGAAGCTGTACAACGACGGCGGCAACAACACCGGCGTCGGCGGCAGCAGCAACACGCTCTTCGGTGCAGTCGTCGACTTCGTCAACAGCATGGGCAACAACGGCTCGACCGAGCCGGCCAAGCGCTTCTACAAATACGCCCGCCCCTGGCGCTGGAGTTCCAGCGTCGTCGTGGTTCCGGCCCTGGTGCCGGCGAAGAGCAGCACTGCCGCCACCGACGGCGGCTTCACCAGCGGTCACTCGGCCGAAGCGATGCGCGATGTGCTGGGCATGGCCTATGTGATGCCCGAGCGCTTCCAGGAACTCGTCGCCCGCGGGCTCGAACTCGGTGAGAACCGCATCCTCGCCGGCATGCACTCGCCTCTGGACGTGATCAGCGGACGGGTTCAGGCCCAGGCCGTCGCTGCAGCCAACATCGCCGCGGCTTCCGCCGCGACCCGCAAGGCCGCCTATGACCAGGCCCACGCGGCGCTGCAGGCTGCGACCGGCACTTCGGACGCAACGGCGCTGAACACTTACGCCCACTCGGCGACGGTTTCCAGCGACCGCTTCGCCGACCACGATGCGAACAAGGCCAACACACTTCGCCGCCTGACCTACGGCTTCACACAGATCGCCGACAAGAGCAAAGTGGCCGTCGTGCCCAAGGGCGCCGAAGTGCTGCTCGAGACGCGTCTGCCCTATCTCGACGCGAATCAGCGCCGGGTCGTGCTGAAGAGCACCGCGCTCGCTTCGGGCTATCCGGTTCTGGACGATGCGGAAGGCTGGGGACGCCTGAACCTGTTCGCGGCCGCCGACGGCTACGGCAGTTTCGACGGCGACGTCGCTGTGACGATGGACGCGAGCCTGGGCGGTTTCAACGCGCTCGATGCCTGGCGCAACGACATCACCGGCAAGGGCCTCTTGACGAAGAACGGCAGCGGCACGCTGCGCCTGGCCGGCAACAACAGCTGGAGCGGCGGCACCGTGGTCGCCGGCGGCACGCTCGAAGCCGCCTCGACCACCGCCTTCGGCAACGGCGACGTCTATGTCAAGGCGGGCACAGTCGTCAGCAACGCAAGCGCCGGCGCGGTCAGGATCGCGAGCCGCTATACCCAACTCGCAACCGGCACATTGCAGCTCAACATCGGCAGCAACGGCCAGGGACGCCTCGTCGTCGGCAACACGGCGACGCTCGCTGGCGGCACGCTGAAAGTGACTTTCGCGAACGGCTACAAGCCGGTGGTCGGCGACACTCTGGCGGTGCTCAGCGCCAGCAAGCGCGCCGGCACTTTCAAGACGGTGACCGTCGACGGCTACAAGGCCACTCCGATCTATACCAGCACCGGTGTGCAAATCCGGATCGACGGCTGATCCGGCTTCACGCTGCAAGGGCGCCTTCGGGCGCCCTTTTCCGTTCACGCGGACATCAAACCGGCTTCCTCATCCTCCTCGGCGAGGAAGCCTCCGCTCTGGTGCGCCCACAGCCGCGCGTAGATACCGCCCTTCGCGAGCAGGCTCTGGTGGTCGCCTTCCTCGACGATGCGGCCGCGGTCGAGCACGATCAGGCGATCCATCGCCGCGATCGTCGACAGCCGGTGCGCAATCGCGACGACGGTCTTGCCTTCCATCAGCTGGTACAGGCTGCCCTGGATCGCCGATTCGACTTCGGAATCGAGCGCGCTGGTCGCCTCGTCGAGCAGCAGAATCGGCGCGTCCTTCAACATGACCCGGGCGATCGCGACCCGCTGGCGCTGACCGCCCGAGAGCTTGACGCCACGCTCGCCGACATGCGCGTCGTAGCCGCTGCGGCCCTTCGGATCGGTCAGCCCGAGGATGAAGTCGTGCGCTTCGGCGCGCCGCGCCGCCGCGATCATCGCGTCGTCACCCGCGTCGGGACGGCTGTAGAGGATGTTCTCGCGCACCGAGCGGTGCAGCAGCGACGTGTCCTGGGTCACCATGCCGACCTGGGCGCGCAGGCTGTCCTGGGTCACCCGGGAAACGTCCTGACCGTCGATCAGGATGCGTCCGCCTTCGACATCGTAGAAGCGCAGCAACAGATTGACGATCGTCGACTTGCCGGCACCCGAGCGGCCGACCAGGCCGATCTTCTCCCCCGGCTTGATCGTCAGCGACAGATGCTCGATCACGTTCTTCTCGCCGCCATAGGCGAAGCGGACGTCCTCGAAGCGGATCTCGCCGCGCGTAACGCTAAGCGGTTTCGCGTCAAGCGCATCGACGATCTCGTGCGGCCGGGCGAGCGTGTTGATGCCGTCCTGAACGGTGCCAACGTGCTCGAAGAGCGAGGCCATCTCCCACATCACCCAGTGCGAGATGCCATTCAAGCGCAGCGCCATCGCGATCGCCGCCGCAACCGCGCCGACGCCGACCGCGCTGTGCGACCACAGCCACAGCGCGAGACCCGCCGTGCCCGCAATCAGCAGCGCCGAGAGCGTCTGGTTGACGATCTCGACCGCGCTGACGAGCCGCATCTGGGTGTGCACGGTGCCCATGAACTCCTGCATTGCGCTCCTCGCGTAGCCCGCTTCGCGGCGGCCGTGCGAGAACAGTTTGACGGTCGCGATGTTCGTGTAGGCATCGGTGATCCGGCCGGTCATCAGCGAACGCGCGTCGGCCTGCGAGCGCGATGCCTCACCGAGCTTGGGCACGAAGATCCTCAGCGCCACGACATAGAAGGCGAGCCAGGCGAGGAAAGGCACGAGCAGCCAGCGGTCGAAGCTGCCGACAACCGCGACCATCGTCGCGAAGTAGATCAGCACATAGACCAGGATGTCCGAGACGATGAAGACCGTGTCGCGAACCGCCAGCGCGGTCTGCATGACCTTGGTCGCGATCCGGCCGGCGAACTCGTCCTGGTAGAAGCTCATGCTCTGATCGAGCATCCGGCGGTGGAAGTCCCAGCGCAGCCGCATCGGGAAATTGCCGGCCAGCGCCTGATGCTTGAGCAAGGTCGCCAGCACGACCAGCAAGGGACTGGCGAGCAGGATGGCCCCGAGCAGAGCCAGGCGCCCGCCCTGCTCGACCCACAGCCGCTCGGGGCGCACCGCGCCGAGCCAGTCGACGATGTGGCCCATGAACGCGAAGAGCAGCGCTTCGAAAGCGCCGATCACCGCGGTCAGCAAGGCCATCGCCAGCACATGGCGGCGCAGGCCCCGAGTGCAGGCCCAGACGAAGGACAGGAAACCGCGCGGCGGCACCGGAGGCTGCCGGTCGGGGTAGGGGTGAATCAGTTTTTCGAACAGGGCGAACACGGGAAATCCTGAGGCCGGCATCCGGCTGTTGTGATCGAGGGCGGCCGAACTTTGCGTCAGGTCGAAAGGACGTGAGCGCAAAGGCCGATAATTTTCCGATTATCCTCGCCCGCCCGCCGGATTCGCACCCTGGCAGCGGTTTTTGGTGTACTTACGACAGGTTTATCAATGCCCTGCTCCCCGCAGTCCGCCGCCGCCCTTCTCGCCCTGAGCTTTGCCTGCTACGCGCTGAGCGCACCGGCCCAGGCCGAGACCTCCGCCCACGTGCAACTGTCCGCCACCGCGACGCCCCAGCTGCGCATCGCTCAGGACGGCCGCCAGGTCGTGCTGACCGTGCTGGGCGAACGCCTGATCCATATCGCCTATGCGCCGAAAATCGCGACCGGCAAACCCTACTTCTCGCCGATGATCGCCCGGCGCGATTTCCCGGGGCCGGTCAAATACCAGTGGGACGAAGCCGCGCAGAAGCTGACGACAGCTTCGCTGACGATCGCCTACACGGGAGGCTGCTGGGCGATCGCCGGGGCGGACGCGAAGCCGATCGAGCGGATCTGCGTCAAGCGCTGGCAGGAAGATTCGCTTGCGCTGTCGGTCGCACCGAGCGGGGTCAGCGAAGTGCTGGGTCTGGGCCAGAAACTCGATCCGGAGCAGAAATCGCCGTCCTGGCTCGGGCGCGAGCGCACGCCGGCAGACACTTTCGGCAACGCGATGACTTACTCGGACATCGCCGCCTCCGGCGACACCCAGATCCCGATCGCCTATCTGCTCGGCGAAGGCCGGCAAAGCCACGCGTTGTTCTTCGACACACCCTATCCGACGGACTTCGCCCTCACCGGCAAAGCGTGGACGGTCAAAGCGAAGGGCAGCGCCGCGCTCGGGCTTTTCGTGCTGACCGGGGAGGATCTACCTGCGCTGCGCCGCGACTATCTGGAGCTGACCGGAAAACCGCCGGTGCCGCCGCTGAAGGCTTTCGGGTTGTGGATCTCCGAGTACGGCTTCGATGACTGGAAGGAGCTCGACGACAAGCTCGCAACGCTGCGCGACAAGCGCTTCCCGGTCGATGGCGCAGTGCTCGACCTGCAATGGTTCGGCGGCATAACGAGCGGCTCGGAGAACACCCGGATGGGCACGCTCGCCTGGGATCGCGAGCACTTCCCCGATCCGCAAGCCCGGCTCGCCGCCTATGCGCAACAGGGGCTGGGCATCGTCACGATCGAGGAGAGCTATATCGGCGCCAAGCGTCCCGAGCACGAAGCGATGGCGAAACAGCGCCAACTCGCGATGGACTGCGCGCCGCCCTGCGACCGGCCGACACGGCTGACGACCAATCCCTGGTGGGGAATCGGCGGAATGATCGACTGGACCAATCCCGAGGCCGGCCGCGCCTGGCACGATGCGAAGCGTAAACCATTGATCGACGCCGGAGTGCTGGGCCACTGGACCGATCTGGGCGAACCGGAAGTCTTCAGTTCCAATGCCTTCTATGCGGGTTTTGACTGGTACGGCGAGACCAGGATCCGTCACGCGGACATCCACAACCTTTACAACTTCGCGTGGAGCCGCAGCATCGCGGAGGAGACCGCACGCACCGATCCGCTGCGCCGCCCGTGGATCCTGTCGCGCTCGGGCACCGCGGGCAGCCAACGCTTCGGCGTCGCGATGTGGTCCGGCGACGTGGCCTCGTCCTTCGCGTCGCTCGGCGCGCAGATGACGGCCCAGACCAACATGAGCCTGTCCGGCTTCGACTACTACGGCTCGGACGTCGGCGGTTTTCATCGCGGCGGGATCGCCCGCGCCGCGCTCGACCGGCTCTACACGCGCTGGTTCGCGAGCAGCGCGCTGCTCGACGTGCCGCTTCGCCCCCATGTCGAGAACCTCTGCAACTGCACCGAGACCGCGCCGGACCGGATCGGCGACGCGCCGAGCAATCTCGCCGCGCTCCGCCTGCGCTACCGGCTGATCCCCTATCTGTACAGCCTCGCCCACGCCGCGCACGAGAGCGGCGCGCCCCTCTTCCCGCCCCTCGCTTACTACTTTCAGGAGGATAGAGCTGCCCGCGCCGTCAGCACGACCAAGATGATCGGCCCCTGGCTGCTCTTCGCCGCGCTCGCCGACAAGGGCGATTCGCTCACCGCCTATTTCCCGCGCGGCCGCTGGACCGATTTCCGTACGCCGGCCCACCACGTCGATTCGACGGGCGGCGCCCGGAAGCTCAGCGTCGTCGAGGACGGGCTGACCCGCGCCCCGCTCTATCTGCGCGAAGGCGCGATCGTGCCTCTTCTCGCACGCGCGCCGGCCAATCTCGGTTCGCCGCGCGCGACCGCCATCCACTGGTTCGACGATCTGTTGATCCGCACCGTCCCGGGCATCCGCGAGAGCCGCTTCACGCTGGTCGAAGACGACGGCGTCACGCGCGCCTACGAGAGAGGCATCGCCTGCCGGACCGCGATCACGGCTCAGAGGACGGAGGATGGCCGTGTCCAGATCGCGCTCAAACCCGACAACCGCACCGGCGAAGACGCCCGCCGCCGCCTCGCGATCGAAGTGCTGGCCGTGAGCGCCAGCCAGGTCCGCCTGAACGCGGAGGCGCTCGCCCGAATCAATGCGGGAGAAGACGGAACGGGCTGGTGGCAGGCCGCCGATGGCATCCATATCCAGCTTGGCTCCCGACGCGTCGGGGAAGCGATCGCGCTGGAACTGGCGCCGTGACGCGCCACACGCGCTAAACTGCCCGCCCGCCGCATCGATCAGCCCATCATGACCAAGACCTACGAGATCCGCCCCGGACAGTCGCTCGAACTGCTCCAGGAACTGCACATCCTGACCCGCGAGGGCAAGCTCAACCAGGACAGCCGGCGCAAACTCAAGCAGGTCTATCACCTGTTCCAGTTCATCGAGCCTCTGCTGCTGGCCGTGCAGCAGGAGCACCCGGATCTGAGCCTGGTCGACCACGGTGCCGGCAAGTCCTATCTGGGCTTCATCCTCTACGATCTGTTCTTCAAGGACCAGGCGCCCGCGGGGCGGATCTGGGGCGTCGAGACCCGCGACGAGCTGGTCGCGCGCTCGCGCGAACTCGCCGAACGGCTGGGCTTTCCCGGAATGCGCTTCCTGAACCTGTCGGTCGCCGACTCGATCGGCTCCGCAGCGCTGCCGCCCCGCATCGATGTCGTCACCGCGCTGCACGCCTGCGACACCGCGACCGATGACGCGATCCGCTTCGCGCTCGAAAAGAAATCCCGCTTCATCGTGCTCGTGCCCTGCTGCCAGGCCGAAGTCGCCGCGACCCTGCGCCGCAACAAGGGCCGCGCGCTCGCCAACCCGCTGGCCGAGCTGTGGCGCCACCCGATCCACACCCGCGAATTCGGCAGCCAGGTCACCAATGTGCTGCGCTGCCTGCAGCTCGAAGCGCACGGCTACCAGGTCAAGGTCACCGAGCTGGTCGGCTGGGAGCACTCGATGAAGAACGAGCTGATCATCGCCGAATACAAGGACGCCCCGCGCCGCGTCCCGGCCGAAAGGCTGGCCGAGATCCTGAAGACTCTGGGCCTCGAAGAGCTCGCCGGACGCTTCTTCGTACCCGCTGCGTGATGAGCCTGCCCAGCCTGAATCTGCTCGGCCCCGGCCGTCTGGGCCGCAGCCTCGCCCGGCTCTTCGTCGACGCGGGCGTGCTGAGGGTGCAGGCGATCGTTGGCCGCAGCCGGCAGAACGCCACCGGGGCGCTCGCCTTCATCGGCGCCGGCGAACTCGTCCCGCTCGCGGATCTGCCCCCGGCCGACTTCACGCTGATCGCGACCGCCGACGACGCGATCGCCGGCGTCGCCGCAGCGCTCGCCAGGCAGGGACGGGTCCGGCCCGGCGATGTCGTCTTCCACTGCAGCGGCGCTCTGGGCAGCGAAATCCTTGCGCCGCTGCAGCCTTGCGGTGCGCATCTGGCGAGCCTCCATCCGCTACGCTCCTTCGCAGTGCCCGAGAAAGTCATCGCGGAGTTCTCCGGCACGGTCTGCGCCGCGGAAGGCGATGGCGAGGCAAGACAAAAACTGGAGCCGCTGTTTGCGGCGATAGGCGGGAAACCGATCGCGATCGCACCTGAACACAAGCTGCTCTACCACGCCGGAGCCGTGCTCGCCTGCAATCACCTGGTCGCGTTGATCGAAGCGGCGCTGGTGAGCCTCGAAGCAGCGGGCCTACCGCGGGATGCGGCCTGGGCTGCGCTGCGTCCGCTGATCGACGGCACGCTCGCGAACATCGATGCGCGGGGAACGCAGGGCGCGCTGACCGGGCCCCTGGCACGCGGCGACCTCTCAACCGTGCTGGCCGAGATCGCCGCGACCGCGGCGACCGATCCCGAACTGGGGCGCAGCTACGCGCAAATGTCGCGCTTCGCAACGAGGCTTCTGGCCCCCGACGCCCCCATCACCCTCGATCAGCTTCCTAGACTCTGAAGCGCTCCAGCGCGGCGTGGATGCGGACCGCCTGATCGGACAGTGACTCGACCGACTCCCGGGTGCTGCGCACCGACTTGTCGGCTTCCTCGAGCATGCTGGCGATCCGCTCTACGTTCGCGCCAATGCTGTTGCTCGCCGCGGTCTGCTCGGATGTCGCATGGGCGACATCGCGGATCTTGACCAGGGTTTCGTCGGTGCCTTCGCTGATCTGATGCAGCGCATGCGCCGCCTCCTCGGCCTTCGCGACGCCCTTCGCGACCTTGGGCGCGACCGCCTGCATGCTCGCGACGACGTTCCCGGTATCGGTCTGCACGGCCTGTATCGTCGAGGTGATCTCGCTGGTCGCCGACGAGGTGCGTTCGGCGAGCTTCCTGACTTCGTCGGCAACGACCGCGAAACCGCGGCCCTGCTCGCCGGCGCGCGCCGCTTCGATCGCCGCATTGAGCGCGAGCAGATTGGTCTGCTCGGCGATCTCGCGGATCACGCTGGCGATTCCGCCGATCTGCCGGGTTCGCTCGGCGAGCCCGGCGATCTGCTGCGATGCGGACTCGATATCGGTCGAGACCTGCCAGATCTCGCTGGCCGCATCGGAGACCTGGCTTTCTCCGATTTTCGCGAGATCGGCGGCCCGGCTCGAGTTGAGCTCGGTCTCGCGCGCGCCGTCGGCGATCATGCCTATGCTGACGACCATCTGCTCGACCGCCGCGGCCGTCGACGAGGTCGCTTCGGACGAATCGGCTGATGCCGCACTGATCTCTTCCATCGCGGAGTGGATACCCGCCGCCTCGTCCTTGATCTGTTCGGCCTGGACCGAGATGTCGCGGATCATCTCGCGCAGGCTGCCCTGCATCTCCGCCAGCCCCGCCAGCACGCTGCCCCGGGGCGCACTGCTGATCGTCTGCCCCAGATCGCCGGACGCGATCGTCCGGGTCACCTCCGCCGCGTAGTCAGGTTCGCCGCCCAGCTGGCCGTAGATCCGCCGCGCCGATACACCAGCCACCGCCGCGGTGATGCCGAGGATCGCCAGGCCCGCGAGCAGCAGCGAGATCGCATAGCCGCGGAAAGCCGAGGCGATGTCGTCGAGATAGAAACCCGTTCCCACCGTCCACCCCCAGGGCTCGAATCGGGCCACGCCGTTGAGCTTGGGCAGCAAGTCCTTGGAGCCGGGCCGCGCGGTCAGGATTTCGACAAAGGCGTAATTGCCCTGGGCGGCCAGCGCATCGCGGTAGGCCTGGACTGTCGTCCGTCCGTCCGGGAGCTTGGCCCCGACATCCTTCTTGCCCACCCGCTCCTTCTTCACATGGACGACCAGCGTGTCGTCATCGGTGCGCGCGAACAGGTAGGCATCGCCATTGCGCAAGCCGCTCAGGCTCTGCGCAGCCTGCGCCTGGGCCTGCTCGCGGCTCAGCTTGCCGCTCGTCACCTGATCGTTGTAGGAGCCGAGCAGCGCGACCGACATCCTGAGCAGGTTGTCGATCTGGGCGTGGCGCTCGGCGTTCATGCTGCTATTGAGGCTGAACAAGGCGATGGCGCTGACGAGGAGCAGGCCGGAGACGCTGCAACCGACAATGACGCCCAGTCGGGTCGAGAGTTTCATCGCAAAAAACCTCCGCAAATTGTTGTTCTGTCTTTGAACATAGCGACAAGCGCCAGCAAAACTGAAACAACTTCAATGAAGACTTTAGCCCCCGGATCTGCGCTGCGCGAGCACTCCCGCATCTGTTAAGCTCGCACAGCCCCCCCGCCCCCCGAACCACGATGCCGACGATCCAGCTCCTCCCCGAAGTCCTGATCAACCAGATTGCCGCCGGCGAAGTCGTCGACCGCCCGGCCTCGGTGCTCAAAGAGCTGCTCGAGAACAGCCTGGACGCTTCGGCCAGAGTCGTCGAAGTCCAGCTGCAGCAGGGCGGAGTCAAGCAGATCCGGATTGCCGATGATGGCTGCGGAATCGCGGAGGACCAGCTCGGTCTGGCGCTTGAGCGCCATGCGACAAGCAAGATCGCGAGCCTCGACGATCTCGAACGCGTCGCAACGATGGGCTTTCGCGGTGAAGCGCTGGCTTCGATCGCGTCGGTCGCCCGGGTCACTCTGACCAGCCGCACCCAGGGCGGGGCACACGCCTGGCGGATCGCCGCCGGCGAGACCTCGCCAGCTCCGGCCGCGCTGAACGGCGGCACTGTCATCGAGGTTGCCGACCTCTACTGGAACGTCCCGGCGCGCCGCAAGTTTCTGAAGAGCGAAGCGACCGAATTCGGGCACTGCGATGACGTGTTCCGCCGCATCGCGCTGGCCCGCCCCGATGTCGCGTTCCAGCTCCAGCACAACGGCCGGGTCACCCAGCGCCTCGCACCGGGAGACGCCGCCCGGCGCTGCCGCGAAATCCTCGGTGAAGAGTTCATCGCGAATGCGCGCGCGGTCGAAGTTGAAGCGGCCGGACTACGCCTGTCGGGCTTCGCGGCGCTTCCCGCCTATGCGCGCGCGACGCGCGATGCCCAGTACTTCTTCGTCAATGGCCGCTTCGTCCGCGACAAACTGATCGCGCACGCGCTGCGCGAAGCCTATGCAGACATTCTGCACGGCAGTCGCTTCCCCGCTTTCGCACTCTTTCTGGACATGGATCCGGCCGGAGTCGATGTGAACGTGCACCCGGCGAAGACCGAGGTACGCTTTCGCGAAGCACGCGCGATCCACCAGTTCGTCCGCCATGCGGTCAGCCGCACGCTGGCGTCTCCGGTCGCCGAAGCCGGCGTGCAGCTGGCCGCCCCGCCAACGCGCGAGATCTACGCCCAGGCCGAGCCCACGCAGGTCCGCCTGGACATCCGCGAACCCGGCTATGTGCCGACGGGCTATCCCGTGGCGGGACAGGCGGGCCCGACCAGGACGGGGTTCTCGCCCGCAATCCATCGCCCAACCGCCGGTTTTTCAGTGCCGGCGCCCCAGACTCTGCCGCTCGCTGCGGCCGATGCCGAGGGGGCACCACTGGGCTATGCGCTGGCCCAGCTCGCCGGCATCTATGTGCTCGCCCAGAACGCAAAGGGTCTCGTGCTCGTCGACATGCACGCGGCGCACGAGCGAATCCTCTATGAGAAGCTCAAGCAGGTGCTGGACGGCGCTCCGGCAACCCAGCAGCTGCTGATCCCGGCCGTCTTCGGCGCCAGCGCCCGCGAGATCGCCTGCGCGGAAAACCAGCGCGAGACGCTCTCGAGAATCGGTTTCGAGCTCAGCGCGGCGGGACCGGCCGAGCTGGCCGTGCGCTGCGTCCCGGCCCTGCTCGCGCGCGCCGACCTCGTCTCTCTGGCCCGGGCTCTGCTCGGCGAGCTGAGCGACTATCCGGCCAGCGACGTGTTGACCGCCCGCCGCAACGAGCTGCTCGCGACTCTAGCCTGTCACGGCGCGGTGCGCGCGCACCGGATCCTCTCCCTGCCCGAGATGAACGCGCTGCTGCGCGAGATGGAAGCGACCGAGCGGGCCGACCAGTGCAACCACGGTCGCCCAACCTGGACCCAGCTGACGATGGCCGAACTCGACGCGTTCTTCCTGCGCGGGCGCTGAGGCCTCAGCGGTCTGACGATGAGAGCTGGCGCACGCTGAGCCCCCTTTTGCCGAGCAGCGAGGGGATCGATTCCGGGCCGGCCAGATGGGCGCTGCCGATCACCGCGAAAACCGAATGCCCGCCCCGCGCCAGGCGCTCCAGCGCATCGGCCATCTCGCGGTTGCGCCGGTCGAGCAGTTCCCCGAGCAGGGGTTCCGCAGCCGGCTCGGCCTGCTGCAACACCCGGGCGAGGCGGGGCGCATCGGCCGCTTTCCAGGCCGCGACGATCTCTTCGAGCTGGCGGCGCAGGCTGCCGTCTTCGGCGGCCGCCAGGGTCTGGCGGATCTCGGCCAGGCTCTGCTCGGCCGTCCCCGAGCCGAGCGCGGCGATCTGACGCTCCACCGTCTCCAGCTCGACCAGGGGCTTTCCGCGCGCGCGCGCCTCTGCGATCAGATGCTGATCGATGCCGAACTCGGGGGAGAGTCCCGCCTCGCGCGCGACAGTCATCGTCAGCATCAGCGAAGCCGTCGTCGCACCCAGCCTGGCGAGGCTGGCATCGGGTATGCCGGCAGCCCGAAAGCGCTCGTTCAAGCGGCCCCACTCGGCCGCGGAGAGCACTGTCCTGACCGGCGCCTCGGCGCTGGCGAAGCGCTTCATCGCTGCCGACACGTCGGACTTTGACGGGTCGAGCTCGACGACCAGCACCTCGGCCCGGGAGAAGCGCGCATCGACCGCCGCGGGCAAAGGGAAGCAGTCCGGGCGGCAGACATGAACCGAGCCGAACAGCCACAGCGGCGCGCCACCTGCGCTGACTTCCCACAGCATCAAGGCGTCAGCACGGGCCGCGGCGCAGGCGAACGACAGAGACAGTGCAAATACGGCGCGCAGCCAGAGCGAGGCTGGCCTAGAATTTCGCTCCCGCCGCCCCGTCTTCCCGGATCGCCTCATGCCTTCGCCCTCCCCTTTCGATGCCCTTGCCCTGATCGGTCCAACAGCCAGTGGCAAGACCGCCTGCGCGCTGGCCCTGGCCGAAGCGCTGCCTGTCGAGATCATCAGCATCGATTCTGCACTGGTGTTCCGCGACATGGATATCGGGACCGCAAAACCATCAGAGACCGAGCGTGCGCAATGTCCGCACCATTTGATCGACATCATCGATCCGACCGCGAGCTATTCGGCGGCAGCCTTCCGTGAGGACGCGCTGCGCCTGATCGGCGAGATCCGCGCGCGCGGCCATCTGCCCGTTCTCGTCGGCGGCACGATGCTCTATCTGAAGGCCTTGCACGACGGCCTGTCTGAACTGCCCCAGGCCGATCCCGAGTTGCGCGCCGAGATCGACCGCGCCGCCCGAGAGCAGGGCTGGCCGGCGCTGCACGCCGAACTCGCCCGCCTCGACCCGGACGCCGCGGCGAGACTCAAGCCGAACGATGCGCAGCGCATCCAGAGAGCGCTCGAAATCGTCCGGCTGAGCGGCAAGCCGCTCGCCGAGAACTACGCGCGGCGGGACCCGACCGGGGACGCACCGAAGATGAAGATCCTCGCGCTGGAACCAGCGGAGCGCGGCGTGCTGCACGAGCGGATCGCGCAGCGCTTCGATGCGATGCTCAGGGCGGGCCTCGTCGACGAAGTGCGGGGTTTGCGGGAACGCTACCGTTTGAGTCCCGAACTGCCGGCGATGCGCTGCGTCGGTTACCGCCAGGCCTGGGAGCACATCGACGGCGGTTATGGCGTTGCGGAACTGCGCGAGCGCGGCATCTTCGCAACGCGGCAACTCGCCAAACGCCAGCTGACCTGGCAACGCAAGTTCGCGGGCGAGTGGTCGGAGCTGCAGACCTTTGACTGCCTGCGCCCGGATCTCGTCGATGTGATCCGCGCCGCGGCTCAGACCGTATAGCGGGCGACCGTCTCTTCCAGGCCGCGCGCGATCTGATCGAGTTCGCGCGCGGAATCGGCACTGCCCATCGCCGCGGCCGAGCTCTCGTCGGCCATCTGCGCAACCCTTTCGACGCTCTGCGCGATGTTCGTGCTCGCGGCGCTCTGCTCGCGGATCGCGTTCGAAATCTCCCCGACCATCGCAACCGCTTCGCGGCTGGATCCTCCTATCCTGCGGATCGACTCGCTCGCCTCTTGGGCCCGCTCGACCCCCGTCGTCACCGCGCTGACCGCGCCCGCCATGCTGCCGACCGCATCGTGGGCGCAATCCCTCATCGCCGCTATCGTCTGCGTGATCTGCTGGGTCGAGCTGGCGGTCCGTTCGGCGAGCTTTCTGACCTCGTCGGCGACGACCGCGAAGCCCCGCCCTTGCTCGCCGGCGCGCGCCGCCTCGATCGCGGCGTTGAGCGCAAGCAGATTGGTCTGCTCGGCGACTTCGCTGATCACCTGGACGACCGACGAGATCTGCTCGCTCTGCTCCTCGAGCTTACGGATCTGATCGGATGCTTCGCTGACGCGGACCGCGATCAGATCGATTCCCTCGGCAGTCTGAACGATCGTCGCTTCGCCCGCGTTCGCCATCTCGCCTGAGGACAGCGAGAGGCGATTCGCCTCCAGGGCCCGGTCGCCGACGTGATTGATGCTGACGGTCATCTGCTCGACGCTGGCCGCCATGTTCGATGCCGACTCGCTCTGCTGGGCCGCGGCGGTCGCGACCTGATCCGAAGTCGTCGCCACCTCGTTCGCGGCACCGGCGAGCTTTTTCGCGGCCTCGTGGATCGCCTTCAGGCTCTGCTGCAGCTTGCCCAGCAGACGGTTCAGGTCGCCGGAGAGCAGAGCGATCTCGTCGCGTCCGAAGACGGGCGCCCTGAGCGTGAAGTCCAGCCTCGACTCTATCGCTCCGACCGCGGACTGCACCGCGCGAATCGATCGATTGATGCCGCGGATCAGGAAGAAGCCCAGGCCTGAGACCAGCGCGGCTCCGGTCAACACCGTAAGCCAGGAGAGCATCTCTCCCCGGCTTCGAGCCTGTTCGCTCTCGTCCCTGCGCTGGTCGGCAAACTTGTCGATGAACTCGACGTGCTTGTCGAGCCGCTCGGACAGAACATTGCCCAGAGTCGAACCGCGCCCGACGATCAGCTCGGTGGTCGCGGCGGCGTCCTGCGTTGCGGACTGCTTCAGGTAATCATCGACGAAACCCAGGTAGTCGGCGAAGGCCTTGCGGTCGTCCTCAAGCATCCGCCGATCCTCGTCGTTGCTGACCAGTTTTTCGTAATCCTTGAATTTCGACTCGATCAGCTCCACAGACCGCTTCATCCGCTGCGCCATTTCCACGCGTCTCGCCTCATCCTTGAGCAGGTTGTGCTGCAGGATCCTGACCCGCAGGCGCTGCAGGCCTCCCGCCACCTGGAGCAGGGTCACCTCGCTGGGCAGGATGTTTTCATGGGTTTCCTTCAGAACGTCAGAGAGTTTTCCGGCCACATACATCCCGGATGCCCCGACCAGCAGCAGCGACAGAACGGCCACGATCATCAGGATCCACAAGCGTTTGGCGATCGTCAAATCCATGATTTCCCTCATCCCGATGGTGTCGTTTGAACTGAATCAGCTTAGGAGCCGTCCCAGGGCTTCGCGACCTGTTTCTGCCATGGCATCGACAAGGATCAAAAAACCACCTCCCTGCTGGCCGGGCACTCTCATCAAAAAAGCCGACAGCCAACTGAATTCGCTGACATTTTCTATTCATTTATCTCTCAAGCTCGGCGGATCCGCGCCGAAGAAGCGACATGCTCGATGCAAATCTTCCCGACCTCGCCTCCCACCAGACCGCGGAAAGCCGCTGGCTGAGCCGGGTCAACCGGACCCTGGCCGCGCTGTTCGGTCTGGCGACCCTGCTCGTCCTGACCCTCCTCCTGCCATGCGCCAGCAAGGCAATGCCGATCTGGATGGGCTTCGTGCCGGCGATCTGCATGCTGCTCTTCATCACCGGCAGCATCACCAGCCTGCTGCTGGCGCTGCATGCGCGCGCGACCGGAGAGCGCCTGCTGCTGGGTCTGACCGGCGTGTTCGCGTTCAACGCGGCGATGCCGATCGCCTATCTGGCCGTCTTTCCGGGAGGCCTCGGGCCCTTCGGACTGGAAGTCGGCCCGAACACGGCCGCGTCCGAAGTCAAATCGATCTGGTTCTCCGGTCATGCGCTGGTCATGCTCGGCGCGATCGCGCTCGGCCAGGGCTGTGCCGCGCAGTGGAGCCGCCGAAAGACCCATGTCGCGCTGTGTCTGGCCTTTTTGCTGCCGACCCTGTTCGCGATCGCCGTCGCGTCCATCATCGACACGCGGCCCTTCATGATGGATCCTCAGCGCCAGTGGCCGATGGCGCTGCTCAAGATCGGCGGGCTTCTACACGTCGTCAACGCCGCCTGGCTCGCCTGGCGCACCCGCCTCGCCCATCCGATGCAGCTGTGGCTGGTCGTCTCGCTGCTGGCCTGGGCCGCCGAGACCCTGCTCTTCGTCGAATCGCACCACCCCTTCACGGTCGGCTGGTACGGCGCCAACCTGCTGCAGCTGGCCGGCAGCGTCAGTTTTCTGTCCGCGGTCATCTGGCAACTGCATCTTGACTATCGCCTGTTCGAACACGCTACCCGCCGCCTGGCCGTTCTGGCGAGCCGCGACGGTCTGACCGAGCTGCTGAACCGCCGTCAGTTCGATCAGGAGATCGCGCGCGAGATCGCCCGAACCCAGCGCAAGCGCGCGCCGCTCTCGCTGCTGATCCTCGACATCGACTACTTCAAGGCTTTCAACGATGCGTTCGGCCATCCGGCCGGCGACCGCTGCATCCAGACCGTCGCCCGCGCGATCGAGCGCTGCGCCCGCCGCCCCGGTGACGTCGCGGCCCGCTACGGCGGCGAGGAGTTCGCGGTGATCCTGCCCGACACCCCGGCAGCCGGCGCACTGCACATCGCCGAGCAGATCCGCCAGGGCGTGCTGGCCGCGCAGATCCCGGCCGGAAAGTCGGTCGCGAACGGCTGGGTCAGCGTCAGCATAGGCGTCGCGACCGCCGATGACGGCAGCGACCGCTCGGTGAGCGCCTTGCTCGCAGCGGCCGACGCGGCGCTCTATCAAGCCAAGGCACGCGGGCGCAATCAGGCCGTGCTCGAAGGCAGCTAGACGCGCTCAGAGCACAGGCTGCGGGATCGGCGCCAGCGCTCTCGCAGCCCCTTCGACCAGCGCCGCGCTCAGCGTCACGACCAGCGAGGATTCGAGCGGCCAAGTGTGCCAGTAGAGGGGCACGGCGACCGGGACGCCCGGCGTCAGATCGACCAGATCGCCGCGCCCCAGCGCCTCCGCGCACTGGGCCTCAGGCAACAGACCGTAGCCGTAGCCGAGCAGCGCCGCGCTGAAGAAGGCCTCATAAGCCGGGATGAAGTGGTGGGGAAACTGCAGCTCCTTGAGCCCCAGGCAGCGGCGCAGGTGCTCGGCATGAAGCGCATCGCGGCGATTGAAGACCAGAGCCGGAGCCTGACGCACCGAGGCCCGATCCAGCCCCTGGGGCAGGTAGCGGGCGCGGAAGGCGGGAGAGGCGACGCAGCGATAGGACATCACCCCCAGAGGCACGGTGCGCAGCGACTTGGAGGGCGCGGGCGCCGAACCGATCGAGCCGATCACCTCGCCGTTGCGCAGCCAGCTCTGCGTGTGCTCCTGGTCGTCGACGACGAACTCTAGCATCGCCGGATGCTCCTGCCGCCACCCGGACAGGGCAGGAAGAACCCAGGATCCGAGGCTGTCGGCATTGACCGCGATCCTGACCCTGCCCTGCTCGGCGCTCTCCATCAGCTCGGGCCATACGTCCAGCGCCAGAAGCTGGGTCTGCCGCGCAAAGCGCAGCAGCGGCTGGGCGGCCGGGGTCGGCCGGACCGGCCGGGTCCGGAACAGCAGCGGCGTGCCGGTCTGCTGTTCGAGCACGCGAATGCGCTGGGACACCGCGGACTGCGTGATCGCCAGGCTGGCCGCAGCCTTTTCGAAACTGCCTTCGGTGACGACCGCTTCGAGGCATTCGAGCAGAGCGAAATCCAACTTCATTAGTATCTCTGATACAAGTTGAAGAATATTCAGAATACTAATGAAAAAGTCGCTTTACCGCTATCTTGCTGCCCAGACGGTTTTACTCGGCAACAAGACAGACATGAATATCCACATCCTCTTCCAGGGCTTTCTCGTCACCATTGGCCTGATCATGGCCATCGGCGCCCAGAACGCGCATGTGCTGCGCATGGGCCTGACCCGCCAGCATGTGCTGCCGACCATCGCGATCTGCATCGCGTCCGATGCGCTGATGATGGGCCTGGGCGTCGCCGGAATGGGCGAAGTCATCGCGCTTTTCCCGACCGCGGTCGAAGTCGCCAGCTGGGCTGGCGCGGCCTTCCTCGCCTGGTACGGCCTACGCTCGCTGCGCGCGGCCTTCACAAGCCATGCGCTGACCGCCGCCGAAGAACGCAAGATCTCGCTGCGTCAGGCGGTGCTGATGGTGCTCGCCTTCACCTACCTGAATCCGCACGCCTGGCTCGACACGGTCGTTTTGGTCGGCTCGATCGGCGGCCGCCAGCACGGTCTGGACCGCTTCACGTTCTGGCTGGGCTGTGTCGGCGCTTCGACAAGCTGGTTCGTACTGCTCGGCTTCGGCGCCCGCTGGCTTGCGCCGCTCTTCGGCAAACCCTCGTCCTGGCGGGTGCTCGATGCGCTGGTCGGGCTGGGGATGGGCGCGATCGCGATCTCGCTGATCCGCTAGGGGCGGTGGCGGCACGCGCAAGCCGGGCGTAATATCGCCCCTTCGCGGCAGCTCCGTTCGGGCACCCCCCGTATCGAGTTCGTCCCGCCGGAGATCCTGGCGAAGAGGCCGCGAGAACGACCGGACGCTCACGGCCCCCACCCCCGGCCTCCTCCCGGCTTTGCCCCGGTCGAACTTTCAGGACTGGATATGAACTTTCCCGCAGTGTTGGCCGTGTTCGTCGGAGCCGGCTTCGGCGCTCTATTGCGCTGGATCCTGGGCTTGGGTCTGAACCCGATCTTCCCGACCGTTCCGCTCGGCACTCTGGCCGCGAATCTGCTCGGCGGCCTGCTCGTCGGAGTCGCATCCTCGTTCTTCCTCCACAATTCAAGCCTCGCGCCCGAATGGCGGCTGCTGATCATCACCGGCTTCATGGGCGGCCTGACGACTTTCTCGACCTTCTCGGTCGAAGTCGTGAGCCTGCTCGCCCGCCAGCAATACCTGTGGGCGCTGGGCACGGCCTCTGTTCACCTTTTCGGTTCGCTGGCGATGACGGCGCTGGGGATCCTCGCGACCAACGCGCTGTTCGTCAAAGCCTGACGGACCGGGAGAATTCAATGAGTAACGATTTCTACATGAAGTTCTATGTGCAGGAGAAGCTGCGCCACCGTGGCCTGCTCGCCTATGAATGGCTGCTGGAGCTCGGCCGCCGCCAGGGCTTGCGCGGCGGCTCGGCATTCCGCGCGATCGCCGGCTTCGGCCGTCATCACCGGCTGCGCGAAGAGCACTTTTTCGAACTGGCGGGAGAAGTCCCGATCGAAGTCGGCTTTCTGGTCACCGACGAAGAAGGGCAGAAGCTGATCGAGACGATCTCAGCCGAGAAGCTGTCGCTGTTCTACATCCGCATCCCGGTCGATGCAGGCCTGACCCGGACCTGAAGCCTCAGCCGTTCAGCCACTGCCCGCACCAGGCGATGAACTGCTGGGACGGAACCGGGCGCGAGTACAGGAAACCCTGCATCGCCTTGCAGCCTCGCCGGGCCAGAGCCAGGGCCTGAGCCTCGGTTTCGACGCCCTCGGCGACGACATCGAGGCCCAGCTCCTGGGCCATCGCCATCACTGCCGACGTGATCGCCGCATCCGAGCCTTCGCGGGCCAGATCCTGGACGAAGGAGCGGTCTATCTTCAGCACGTCGATCGGGAAGCGCTTCAGATACGCGAGCGACGAATAGCCGGTTCCGAAGTCATCGACCATCAGCCGCACGCCCATCCTCTTGAGCTCGGCGAGGATCTCGTTGGTCAGCTCGACGTCGCTCATCAGCACGCTCTCGGTCATCTCCAGCTCCAGCCTCTCGGGCGGCAAGCCCGAGCCGGCCAGCGCGTTGCGCACCGCGGCGAGCAGCCGGACGTGGCGGAAGCTGATTCCGGACAGATTGACCGCGACCGCGTCCGGCGCGACGCCATTGCGTATCCAGTAAGCCATCTGGGCGCAGGCGGTCTTGAGCCCCCATTCGCCGATCTCGACGATCAGCCCGCACTCTTCGGCCAGCGGGATGAACTCGCCCGGCGCAAGCAGACCGCGCTTGGGATGGCGCCAGCGGATCAGCGCCTCGGCACCAAGGATCCCGCCATGCGGGTATTCGATGACCGGCTGGTAGAAGAGTTCGAACTCTCCCTGTTCCAGGGCCTTGCGCATCTCGGTTTCGAGCGCGAGGCGAAGATCGGCGGCCGTGCGCAGATCGTCGGAGAACGCGCGCACCGAATTGCGCTGTTCGCGCTTGGTGGTACTGACAGCCATGTCGGCGCACTTGAGCAGCGCATCGGCATCTGACGCGTGTTCGGGAAACACGGCCATGCCGACGCTCGCGGTCAGCATCACCTCGGCTCCGGCCACAACGATCGGTTGGCGCACGACTTCGAGCAGCCTCTGGGCAACGCTCTCGGGCAGCTCGCCCTGGGGGGAGCCGTCGATGAAAGCGACGAACTGATCGCCGCTGATCCGCGACACGGTAAGCGCATGCCCTGCCTCGTGCCCGTTCGACGGCACGACGATTTCGGACAGACGCCTGGCCACGACCTGCAGAACCTGATCGCCGACGCTCTGCCCCAGGCTCTCGTTGATCCGTCCGAAGCGGTCGAGATCGACGACCATCGCGGCAACCCAGTGGCGGGACCGGGACGCGCGGCGCAGAGCCTGGCGGAGCAGCTCACGACAGTACTGCCGGTTGGGCAGTCCGGTCAGGCTGTCGTAATAGGCAAGGTAGCGAATTCTCTTCTCGGCTTCGACCTGCTCGGTGATGTCCTGAGTCGTCCCCTGGACACGGCTGGCCGCGCCATCGGGAGAGGCGATCGGCTCGCCCTGCTCGAGCACGGTGCGCAGCGAACCATCCGGCCGCATGATCCGGTATTCGACGCGAAAAGGCAGGCCACGCCGCCCCTGCGCATAGGCTTCGCGCAAGAGCGTGGCGTCCGGCGGAAAGACCCTTTCGAGAACCGCTTCCATGCAGGGGGGGAAGCCCGCGGGGTCTTCACCGAGCAGAGCGAAGAAGTGCTCGGAGCGCCGCACGCTTTCGTCGCGCAGATTCCACTCCCAGCTGCCCAGATGCGCAATTCGCTGCGCGTCGGCGAGATTGGACTCGCTGCGCGAGAGTTCGTCGAGCGCGCGCGCCGAGCGCATCACATACTGGATGCGGTGCTTGAGCAGCATCCAGTTGATCGGTTTGGAAATGAAATCAGTCGCACCGACCTGATAGGCACGATCGATCGCGTCGGAATCCTCCAAACCGGTCATCACGATGATCGGAATCCGCTCGCCGCCCGGAGTGCGGCGCAGCCGCCTGGCCATCTCGAAGCCATCCATCCTGGGCATCATCAGGTCGAGCAGCACCAGATCCGGCTGCAGCTCGCTGAAGCGCTCCAGCCCTTCCATGCCGTCGGCTGCCTGATGAGCTTCGAATCCCGCTTCGGACAGCGCCGCAAGCGCAATGGATCGAGTCGTCAGATCGTCATCGACGACCAGAAGGCGGCCGTGCACGGCTATCGGGGTCATCGGCTAACTCGCATCGAGTGCAGCATCGGCAATGGGTCAGGCAGACAAAGTCTCTGAGGATTCGGCGCGGGAAGAGGCATGACCGGTTTGCCCGCCTTCGCCGAAATCGCGCCAGTATAACCAAACCCTCAGGACAAGGGCATCTTGGGATGCGTCACTCCGGCACGAAGAAGGTATGCCGGCATCGCGAAAGCGCCGCTGCGGCTACAATTGCGGTTTCAGCACACGCATTGCCTGGATTCCGCCGTGACCGCGCCTACCGACAAGAGCATCGCCCCTGCCGCAAACTTTCTCCGCAACACCATCGAACGCGACCTTGCCGCGGGCGCCTATGCCGGGCGTCGCTGGGGAGGCAGTCCGGGAGACGCAGCCCATCACGCCGCGGGCGAGATCGACCCGGCGAAGATCCGCACCCGCTTTCCGCCCGAACCGAACGGCTATCTGCACATCGGCCACGCCAAGTCGATCTGCCTGAACTTCGGCCTCGCGCGCGACTTCGGGGGCATCTGTCACATGCGCTTCGACGACACGAACCCGGAGAAGGAAGACCAGGAGTACGTCGACTCGATCCTCGACGCGGTGCATTGGCTCGGCTTCGACTGGAAGGCCGACGGCAAGGAACAGCTGTTCTACGCGAGCTCTTACTTCGACTTCATGTACCGCGCCGCCGAGACGCTGATCGAACGGGGCTTCGCCTATGTCGATCAGCAGAGCGCCGAGGAGATGCGGACAAACCGCGGCACGCTGACCGAGGCGGGCAAGGATTCGCCGTGGCGAAATCGCCCGGCTGCGGAGAGCCTCGCGCTGTTCCGCGAGATGCGCGCGGGGCGCCACCCGGAAGGCAGCATGGTGCTGCGCGCGAAGATCGACATGGCTTCGCCGAACATCAATCTGCGCGACCCGGCGATCTACCGGATCCGCTTCGCCGAGCACCACAGCACCGGCAACGCCTGGTGCATCTACCCGATGTACACCTTTGCGCATCCGATCGAGGACGCGCTGGAGCGGATCACCCATTCGATCTGCACGCTCGAATTCGAGGATCAGCGCCCGTTCTACGACTGGCTGCTCGAACATCTGCGGGACGCCGGCCTGCTGGCCGATCCTCTGCCCAAACAGTACGAATTCGCGCGGCTGAACCTCAGCTACATCATCACCAGCAAGCGTAAGCTCAAGCAGCTCGTCGACGAGAAGATCGTCGACGGCTGGGACGACCCACGGATGCCGACCATCGTCGGTCTGCGCCGCCGCGGCTACACGCCCGAGAGCCTGCAGATGCTCGCCGAGCGCACCGGCGCCAGCAAGCACAACAGCTGGATCGACTACTCGGTGCTCGAAGGCTGTCTGCGCGAAGACCTCGAAGCGAAAGCGCCGCGTGCGATGGTGGCGCTCGACCCCTTGAAGCTGAAGCTGACCAACTGGGCCGAGCTGTTCGGCGCCGACCACAGCGAACCCTGCTCCGCGCCGGCCCACCCGCACCACCCCGAGTTTGGCGAACGCTCGTTCAATCTCACGCCCGAGATCTGGATCGAACGCGAAGACTTCGAGGAAGTGCCGCCCAAGGGATTCCGGCGCCTCTTCCCCGGCAACAAGGCGAGGCTCAAGTACGGCTACATCATCGAGTGCACCGGTTGCGAGAAGGATGGCGACGGCCGCGTCACCGCCGTGCTCGCGACGATCATCCCCGACACGAAGAGCGGCACGCCGGGCGCCGACAGCATCAAGGTCAAGGGAGTCATCACCTGGGTTTCGGTCGCCGAGGCCATTGCCGCCGAGGTGCGGCTTTACGACCGGCTCTTCTGTGAAGAGCAACCCGATGCCGGCGGTCGCGACTTCCTCGAAGCGCTGAACCCGGACTCGAAGCGGATCATCACCGCGTATCTCGAACCGGGCCTCGCCACAGCCAAGCCCGACCAGCGCTTCCAGTTCGAGCGTCACGGCTACTTCGTCGCCGACCGCGAAGACTCCGCGCCGGGCAAGCCGGTCTTCAACCTGGCCGTCGGGCTCAGGGACAGCCGGAAGGCCTGATCAAGCTCCTGGCACATCCGGACGTGCCAGGGGAGCCGATGTTTTATAGAATGTAGGGCTGTCGCCCAACGCTTTTTCACCCTTGAATAATCAGGAAAACAACATGACCAAGCTGTTTATCGAAGATCTGGATCTGGCCGGCAAGCGCGTTCTGATGCGCGTTGACTTCAACGTGCCCGTCAATAACGGCGTCGTCGAAAGCGACAAGCGCATTCGCGCCGCGCTGCCGACGATCAAGTACGCTCTGGCCAAGGGCGCCTCGGTCGTTCTGATGTCCCACCTGGGCCGCCCCGACGGCAAGGCCAACCCCAAGTACACTCTGGCTCCGGTCGCCAAGCGCCTCGAAGAGCTGCTCGGCAAACCGGTCAAGTTCCTCAACGACTGCGTCGGCCCGGAGATCGAAGCGGCCTGTGCCAAGCTCGCCGCCGGCGAAGTCGTGCTGCTCGAGAACGTCCGCTACCACCTCGAAGAGGAAGGCAAGGTCAAGGACAAGGCCGGCAACGTGACCAAGGCCACCCCGGAAGCGGTCGCCGCTTTCCGCGCCTCGCTGTCCAAGCTCGGAGATGTGTTCGTGTCCGATGCCTTCGGCACCGCCCACCGCGCCCACTCCTCAATGGTCGGCGTCGATCTGCCGCGCGCTTCGGGCTATCTGCTGAAGAAGGAACTGGATTTCCTCGGCGAAGCCGTCAACAAGCCCGTGCGTCCGCTGGTCGCAATCATCGGCGGCTCCAAGATCTCCGGCAAGATCGACGTTATCGAAGCGCTGCTGCCCAAGGTCGACAAGCTGCTGATCGGCGGCGGCATGGCCTTCACCTTCCTGAAGGCCAAGGGCTATGAAGTCGGCCAGTCGCTGTGCGAACTCGACAAGATCGAACTCGCGAAGAGCCTGATGGCCAAGGCCGGCGACAAGCTCGAACTGCCCTTCGACACCAAGGTCACGAAGAAGCTCGACTTCGCTGCCCGCACTCTGGACGGCCTGGTCGAAGTCGACTCCTCCGCGATTCCGGCCGATCAGGAAGGCGTCGACATCGGTTCCAAGACCGCCGCCCGTTACGCCGACATCATCCGCAGCGCGAAGACCGTGGTCTGGAACGGCCCGATGGGCGTGTTCGAAATCGACGCCTCGGCCGTCGGCACCTATGCCGTGGCCCACGCGCTGACCGAAGCCACCGCCCAGGGCGCGATCACCGTCGTCGGCGGCGGCGACTCCGTCGCGGCGGTCGAAAAGGCCGGCCTGGAAGACAAGGTCTCGCACGTCTCGACCGGCGGCGGCGCCTCGCTCGAATTCCTCGAAGGCAAGGCTCTGCCCGGCGTCGAAGCGCTGTCCGACAAGTAATTCCGGTTATCCCGGATTTGCGAAGGCCTGCCGAATCGGCAGGCCTTTTTTGTCAACGCGCCCGGGCGACGGCGAGCAGCTCGTGCAGGGCTGGAGAGAGATTTCCGCGCAGATAGAAACCATAGAGCCGGTAAGGCCACTCATCCCCTTCCCGGAGCGGCCGGTAGACGACGTCAGGCAGTTGCAGCGTCATCGCCGATTCAGGAACGAGACAGGAGCCGAATCCGGCCGAAACCATCGCGATCCCGGCGATCACATCGCTCGACTCCTGGCTCACGCGCGGCGCGAAACCGTGCGCCCGGCACAGCATCAGCGTCACATTGGTCGTCCATTCGTTGAGCCCTTCGGGCAGGATCAAGGCCTCATCGCGCAGATCCTCCATCGCAAGGACTGGGCGCTGCACCAGAGGGTTGTTCCGGTTCAGCGCGACAACGACCGCCTCTTCAGCGAGGAGCTCGACCGTCAGATCCTCGTCGTCGGGTTGGAAGCGATCCAGAACCAGAGCCACCCGGCCCTGGCGCAGCGCCTCGATCTGCGCGTCGTGATGCGCGACGTGCAGCGCGATCTCGACCTCCGGATGGGTCTGCTTGAAGGCGGACAGCATGGCCGGAATCACTTTCAGCATCGCCGAACCATAGATGCCGACATCGAGCCGGCCGAGCTGGCCCTTGCCGGTCCGTCTGACCCGCTCCGTGGCCTGTTCGAGCAGGCTGCGGATATTGACCGCATCGCGCAGCAAGGCCTGGCCGGCTTCGGTCGGCTCGACCCCCTTGGGCGTGCGCACGAAGAGCGGAGTGTCCAGCGCCTCTTCGAGCATCCGGATCTGCCGGGTCAGGGGTGGCTGGGACAGGTGAAGGCGCGCTGCGGCGCGGCCGATGTTCCGCTCCTCGGCGACGGCAATGAAGTATCTGAGCTGGCGCAGATCGATGGCATCACTCATACAAAAAAGGTATCGAGAGCAACAAAAACTATATTGGATCATATGACAAGAAAGCGCGATCTTGTCGGGAAAGCTCTTCCCTTCACCAGGAGATCCTCTGATGCAACTGAGCAACGCGACGCTCGCGCAGCTTCCCGCCAGCGTCGAAGCGCCGGGCTATCCCCGCGCGCAGGTCGAGGCCGGCATCGTGCACCTCGGGCTGGGCGCCTTCCATCGCGCGCACCAGGCGATGTATACGGACAGGCTGCTCGCCACCGGCGAGCGCAACTGGGGAATCGTCGGCGCGGGCGTCGTCTCGGCCGATATCAAGGCAGCGCTCGCCCCGCAGGACGGGCTCTATGTGCTCGCCGAACGGGGGGCCGGGCGCGAGAAACTGCGCGTGATCGGCTCCATCGTCGAAGTGCTGGGCGGCCCCGAGGACGCCGAAACCCTGCTCGCCCGGATGAGCGCCACGAGCACCCGAATCGTCAGTCTGACCGTAACCGAGAAAGGCTATTTCCTCGATCCGGGCAGCGACAGGCTGAGGATAGAGGACGCCGCGATCGCCGCCGACCTGGCCCATCCTGAAGCGCCGAAGACCGCCCCCGGCCTGATCGTCGAAGCGCTCAAGCGCCGCCGCGCCGCCGCGATCCCGCCCTTCACCGTGCTCAGCTGCGACAACCTGCCGCACAACGGCCGACTCGCGAAGGCCGCGGTGCTCTCCTTCGCGGCCGAGCTCGACAGCGGACTGGCCGCCTGGATAGAGGCGAACGTGAGCTTTCCCTGCACGATGGTCGACCGGATCACTCCGGCCACGACCGACGCCGACCGCGCCCGCCTCCTTGATGCGACCGGCGTCGATGACGCCTGGCCGGTGCTCACCGAGGAATTCTGCCAGTGGGTCATCGAGGATCGCTTCACGCTCGGCCGCCCCGACTGGGACAAGGCCGGAGCGATCTTCTCGGACGAGATCGAAGCCTGGGAAAACATGAAACTGCAGTGTCTGAACGGCGCGCACTCGTGTCTCGCCTACCTCGGCCAGATCACCGGCCGCGCGACGGTCGCCGAAGCGATGACGGTGCCGCTGATCACCTCCATCCTCGATCAGCTGTGGCAGGAGATCCGCGAAGTGCTCAAAGCGCCGCAAGGCGTCGACACCGCCGCCTATGTCGAGAGTCTGAAACAGCGCTTCGCCAACCCGTCGCTCGCCCACCGCACCGCGCAGATCGCCTCCGACGGTTCGCAGAAGCTGCCCCAGCGCTTGCTCGCACCGCTGCGCGAGCGCATCAAAAAAGGGCTGGATTCACCGGCGATCGCGACCGCGCTCGCGGCCTGGATGCACTACGTCGTCAAGATCGCCCACACCCCGGACGGTGCGCTGGTCGATCCTCTGGCGGCAACGATCCTGGCCCAGGCCGGACGCTCACCGGTGGTCGAGGAGACCGTCGAGAACCTGCTGGCGATCGAAAGCCTGTTCGGTGCCGACCTGGCCAGCTCGCTCGAATTTCGCTTCGCCGTGATCGCGAAATACCGCCAGCTCGCCATGAATCCGGATGTCTCCACCGCTGTTTGAAGGAATCCCCGAAATGAAAATGACTTTCCGCTGGTATGGAGAATCCGACCCGGTCAGGCTAGCCTACATCCGCCAGATCCCCGGCATGACCGGAATCGTCTCGGCGATCTACGACGTGCCGGTCGGCGAAGTCTGGCCGCTCGACAAGCTGCGCGCTCTGCGCGCGCGCATTGCCGAAGCCGGGCTCGAGTTCGAAGTCGTCGAGAGCGTTCCGGTCCATGAGGATATCAAGCTCGGCAAACCGACGCGCGATGCACTGATCGCGAACTTCGCGCAAAACATTCGCCACTGCGCGGCCGTCGGCGTCAAAGTGATCTGCTACAACTTCATGCCGGTCTTCGACTGGACGCGGACCGAGCTGGCGAAGGAGCTGCCCGATGGCTCGCACACGCTGGCCTTCGACGCCCAGGCGGTCGCCCGCATCGATCCCGGACAAGGCATCGCTCTGCCCGGCTGGGACGCCAGCTACCAGCCCGAAGAGCTGAAGAAGATCCTGGACGACTACCAGGCCGTCGACGAAGAAGCGCTGTGGGCCAATCTCGCGTACTTCCTCAACGCGATCATCCCGGTCGCCGAAGAGGTCGGCATCAGGATGGCGATCCACCCCGACGATCCGCCCCGCCCGATCTTCGGGTTGCCGCGCATCGTCAAGAACCGCGCCGACCTCAATCGCCTCGTCCACCTCGTCGATTCGCCCGCGAACGGCCTCACGCTGTGCTCGGGTTCGCTCGGTGCCGACCCCGGCAACGACATCCCGGCCCTGATCCGCGAGTTCGGCGGCATGGGCCGCATCCACTTCACCCATCTGCGCAACGTCAAGTGTGAGCCGGACGGCTCCTTCTTCGAATCGACGCACCAGTCCCGCGATGGCTCGCTGGACATGGCCGAGATCATCAAGGCCTGTCACGACGTCGGTTTCGCCGGCTATGTGCGGCCCGACCACGGCCGGATGATCTGGGGCGAGACCGGAAAACCGGGCTACGGCCTCTACGATCGGGCACTGGGTGCCGCCTACCTGAACGGTCTGTGGGAAGCGGTGGACAAGTTCGCCCGCTGAAGAACCCGCGCAGGATGCCCGAACGGACATCCTGCGCGCCGAGGTGCAAACCTGGAGGGTGGCAAGGGCTGGCTCGCACTTTTCAGCGCGGCTCGCCACCGTTCAGAGCGCCTCACTCCAGGCGCTGTCACGAAGGGTACGGAGTTCTGCTTGCATTGAAGTTGTCCGCCGTCGATGATGGCGATCCGCACAAACAGATATCTCGGGAGCGTCGCCGCCAACAGGTGGGCCTGCTGAGTATCCATCAACGATGCCCCGAAAAAACACCCACCGCAGCGCACCGCCCTCATCCGCGCCGATTCTGCGCGAGCCACCCGATCCCGAGGAGCCGACGCCCTTTCCGATTGTCGGCATCGGCGCATCCGCAGGGGGGCTGGAGGCCATCGAGCAGTTCCTCGGGCATGTGCCCCCCGCCAGCGGTCTGGGTTTTGTGGTCGTCCAGCACCTGGATCCGAACTACAAAGGGGTTCTCGTCGAACTGCTGCAGCACTCGACGACGATGCCGGTCATCCAGATCGAGGATGGGATCAGGGTGGAGCCCGACCACGTCTATGTGATTCCGCCCCACTTCGACATCTCCCTGCTGCATGGCCAGCTGTATCTGCTCGAACCGGCTGCGCCCCACGGCCTGCGTCTGCCCATCGACTATTTCTTTCGCTCGCTGGCTGATGACCAGCAGGAGCGCAGCATCGGCGTCATCCTCTCGGGCATGGGGTCGGACGGCACGCTCGGCCTGCGCGCGATCAAGGAAAAAGCGGGCGGGGCCTTCGTCCAGGCCCCGGCTTCGGCCAAGTTCGATGGCATGCCCTCGAACGCGATCGGCGCTGGACTGGCTGACGTGGTGGCCGCAGCGGAGGAACTCCCGGCCAGGATTGTCAGCTATATCCAGCACACCCGTGGGCTGCTCAGCCAACTCGCGCCGGATCCGGCCGAGATCGATACGAGCGCTCTGGACAAGGTCGTCCTGCTGCTGCGCGCGCATACTGGCCAAGACTTTTCGCTGTACAAGAAAAGCACGCTCTACCGCCGGATTGAACGCCGGATGGGCCTGCACCAGCTGCCAAAAATCACCGATTACGTCCGCTTCCTGAGGGAGAATCCCCAGGAAACCGGGCTGCTCTTCAAGGAGTTGCTGATCGGCGTCACCCGCTTCTTTCGCGACCCCGATGTATGGGAACAGTTGAAGGCCGAGGTGATCCCGGCGCTGCTGGCCGCCCAGGCCGGCGGCGGTCCGTTACGCGCCTGGGTTCCCGCCTGTTCGACCGGCGAGGAAGCCTATTCGCTGGCCATCACTTTCTGCGAAGCCTTGCAGCAGATTCAAGCCACGGCGCATCACTCCTTGCAGATATTTGCGACCGACCTTGATCCGGATGCGATAGACAAGGCCCGAGCCGGCATCTATCCGGCGAATATCGCCGCGGACGTCGGCGATGAGCGCCTGCGGCGGTTTTTCGTGCAGGATGATTTTGGCTTTCGGGTCAGCAACGCGATTCGTGAGATGGTGGTCTTCGCACCGCAGAACCTGATCATGGATCCCCCTTTCACCAAACTCGACCTGCTGAGCTGCCGCAACCTGCTCATCTACCTTGAGGCGGATCTGCAGAAGAAGCTGCTTCCCCTCTTTCACTACAGCCTGAATCCATCCGGCATCCTGGTACTGGGAAGTTCGGAAACGATAGGCGAGGCGACAACCTTGTTCGCGCCCCTGCCCGGCAAGACGCGCATCTATCAGCGCAGGCTGACCGCCCTGCCAAAAGGATTCAGCGCGTTTCCCTCCGCCTTTTCCCGTCCGCGCACGCGCACCGATGCGGCATCCTCTGCGTCCCCGGCCACACTCTCAGCGCTGTCCGCCACCAATCTGCAAGCGCTGACGGAAAGCCTGCTGCTGCAGCACTACTGCCCGGCCGCCGTTCTGACCGACGACAAGGGCAACATCGCCTACATCAGCGGCAAAACGGGAAAGTATCTGGAGCCGGCGCCCGGCAAGGCCAACCTGAACGTTTTCGCGATGGCCAGGGAGGGCCTCAGTGACAGCCTGAATGCCGCTTTTGCCAAGGCCGTCAGGCAGAAGATCCTCGTCACGATCAAGGGGATAGCGGTCGGAACCGAGGGCGGAACGCAGTTCGTCGATCTCACCGTCACGCCGCTCGACAAGCCTGCCGCCTTGCAGGATATGGTGCTGATCGTGTTTGCCAGCGCGCCCCCCCCCGCCGTCGCCCACGAGTCGGGGGGGCCGCAGAGCCACTCGCATCACGTCAGACTGACGGCCCTCGTCGACGAACTCCAGCAATGCCGCGAGGAATTGCAGATCACCCGGGAAGAGATGCAGACCTCGGAGGAGGAGCTCAAATCCGCCAACGAAGAACTCCAGTCCACCAACGAGGAGTTGCAGAGCGCCAACGAGGAACTGACCACCTCCCGGGAAGAGATGCAGTCGATGAACGAAGAGCTGCATACGGTCAACCAGGAACTCCAGGCCAAGGTGGACGAGTTGTCGCTGGCCAGCGACGACATGAAGAACCTACTCAACAGCACCAGTATTGCGACCTTGTTCCTCGATGACGAACTCAGGGTCAGGCGCTTTACAACCGAGACAAGCCGCATCATCAAACTGATCCCCGGCGACGTGGGCCGCCCGATCACCGACCTGGTCATGGAGTTGCAATACCCGGCGCTGGCCGAGGATGTCTGCGAAGTGATGCGTACCTTGGTCTTCCTGGAGCGCGAGGTTCCTGCACGCAACGATCGCTGGTTCAGAGTCCGCATCATGCCTTACCGCACCCAGGACAACCGTATCGACGGAGCTGTGATCACTTTTGTCGACATCAGTTTGGCCAAGGCCCAGGAAGCGACCTTGCGTGACACTCTGGCGGCACTGCAGGGCCGCTTCGTGGAGCAGAGCAAAGAACTCGATCAGTCCCGGAAACTGGAGAGCATTCTGAAAAAAGCCCAGTCTATATTGGAGGAACGTTTGAGCAAGTTGAACGCGTAGCGAGATCCCGGCTCATCCGGGTCTGACAGGAAAGATGCGAAAAGATGGCATCAGAGGATCCCCCCGGCGACGCCGACCTGCGCCTGCGCGCGGAAAACCGCCTGCACAGCGTCCAGCTTCCCGGCCAGGACCCGCTCGCGGTGACCGAGACGCAGCGCCTGCTCCATGAACTTCAGGTCTATCAGATCGAATTGGAGCTGCAGAACGAGGAGCTGCGCAGCTCACGGGCGCAGGTGGAAGCGGGACTCGCCCGCTATACCGACCTCTATGACTTTTCTCCGGTCGGCTATTTCACGCTGTCCCGCAGCGGCGAGATCCTCCAGACCAACCTCGCTGGCGCCCGGCTTTTGGGTCAGGAGCGCGCCCGACTGCAGGGCCGACGCTTCGCGCTGTTCGTCGCTCAGGCCGATTTGCCGAGCCTCAACACCTTCCTGGAACTGGTGTTCGCCGCTCAGCCTCATGAGCCCTGTGAGCTGCGCCTCGCCACAGAATCCCGCCTAACCGTGCAGATCGAAGCAACGCTGGCTTCCTCTGGAGCGAGCTGCAATGCCGTCGTCGCGGACATCACCGCACACAAGGAAGCCCAGGCGCACCTGCTGCTAGCCGCCAGCGTCTTCACCCACACCCGCGACGGCATCATCATCTGCAGCCCAGACGGCAGGATCATCGACGTCAATGCCGCGTTCACGCGGATCACCGGTTACGAAAGGGAAGAAGTGCTGGGCAAGGAGCCCTGCATGTTCAACTCTGGCCAGCAGTCACCCGAGTTCTACGACGAAATGCGCCGAACGCTCGCGCGCGACAGTATGTGGTCGGGAGAGCTGCGCAATCGGCGCAAAAACGGCGAAAACTACATCGAATCCACGACGATCAGCGCCGTGCACAACGCCAACGGGCAGACCCAGAACACCGTCACGCTGTTCACCGACATCACGGCGATGAAGGAACACCAGCAGCAACTCGAGCACATCGCCCATTACGACGGCCTGACCCACCTGCCGAATCGGGTGCTGCTCGCCGATCGCCTGCAGCGGGCCATGATCCAGTGCCTGCGCCAGGAGCGCTCGCTCGCCGTGGCCTTCCTCGACCTGGATGGATTCAAGGCAGTCAATGACCTCTACGGCCATGACATTGGCGATGAGCTGCTGGTCGCGCTCGCGCAGCAGATGAAGGCGGTGCTGCGCGAAGGCGACACGCTGGCGCGCATCGGTGGGGATGAGTTCGTCGCGGTGCTGGTCGATATCAAGAATCTGAGCGACTGCACCCCGCTGCTGAACCGCTTGCTGCAAGCCGCCATCACCCCGGTCAAGCGGGGGGAGCGGGTGCTGCAGGTGTCCGCGAGCATCGGCGTAACGCTCTTTCCACAGGACAAAGTGGCCGCGGAACAGCTGATCCGCCATGCCGACCATGCGATGTATCAAGCCAAGCAGGCCGGCAAGAACCGTTACCACCTGTTCGATGTGCATCAGGATCTGAACTTGCAGACCCAGAGCCAGGAACTCGAACGGATTCGCGAGGCGCTGACGAGGCATGAATTCGTGCTGTACTACCAGCCCAAGGTCAACATGAGAACGGGCGCGGTGATCGGCGCCGAAGCCCTGATTCGCTGGCAGCACCCCAAGCGCGGCCTGCTGCAGCCGGACAACTTCCTGCCCCTGATCGAGAACCACCCGATCAGCGTCGAGCTGGGTGAATGGGTCGAGGACTCCGCGCTGAACCAGATCGCGGCCTGGCACGTCTCAGGGCAGGACATCCCGGTCAGCGTGAACGTCGGCGCCTTCCAGCTGCAGCAGGACGAATTTGTCCCGCACCTGACCGCCTTGCTGCATGCCCACCCAGATGTTCAGAGCAGCCTTCTGGAGCTGGAGATCCTCGAGACGAGCGCGCTGCAGGACATCGCCGGCGTCTCCAGAGTCATGCATGACTGTCAGGCGCTCGGCGTGCGCTTTGCTCTGGACGACTTCGGCACCGGCTATGCATCGCTCTCCTACCTGAAACATCTACCGGCCGAACAACTCAAGATCGATAAGAGCTTCGTGCTCAGCATGATCGATGACGCGGATGACCGGGCAATCGTCGAGGGGGTAATCGGCCTGGTGCGCGCCTTCCATCGCGAAGTCATCGCCGAAGGCGTCGAAACGCCGGCCCATCGCGCGCTGCTGCTGGCCCTGGGCTGCGAACAGGCGCAGGGTTACGGGATCGCTCACCCGATGCCCGCGGCAGAGTTTCCGGCCTGGATAGCCGACTGGCAGAGCCGTTGGCTCAAACGCGGCACAGACAGCGAACTCAGCGCAAGGCACTGATTGCCGGCCAGGCCACGCGCGACGCTTCAAACCAGCCCCTGCGCCTCTTCGGCGGCCAGCAGGATGATCTCGATATCCTCGGTGATCTCTTCCTGGCGCTGGCGGTTATAGCTCAGTTTGAGCTGTGCGCACTCGTCGTCCAGATGGCGCAGCGCGCCTTCCATGTGCGCAAGGCGCTGGCGATTCTCGGCCAACAAAGCGCTGTAGAGCACTTCGTTGAGCATGGCATAGAGGTAGTGGCCGCTCAGTTCGTGGAGGAATTGCGCGGGCGGCAGATTGAGTTCGGCGGCGAAGCGATGAGCGGGTTCCGGCGAGGCCGGGGCGGGCAACGGCAGGAGCTGGCGGCGCCGGATGCCGTGCCCCTCGGCATGAGAGAGGGCGGACAGCGCGCAGCCGGCGAGCTTTTCGTCGAGCAGCAGGCGGTCCAGCGACCGGGTCAGACTCAGCAGAACCGCGGGCACCTCATCGGCCACGGTGGCGCCGGGCAACACGGCTTCGACCCCGTCCGTGTCGCCAAGGCGGTCCGCCAGCCGCCGCCCGACGACGATGACCCGGGCCCCCGGCTCGATGCCCTCGATCAGGCTCTCGTTGAAGTCGCCGCAGAAACCCTGTTCGGAACCGACGATCACACACAGCTCGGAACAAGCCTGCGCTTTTCCGGACAAGGGCGCGTGCCAGGCAAGGAAATCGGCGGCCGCAAGCTCGATGCTCGCGACCATGGTCCGCTGGCTGACCAGAAAGTCGGCAAGGCGATGGATCTCCATCAGCGCGAGTCCTTTCATCGCCGACAGGATGCCGGCGATGTCGGAGAGGGTCTCCAGACGGCGGGCGAGCTCACGGCGGCGGCTCATCACCCTTCCCCGGGAAACGGCTGGACAGTGCCGCGAGCCAGAGCTCACGCCCGGCGGCGAGGGAGAAGCCGGACGCGCTCGCCCAGGCGATCACGTCGGCGAGCTTGGCCTGCAACTCGGCGCCACCGAGGCCGTCGAAAAGCCCCTCGTTATAGGCCAGCAGCCAGGCCAGATGAGCCTGGGGCGACAGCGGGGAACCCCGCTCCTGTTTGAGCAGTTCGCGCAGCAGCTGCCCGCGCCGGATCTTGGCCTCGACGCCGGCTTCGAGCCGGGAACCGAAGCGGGTAAACACTTCGAGTTCCAGAAACTGCAGGTAGTCGAGCTTGATGCGCCCGGCCTCACGCTTGATCGCCGCCTGCTGAGCCTTGCCGCCTATCCGCGAGACCGAGCGGGTGATGTCCACGGCGGGCAGGAAGCCCTGGGCATGGAGCTCGGGGTCGAGGTAGATCTGGCCGTCGGTGATCGAGATCAGATTGGTCGGAATATAGGAGGCAATCTCGCCCTGCTCGGTTTCGATGATCGGCAGCGCCGTCATGCTGCCGCCGCCGTGACGGGCGGCAAGACAGGTGGAGCGCTCGAGCAGGCGCGAGTGCAGGTAAAAGATATCGCCCGGATAGGCTTCCCGGCCCGGCGGACGGCGGAGCAGCAGCGAGAGCTCGCGGTAGGCGCGGGCGTGGGTGGTCAGGTCGTCGTAGCAGATCAGCACATCGCGCCCGGCCCACATCCACTCCTCGGCCAGCGCGCAGCCGGCAAAGGGCGCGAGGAACTTGAGCCCGGGCGTCGTCGTGGCCTCGGCGACGACGATCGCGCAGCGGTCGAGCACGCCGGCCTGGCGCAGGGTTTCGATGCAGGCGAGCACCGCCGAACGCTTCTGGCTGATCAGCACATAGACGCAGAGCACCTCGCCCCCCTTCTGGGCGATCAGCGCATCGAGCGCCAGCGAACTCTTGCCCGTCCCCGCATCGCCGATGATCAACTGCCTCTGCCCCTTGCCGATCGGGATCATCGTATCGATGATCTTGTTGCCGCTCGGCAGCGGTCGGCTGACAAAATCGCGCGCGGTGATCGCCGGCGAAGGCGCTTCGAGCGCACGGCGCCGCCGCGTCAAAAGAGGCGGCCCGCCGTCCAGAGCCCGCCCCAGCGGATCGATGACCCGGCCCAGGCACTCGTCGCCGACGCCGACCGAAAGGCCCTTCCCGGTCAGATGGGCGGGATGGCCCGCGGCCAGACGCTCGCTCTGGCTGAGCAGGATCGCACCTATCCGCTCGCGGCCCAGATGGAAGACCAGCGCCTCGCTGCCTTCGTCGAAGGAGAGGATCTCGTCGATCGCGGCCGAAGGCAGACCCTCTATCCAGGCGATACCGTCGCCGAGCGCGACGACCTTGCCGAGCTCGCGGATTCTCAGCTCAAGCCGGTAGCCATCCAGCCAGGAGCCGGATCGGGAGGCCGGGGCGACGCGCTCAGCCAAGATCGCCCTCCCCGGCGAACACGCCCAGCTCTCCGGCCAGGCTCAGATCCAGAAGCCAGGCGCCCTGTGACAGCCGCACTCCGGCCAGCAGCGAAGCCTCCTCGACAAACTCGAGCCGACACGGAGCGCCGAGCCGGAGCTCCAGCGCCTGGGCCAAGGCCTGACGCTGGCCGGAGGACAGCGAAAAAGCGCTCGCCACCCGCCAGGCCCCGTCAAGGAGCCCCGCCCTCAGCGGGGCGAGACTCGGCTCGGGCAGCTCGGCCAGCTTCTCGATCAGCACTTCGAGCATCCGCGCTTCGAGCGCAGGACAGGCCAGCCGGCCGAGCAGCTTCGCGGCGAAGAGCCTGGCCCCGGCGCCGGCCTCTCGGGCGAGTTCCTGGTGCAGTTGCTGCTGACGGTAGGCCTGCTGGGCCGCGCTGCGCTCGCGCTCGGCCGCGAGATCCTGGCTCAGCGCCGCGAGCCGCCTGTCCCGCTCGGCCGCGATGTCCGCATCGAGGCGGGCATGGGCCGCCGCCTTCTCCTGCTCCCAATCGGCAAGCCGGCTCTCGAAATGGCGCTTCAGGCTGGCCGCTTCGGCCTCGGCCTGTTGCGCCGCGGACAGCGTGCGCTCGACGCCAAGCCTGCGCTCGGCCAGAGTCGCCAGCACCGGCTTGTACAGGAAACGCTTCAGAATCCAGAGCAGAGCCAGGAAATTGATGATTTCCAGGCCGAAGGTGGTCCAGTCCAGTTCCATGATCGCCCTCTACCTGAGCAGGTACTCGAGCAGCGGATTGCGGAAAAGGATGATCAGCACGATCACCAGCACATAGATCGCCAGCGATTCGATCATCGCGAGCCCGATGAACAGGGTCCGGGAAATCGACTTTTCGGCTTCGGGCTGGCGCGCCAGCGCTTCCAGGGCCTGGGTGATCGCGCGCCCCATCGCGATGGCCGGAAAAATGACGCCCAGCGCGATGGCCAGAGCGGCGACGACGGTGGAGATCAGCGCGAAGGAGTGAAGATCGCTCATGACGGATTTCCTTTCCCGGTTTGGGCTGGTTCTGGCAGGTCGCGGGACTGCATCCCGCCGGCGATGTAGATCAGCGCCAGGGTCCCGAAGATGTAGGCCTGGACCAGGGCCTCGAGGATGTGCAGCATCAGGATCGGCACCGGCACGAGCAGGCCGGCGACCATCAGCACCAGCAATGCGGCCATCTCCAGACTCATCACGTTGCCGAACAGCCGGATCGCCAGAGCGAGGGTGCGGGAGAGCTCGCCGAGCAGGTGAAAGGGCAGCAGGATCGGGCTGGGGACGAGGTAGTGGCGCAGGTAGTTCGCGAACCCGTCGGCCTTGATGCCGAAGACATGGACCGCCAGAAAGACCAGGAAGGCCAGCGCCGCGGTCGTCGAGAGTTTGCCGGTCGGCGCGCTGACGCCCGGGATCAGGCCGCTCAGATTGGCCACGGCCACGAAGATCCACAGAGTGCCGATGAAGGGCAAAAGCAGCGCAGAACGGCCAGGAAGAACCGACTCGATCGCGTCCTCGATCGCGAGGACCAGCCCTTCGAGCGCGGTCTGCACCAGCCCCGGCTTGTCTATCGAGAGCGCCCGGGTCGCGAGCCAGCTCGCCAGACCCAACACCGCGAGGATCGCCCAGCTCGTCAGCACCGTGGCGCCGAGCCTGAAGCCTCCGAGAACGATGCCGGCGTCCATCACCAGTACTTCCGGATGAAGAGGCAGACGTTGAACACGCCGAGCGCGAGCCCCAGCAAGATCAGGTTGACCGTCCAGCTCACGCTGTACCCCTCGCCGAGGCTGTCCAGCCAACGGCCCAGATACGCGCCGCCCAGCAAAGGCGCGACGAAGAGCACGGACAGGCTGCCCAGGAAGACCGTCTGCGCGAGCAGCGAGTGACGGCCCCGTTCGGCCCGCGAAAGCCTCTCGCTGTCGCGCTCGACCTCGGCACGCCACTTTTCGTCCTTCACCACGCCCTCCTTTCGAGCTCGCGCATGCGCCGGAAGAGTTCCTGTTCGAGCTTCTGCAGACTGTCCTTGACGCTGCCCAGCGCCGCCTCTTCGTCGGCGAGCCGGCCCGCAAGCAGCGACGAGATTCGCCCGTAGTCGCGATCGCACAGATAGCTGCGCATGCTCACGGTCAGCGCATCATCCGCGAAGCGCAGCACGGCGCCCGGGCAGGCCAGGTATTGCCAGTCCCCGGTATCGGTGCGAAAGCGCGCCAGCCCGTAGCCCAGCACGGTCATGAAGCGGGCATGGCCGGGCAGGATGCCGAAGCTGCCGCTGGCGTCCCGCCCGACGAAGCCGCGCACCTGCTCCACGGTCTCGCAGCGGACGGCGCTCTGCAGATGCAACGAGAAGCCGCTCATGTCCCGTCCTCCATACCGCCCCGCATATAGCAGCGCTCTTCGGGCAGCGCGTCGTAGGCACCGTCGAGGAAGCGCTCGCAGTCGGCCAGCGTCGTTGCGAGCGGGACCGAGGCCCCGGCAATGCCGGTCAGGTCGGCGACGACGGAGAAGGGCTGGGTCAGATAGCGCTCCAGCCGGCGGGCCCGGAGCACGACGCGCCGGTCGGCCCCCGACAAGGCTTCCAGGCCCAGCATCGCGATGATGTCTTCGAGCTCGCGGTAACGGGCCAGATGTTCCCGCACGGCCTGGGCGATCCGGTAATGGTGATCGCCCAGGCTGATCCGCTCGACGATGCGGCTGCCCGAAGCCAGCGGATCGACCGCCGGATAGATGCCCTTGGCAGCCTGGCTGCGCGACAGGATGACCTGGGTATCGAGGTGGGCGAGGATGGACCCGACCGCCGGATCGGTCATGTCATCGGCCGGCACATAGACCGCTTCGACCGCGGTAATGCTGCCGTTGCGGCTCGAGGCGATCCTCTCCTGAAGTTCGGCGACCTCGGAGAGCAGGGTCGGCTGATAACCGACCGTCGCCGGCATCCTGCCGAGCAGCCCGGACAGCTCGCTGCCCGCCTGGACGAAGCGAAAAGCGTTGTCCATCAGGAACAGCACGTCCCGGGCGACGTTGTCGCGCAGGTATTCCGCATAGGTCAGTGCGGCCAGGCCGATCCGGAAGCGCACTCCGGGCGACTCGTCCATCTGCCCGAACACCATCAGCGTGTGCGGCATCACGCCGGCCTTCTGCATGTCGTACCAGAGCTCGTGACCTTCGCGTATCCGCTCGCCGACTCCGGCAAAGACCGACACCCCATGATGGAGGCGAACGATCGCGTTCATGAACTCCATGATCAGCACGGTCTTGCCGACCCCCGCCCCGCCGAACAGGCCGGTCTTGCCACCGCGCACAAAAGGGCACAGAAGATCGATGACCTTGATGCCGGTGGGCAGGATTTCACCGACGCCGCTCGCCTCGGAAAGCGGGCTGGGCGGCGCGACGATGGCGCGGCGCTCTTGGGCCGCCAGGGCCGGCCCACCGTCGAGCGGCGCGCCGAAGATGTCCAGCAAGCGCCCCAGGCAGTCCGGAGTCACCGGGACCTGCAGCGGGCCACCGCTGTCGAACACCGGCAGATGCCGTCTGAGCCCGCCGGTGCGGTGCAGAGCGATGGCCCTGACCCGGGTCTCGTCCAGATGACGATGGACTTCCAACGGGTAGGTCTCGCCCCCCACCTCGACATGGAGCGCCCGGTGCAGAGGCGGCAAACGCTGGCACAGGATATCGACGATCGGACCGTGGACTTCCTCGATCACGCCCAGCGGGGTCCCGGCCTGCGGAGCCGAAGCCTCACTCGCCAGAGAAGAGACGGTGGCGTTCATCGTTCTGCCAGCCCCCTGCCCGTACCTGCCCGCAGCCTGGGATGCGGACTTCCCCGCGCCTTTGCCACCAAGGCAAGAAACGCTCTTGAATCCTAGACGCTGGGGCGAAGGCAAGCGCGTCATCTATGCTGGATACGGGTCCGCTCAAGCTCATCCCCGCAGCGCGGGCAGCCCCGGCACTTTCCGGAGGGCGTGATGCCCCGCTTCCCGCCGTCGATGCTGTCCGCACTGCTGATGCTGGTCTCGCCCCCGAGCCTGGCGGCCGGCTCCGCCGACCCTTTTGATACCGAGGCGCTGCATCAGGCAAATGCGAGCGGCAGCTTCCATCTCGCGTGCGGCGCGAAGCTGGGCAGCTCGCCGCAAAGCCTCGCCGAAGTCGTCGACTACGCGCTGTGCAACAACCCGCAGACCCGCCTGGCCTGGGCCTATGCCCGCGCCCAGGCCGCCCAGGTCGGCCTCGCCCGCAGCGCCACCCTGCCCGAACTCGATGCCAGCGTTGAGCGCAGCCGCACCGCGAGCAGCCCCGGTTCGTCCTATAGCCAGAGCACGGCCAGCCTCTCCGCGAGCTTGCTGATCTACGACTTCGGCGCGCGCGCGGCGACACAGGAGAGCGCCCGACAGATGATGGCCGCGTTGAACGCGAGCCAGGATGCGAGCCTGCAGACGGCCTTTTTCGCTGCGGTCCAGGCCTACTACCAATGGCATGCGCTGGACGCCAGCGTCGCAGCGGCCCGGATGGCCGAAACCGCGAGCGAAGCGAGCTTCAAGGCCGCCCAGGCCCGCTACCGGATAGGCACCGGCACGCCGGCGGATGCGCTGCAGGCGCAAACGGCCGCCTCCCAGGCGAGGCTCGCCCTGATCCAGGCCGAAGGCTCGGCGCGCAGCGCGCTGGGCACGCTGGCCAACGCGATGGGGCTGGACGCCCAGCAGGCTCCCGCCTTGGCCCCGCCCCCGGACAAGGAGCCCGAAAGCGGTTTCGAGAGCCGAGTCGACGCGCTGATCACCGCCGCCCAGCAAAGGCGCCCGGATCTCGTCGCCGCCCGGGCCCAGCTCCACGCCGCCCAGGCAGAGCGTGACGTCGCCCGCGCCTCGGCGATGCCCAGCCTGTCGCTGGCGGCGGGCACGAGCTTCATCGATCATTCACAGTCCGGGGAGCGCCGCGGCAACAGCCTGGCTCTGAGCCTGTCGATTCCGCTCTTCACCGGCTTCGCGACGACTTACCGCGTGCGCGGCGCCGAAGCCCAGATCGAAGCGAAAACCGCACTGCGCGAGCAGCTCGCCCAACAGGTCTCGCTCGATGTCTGGCGCAGCTACCACGCCCTGACAACGAGCATCGCGGCGGTCCGCGCCAGTGCGGATCTGCTGGCCAGCTCCGCAGCCTCGGAGAAGGTGGCAATGGGGCGCTACAGGGCGGGAGTCGGCAACATCATCGAGTTGCTCAATGCCCAGAGCGCGCTGGCCAGCGCGCGCCAGCAACGCATCCTCGCCCTCTACAACTGGCGCATCGCCAAGGCCGCCCTGGCCCTGGCGATGCGCCAGCTGGACTTCGCCCAGATCGATGGAGAAGGAGGCCAGCGATGAAGCCGGGCAGACTCCTGTTCAACAGATATTCGCTGCTCGCCGCGCTGTTGCTCACCGCAGCGCTCGCCCTGCTCTACTGGGCTCACACGAGAGCGCCCGACGCCGAAACGCGCTACCGGACGATGGCGGTCACGCGCGGCGAGCTGACCCAGCTGGCCTCCGCGAACGGAACCCTGAATCCGGTCGTGCTGGTCAATGTCGGCACCCAGGTCTCGGGCACCGTCAAAAAGTGGTTCGTCGACTTCAACGACCATGTCGTCCAGGGCCAGAAGCTGCTCGAACTCGACCCGGCGATCTATCAAGCCCAGGTCGAGCAGAGCCTGGCCAATCAGGCCAACGCGAACTCACAGCTGAAACTGGCCGCGGCGAACGAGGCGCGCGCCCGCGCGCTTTTCCAGCTCGAGTACATCTCGCGACAGGAACTCGATGTCGCGGTTCAGGCCCACGATGCGGCCAAGGCCCAGTTGGCGCTGGTTCGTGCCCAGCTGACCCGCGACCGCACCAACCTCGGCTATTCGGTGATCCGCTCGCCGGTGACCGGAGTCGTCGTCTCGCGCGAAGTCGATGTCGGCCAGACCGTCGCCGCCAGCCTGCAAACGCCCACGCTGTTCAGGATCGCCCAAGATCTGGCCAGGATGCAGATCGATTCGAGCTATGCGGAAGCCGACATCGGCAGCATCAAACTCGGCCAGCGCGCCGACTTCCGCGTCGATGCCTTTCCGTCGCGCAGCTTCCGCGGCATCGTCAAACAGGTCAGGCTCAACCCGACAACCCAACAGAACGTCGTCACCTACGATGTCGTGATCGCCGTCGACAACCCCGAGCTAATCCTGATGCCGGGCATGACGGCCTATGTGAACATCCTCGTCGCCCAGCGCAGAGGCGCGCTTCTGGTTCCCAATGCCGCGCTGCGCCTGCGCCTCGCCGAGACCCGGCCGGCGCGAAGCGCATCCCCCTCGCCACCCAACGGGGACTCAGCCAGACGCGAAGGCAATCGCGGCACCGTGTACGTGCTCGATCAGGGCACACCGAAGCCCGTGCGGATCACGGTGGGCATCACCGACAACCGGATGAGCGAAGTCCTCTCGGGCGGACTGAAAGAGAACGACGCGGTGATCGTCGAGGACAGGCAACCACCCGCCAAGCCCACTACCACCGGCCCGAGGCTGTTCTGATGAGCGAGGCGATCATCCGCATCGAGCATCTGGACAAGGAATACGCGACCGAAGCGGGGCCGGTTCCGGTGCTCAGGGATATCTCGGTCAGCGTCGCCCCCGGTGAATTCGTCGCGATCATGGGGCCGTCCGGTTCGGGAAAGTCCACGTTCATGAACATCCTCGGCTGCCTCGATGTCGCGACCCACGGCCTCTACCGGCTCGATGGCCGGGACGTCGGCACGCTCAGTCGTGACGAGCTCGCCCGGCTGCGCAACCAGGTGATCGGTTTCGTGTTCCAGGGCTTCAACCTGTTGCCACGCGCGAGCCTCGCCGAAAACGTCGCGCTCCCGTTGATCTACCGTGGAACGCCGCGCGGCGAACGAGGCGCGCGCGCCAGCACGATGCTCGCGTCGCTGGGTCTGGGCAGCCTGATCCACTCCCGCCCCAACCAGATCTCGGGCGGCCAGCAGCAGCGCGTCGCGATCGCGCGGGCGCTGATCAACGAGCCCAGGCTGATCCTCGCCGATGAACCGACCGGCAATCTCGACACGGCGACCAGCCACGAGATCATGGCGCTGTTCACCGAACTCAACAGTACGCGCGGCATCACGATCGTCCTCGTCACGCACGAGCCGGACATCGCGGCCTTCGCCCACCGTCTGGTACGCCTCGCCGACGGCGCCATCCACTACGATGGGCCGATCCAGGCGAGCTCCGCCCAGGTCCTGCGATGAACTCCGCGATGCTCGCCGAAGCCTGGCAGGCAATCGGCGCCAACCGGCTGCGCACCGCGCTGACGATGCTGGGCATGGTCATCGGCGTCGGCGCGGTGATATTGATGCTCGCCGTCGGCCAGGGCGCCCAGCAGCAAGTAGAAGCCTCGATCGCCTCGATGGGCAGCAACCTGTTCATCGTGCTCTCCGGCTCGACGACTTCGGGCGGGTTGAGGATGGGCGGCGGCGCCGCGCCGACGCTGACGCTGGCCGATGCGCAGAGCATCGCGGAGCTGCCTTCGGTCAGCGCGGCCTCCCCGGCCACCCCGGGGACCGCACAGATGGTCTACGGACCCAACAACTGGAGCACCCAGATCTTCGGCACGACGCCGAACTATCTCGGCTTGCGCGACTGGAAGCTCGCCGCCGGCTTTGCGTTCTCCGCTTCGGACATCCGCTCCGCGACCCGGGTCGCCTTGCTGGGCAGGACCGTCGTCGAGAACCTGTTCGGGGATGAAGATCCGGTCGGCAAGACCCTGAGGATACGCAACAGCCCCTATCTCGTGCTCGGCGTGCTGGAGCGCAAGGGGCAGAGTCTGGACGGACGCGATCAGGACGACACGGTGCTGATCCCGATCACCACCGCGCAGCGAAAGCTCTTCGGCACCCGCTTTGTCGGCACGGTGCGCTTCATCATGGTTCAGGCCGAATCCGCCGAGGCGATGCCCGCGGTCGAAAGTGCGATGAACGAACTGCTGCGCCAGCGCCACCGCCTCCGCGAAGGCAGCGAAAACGACTTCACGGTGCGCAACCTCAGCGCGGTCGCACAGACCGCGGCCGAGACCGCGCGGGTGATGTCGCTGATGCTGGGCGCGATAGCCTCGGTCTCGCTCGTCGTCGGCGGCATAGGCATCATGAACATCATGCTCGTCTCGGTCACCGAGCGGACGCGCGAGATCGGCATCCGGATGGCGATCGGCGCGCGCGGCAAGGACATCCTGCTTCAGTTCCTGCTCGAAGCGATCATCATCTCGGTGATCGGCTGCCTGATCGGCGTCACCCTCGGAGTGAGCACGGCGCTGGCGATGAAAGCGCTCAGCGGCATGGCCATCGTCATCACCGCGGCGTCGATAATCACCGCCTTCGCGGTGGCCGCAGCGGTCGGCATCTTCTTCGGCTGGTATCCGGCGAAGAAGGCTGCGGCGATGAAACCGATCGACGCGCTGCGCGCGCAGTGAATGCCCCGTCCGCCGGCACACCTGACGAGATCGTTGCCGCAGCCAAGGCCCGGGATAGGCAAGGCGGGGCAGAAAAAGTGTGTCGTCGAGCCCTTCTCAAACTATGCTTTTCGAGTGGCCAGGATCCCGGATCTGTGCAACGGAGATGATCGCCGCCCTCCCCCCTCATCCCTGCTCACGCTCGCCCAGGAAGCGCACCTGACGAACTGGATTCTCGACCGAGAGCCGAACCGTTGATGCCCGGATCACGCCGCGCATGACCCGGGAACAGGAGGTGCCCGATGACCCGCAGTTACCAGATTCGCGGCAGCGAACAGCTCGCCAGCCCCCCTCCCCGGACCACAGAGATCACCATCTCGACGCAGCAGCGAATCTTGCCCGGAGCGGGACGCGAGGCGGGGGTCGGCGAGATCACGGCGACCAGCGATCAGGTGGTACGGCTTGAGCTTGAGAATGGCTTCGTACTCTGGACGCGCATCGATGATCTGATCCGCGAAAAGGGTCGGGAAGCCCTGGGGCGCGATGGCGGCCAGGCGTGGGAGATCGTCTCTGAGCCCGCGATGGCCGGCGCCCGGGGGGAGCGAGGCTGGCTTGGACTGGGCATCAAGGCGCTGGAATTCTTCGGGGTCGATCTGCAGGGCAAGGCCGCGGGCGCGCTCGGCCATGTGCTCGAAGAAAAACTGCTCGGCAACGCGCCTGGGCTCTATCGCTGTTCGCTGGACGACAGCCTGAAACTCACGGCCGTAAAGGAAGCAGCTCTGCCCGCCAGCGCGGATCCCGTTCTGGTGTTTCTGCACGGAACGGCATCCAGCTTCGCGGGGAGCTTCGGCAAGCTGTGGGAAACCCCGCACGGCGCCGCGGCGCGAAGCGCGCTGAAGGCGCGTTATGGCGAGCGCGTCTATGCGCTGGAACATCGCTCGCTGACGGTGAGCCCGATCCAGAACGCGCTGGATCTGGTCAACAGCCTGCCCAAAGGCACCGAGCTGCATCTGGTTTCGCACTCCCGAGGCGGCCTGATCGGGGAGCTTCTGTGCCTGGCCGAGCGCAACAAAACGGACGCGCCGTTGAACGCCGGACAGATCGAGGATCTGTTTGCGGCCGATCGGACGATCGCCAAAGATCTGGGCCTGTGCCCCTTGCAGCAGGATGCAGCCAAAGAGCGCGATGCCGCCTACGACGCGGATCGGGCAAGGCTGCTCGAGCTGCTCGAACTGCTCGAGCAGCGCCAGCTGAAAGTGCGCCGCTTCGTCCGCGTGGCTTGCCCGGCCCTCGGAACCACTCTGGCTTCTGGCCGGCTGGATCGCTGGCTTTCGGTGCTCAATCACCTGACCGGAAACAGTCTGGTCAATGACGCGGCCGATTTCATGCTCGCCGTGGTCAAGGAGCGCACCGATCCGCGCACGCTGCCGGGGCTCGAAGCAATGATGCCCGGCTCGGCACTGACCCACATGATGCAACTCCCCGGCCTCGTCAGCACCGCGGATCTGAGCGTGATTGCAGGCGATATCGAGGGCGATTCGTTATGGGGCCAGATCAAACTTCTGGCGGCGGATTGGTTTTTTGGCTCCGACCACGATCTGGTGGTCAATACCCGCTCGATGTACGGCGGAATACGTCGCCCGGAGGCCCGCTTTCAGTTCGCTCAAGGCCCGGGGGTGTGCCACTTCAACTACTTCAGCAACAAGGAGAGCGTGGGCTGGTTGGTGGCGGGCCTGACGCGGGCCGATGGCAGCGACGGCGGCTTCAAACCCATCCTTCAGGCAAAGAAGGAAGAGCCCCATTACATCGAGGCGATGCGGCGCAGCCGCAGCGTCAGCATTCCGCGACCGCTCGCCGTGCTCCTTCCCGGCACCATGGGCAGCGCCCTCAATGCCGGCGACGACACGGTATGGCTCAGATACTTCGCACTGCTCAAAGGGGGGCTGGCGCGCTTGAGGATGGGCAAGCCGGACATCAGGCCGACCGACATCCTCGGTAACTTCTATGGCCCATTGATCGAGTTTCTGACGCGCAGCCACCGTGTCGAGGTATTCCCCTACGACTGGCGTCTGTCGGTGCGCGAAGCCGCGGTCAAACTGGCGGACAGCCTGGAGAACTGGCTGCCCGAATTCGAACGCAGCGGACAGCCGGTGCACCTGGTGGCCCATTCGATGGGCGGACTCGTGGTTCGCGCGATGATCGCCGATGGCGGTCGGGGTGCGGCCTTGTGGCGGCGCATCATCGCTCTGCCCAACAGCCGCTTCATGATGCTGGGCACGCCCAATCTGGGCTCGCACGAGGCCGTCAGGTGGCTGACCGGACACAACCCGACCCTGGCGAAAATCAGCCTGCTCGATCTGGCCCATGACACGGATCAGATCATCGACATCGTCAACCGTTTCCCCGGCTTGCTGGAGTTGCTGCCTTTCGACCCGAACGGCCCTGACTTTTCCCGTTTGACACTCTGGAACGAACTCAAAGGAAAACTGGCGGCGCACTGGAGTACCGCGGACGCCGACGCGCTGGGCCACGCGCAATCCACCTGGGATCTGCTCAGACAGGCAGCCCCCGATCCCAAGCACATGGTCTATGTGGCCGGAAGTCAGAGGGCGACGGTCGTCGACTACCGGATCGAGGAATACGAGGAGCCCTGGCTGGCCGGACAAAATCGTCTGGCGTTCATTGCCAGCGGTGAAGGCGACGGCACCGTGAGCTGGAAATCGGGCCGACTGCCCGACGTGCCGACCTGGTACGTCGAAGACACGGCCCACGACGAGCTGTGTACGAACAAGCAGGCCTTCCCCGGCATCCTCGACCTGTTGATGACCGGCACAACGACACGCCTTGCCAACACCGCACCGGCAGGAGCCCGCGCGGAGGCCCCCGTGCGCTTCCTCTTGCCGGCACTACCGCCCTGCGACGGCCTCCCCGACGAAGAGAGCTTGAGCGATTTCGGTTTCGGAATCTCCCGCCCCGTCAGCAAGACGTCGAGCGGCAGGGATATGCCGCTCATCGAAATCACTCTGACTCATGGTGATCTGGCCTATGCGCGCTATCCGGTCATCGTCGGGCATTACCTCGGCGACTCCATCATCAGCGCCGAAAGTTCGCTGGATGCCCGACTCGGGAAGGCTCTATCCCGCCGCTCACGCCTGGGTCTGTACCCGGAACGCCTTGGCAGCCACGCGCTGTTTTTCCAGGAAAAAGCCGGCGCCACCCCGGCCGGTGCGGTGGTCATCGGGCTGGGACAGGTCGGAGAACTGAGTCCGGCCCTGCTGAGCAAGAGCATTCGCGACGCGATGCTCAATTACGCGCAGCGCGTCGCCCAGTGGCCGGACGAGCGTTTCGGCCCCGCGAATCAGGTGCGCTCGGCCGCATTGAGTTGCCTGCTGGTCGGAGCCGGATCGAGCGCCGGCGGCGTATCGGTGCGCGACTCGATCGAGGCCATCCTGGAGGCCGCGGTGGCGGCCAACAAGAAGCTCGAAGACGCGGAGCTCGATGGCAAGGTGATCATCGACCGCATCGAGTTCGTCGAACTGTACGAAGACATCGCGATTGCGGCGGCCGAAGCGCTGGACAAAGTGCTCAAGGACAGCCAGCTCGCCTTAAGGCTTGTCTGGCCATCCGGGACGATCGCGGCAGGGCAAGGCTCGCTGAGCCGTGTTCGCGGTGACGATGCTCCGGGCTGGTGGCAGCGCCTGGAGATCATCGAGGATGAGGCGACCGAAACATTGAGGTTCATCGCGACGACGGATCGCGCCCGCGCGGAGGAAACGCTGGCGACAGGCCAGCTGCGCCTGGCTGACGGCTTCATCCGCCAGGCATCGCAATCGGCAAGCGCCAACACGGAGGTCACCAAGACTCTGTATGAAATGCTGCTGCCCAATCGCCTGAAGGAGCTCGCCCAGAAAGATGAGCCGAGGGTTTTGCTGGTCGACGCGGTGTCAGCCCGCTATCCGTGGGAGCTGATTGAAGACCGCTGGAGTGAGGGGAGCCTCCCTCCGGCCATTGCGGCCGGCCTGGTGCGTCAGCTCAAGACGCCGAATTTCCGGCCCCATCCCGCCCACGCCACCGAGCCCAATGCCTTTGTGGTCGGCAATCCCGATCTTTCCGGTTGGGATCTGTTCGGCGATCTGCCCGGTGCCCGGCACGAAGCCCAGAAGGTATCCAGCCTGCTCAGCGCCAAGGGCTTCGCGACGCTCGAGTGTATTGACGGCAAGGCCGACGCAATTCTGGCCGGTCTGCACAACAAGGCCTGGCGCATCCTTCACCTGGCAGGACACGGCGAGCACGAGTTCGAGCTCAAAGCCGAGGATTCGGATAAGCCCGTCTCAAACAAGGTAGTTTCCAAGCGCGTGTCCGGCATGGTGATCGGCAAGAATACATTCCTGACTCCCGGTGATGTCGAACAGATGCGCTGGGTGCCGGAACTGGTGTTCCTCAACTGCTGCCACCTCGGCAAGACATTGAGCAAAACGGCCCGCGAGGGTCAGCTCAATACCCTCGCCGCGAATCTGGCCGTGCAGTTCATCAACATGGGCGTCAAAGCGGTTGTCGCGGCGGGCTGGGCCGTGGACGACGCGGCGGGCGAAGCCTTCGCGGCGAGCTTCTACTGCCATCTTCTCGATGGCGAAAGCTTCGGCGAAGCTGTCCTCGCGGCCAGAAAAGAAATCTGGATGCGCTTCCCGAACGTCAATACCTGGGGAGCCTACCAGTGCTATGGCGACCCCGGCTATCGCCTGCGCGGAGACGGCAACGACGCGAAACGGCTCCCGTCCAAAACCTACCACGCTCCAGTGGAATTCGTCTCCGACATCCGCAATTACACCGAGTGGATTCGCCGGCGGGTACGCGAAGAAAACGGCAGCCGGGAAGAGCTGGAAGGCCTGCGGGCCGGTCTCGTTGAAAAGCTCGGCGGGATCCCTTCCCGGGAGAGAGCGCAATGGCTTTGCCGCGCCGACGTGGCCGCCGTGCTGGGTTTCGCCTGGGGAGAAACCCGCGAATGGGCGGAAGCGGTGAATTGGCTGGAAACAGCCCTGTCGGCGAAGACGGCCGACTGTCCGGTGCGCGCACTCGAGCAATGCGCGATTTTCCATGTGCAGCTTGCGGCCCAGCATTGGTCCGAGTTGCGCGCATCGGCGAGCGCATCCGCTACCGAGGCGGGCCGTGCGGTCGTGATCTCGGAAATAGAGCACGCCATCGATGAACTCGACCCGATCAACCTGCACGCGCCAAGCCCGGAACGTTTGAACCAGCTGGGGGAAGCCTGCAAATATCTCGCCTGGGTTCAAGCCTCCGCGCCAAAACGCCAGGAAGCCTTGGCCAACATGGCCGGCTATTACGGGAAATCCTGCGAATTGAGCGGCTGGTCAGACCCTTGCGCCTTTTCGAACTGGGCGATCGCGCGAGTCCTGAGCTGGAGGTCCGAGATGAGCCCCGACGAAGCCTGGCGGAGGACGCTGGCCGACGACTGCCAGCGCATGATCGCCGAGGCCAAGAACCGTGACGTCCAGAGGCCCAACTTCGCGGATCGCATGACCGAGCCCAACTGCGAACTGGTTCTGCTTCTTGCCCAGGACGCTCCCGATGCGGATGCCTCCACAACCGCAGTCACGCACATCGCCGAACTCTACCGGGCGGCGATGCAGCGCGATGCCGGCCCCCGTGAGCATTGCTCGGTGCTCGAACATCTGGATTTCGTCCGCGAGATGGTCGGCACGCTCGATGGAGTCGCGGAAAAGGACAAACCCCTGATCAACGCGCTCGCCACGCTGCGCGCAGCGCTCTGAGCGCATTCATGCGGAGTGATCACGATGACTGACCTCACCCGGACGAAACTGGAATCGCTCAGCCTCCAGAAGCTGGACCCTCTTGACCTGATCGCCCCCAACTTCCGTGTCTATGAGCTCACGCGCTCTGAGCTCGCCAGCCGGGCTGGAGTGGATAACCGCTTTCCCGGCGATAAAGAGTTGCAGGCAGCGGTCAACCTGGCCCGCAAGGTATTGCAGCCTCTCCGGGCTGCCTTCGGACCATTTACACCCAACAGCGTGTATCGCAGCCAGGAGCTGGAGCGCGCGTTAAAACACAAGCCAAAGAGCTGGTTGAGCACCAGCCAGCACACCCAGGGCTGCGCCTGCGACGTGGAAATCGTCGGCAAGAGCACGCTGGAGTTGGCCCAGTGGGCGGCTGACAACTTGCCCGAATTCGATCAGATCATCTGCGAGTGCTTCGACCCTAGCGAGGGACCGAATTCGGGTTGGGTGCACATCTCGCTCAAACTCCCGCAGCAGGGAATCAATCGAAAACAGCTCTTGAGCTATGTGCGCGATGCCAAGTCCGGGAAATGGATCTATGTGCAGGGGCTGCGCGCCGCGGCCCAATAGCTCTGCCGCGCGCGCAAACCCGCAGGAACTAGTGGATCAACTGGCCGTTCGCGCCAACGACGCTCAGACCCGCATAGTCGGAACCGTTGTGGGTGCGTTTGTCGAAGTTGATCACGAATCCACCCAGATCGACCGGACCCAGCTTGGCCAGAGCCGCGGAGACCGACTTGGCCGTCAGCGGCTTGTCCGCCTTGTGCATCGCCAGCACGAGGACCTTCGCGTTGACATAGCCCTGCATGCTGAAATAGGACGGCTTGGCACCCGGCACATACTTGCTCAGCGCCTTCCGGTATTCGCGGACGATGGGCTTGGAATCGCTGAACGGGAACGGGGCAACCTGGGAGAAGCCGATTCCGCGCGCCGCCTTTGGCCCCAGGGCCTTGACGACCAGCTCGTGATCGACGACGGAGATCGCATAGATCGGCGTGGCCGGAGAGAGCTCGCGCAGGCGCTTGATGAACAGGTAGGCCGGCGCGTTCGAAGCGATGACGACGACCGCGTTGAGCTTCGCGTTCGTCAACGCCTGGACGGACTTGTCGATGCTCGGCTGAGTCGGGTTCGCGCCATAGATCTCTACGGCGGCTGGCTTGGAGCCCAGCGAAGCGAGGGCCTTGGTCGCCGCGGCCATGCCGGACCGACCGAAGGCATCGGCCGGATGGAACACTCCGATCCGCTTCATGCCCATCGTGTTGATCTGCTGGATCAGCTTCTCGATCTCTTTCTGAAAACTGATTCGCGTGTGATAGATGTTCGGGACGCCCTGTATTTCTTCGGCGCCCGACAGGGTTCCAACCAGCGAGACACCGGACTTCGCCAGCAGCCCCGACTTCGCCAGCGCGAGCGTCGTCTCGGTCCCCCGGTAGGAGGTCAGCGCGACGAGGTTCGGCATCTGCAGCAGCTTCGCAGTGAGCTTGACGGTCTCGGCAGGGCTGTAGTGATCGTCCTCACTGACGAGTTTGAGCTTCTGCCCCTTGATCCCCCCCGACGCGTTCACCTGCGCGAAGCAGGCCTCGACGCCTTGACGCATCCCCTGCCCCAGCTCCGCCCCCCCCTGGCCCGACAGCAGAGCCACCTGGCCGACGACGACGTCGGCCGCCTGGACCGCGGTAGAGGCAATGAGCGCCGAGACGAGACAAACACCGAGTTTTCCGAGCATGGATGGCAAATTCCTGTTCAAAGTGGGGGTAGGCATCGCCGGGGTCACCGGATAATGCCGTGGACATTATGCCATCAGCAAACGTCGCTCCCCACCCCGCCACGTTCGCTTTCAAAAGTTTGCAATCGTCATCTCGACGCTGACAAGCGGGGATGCTCAGCTCCCGTGAAATTGCGCACTGCCGGGCCCGCGGACCGTTTCCGCGGGGTGCGCAAAGTGGCACACTCGTGCTGCGTGGCGGAAAGGCGCCAGAAAACCACCGGAGGGAGCCCGCAAAAGCTTCCTGCGGGATCCGCCAACATCAGGAGTTCTCTTGAAGAGAACAAGGACGACGCCATCCGGAAGAAATGCCTCCTTCTGTCAGAGACCGGAATTACATGAACCCATTCAAGAGAATTGCGATTGCCGTGCTATCTGCGTTTGGCCTTGCCGTACACGCACAGACCGAAAGTCCTCAGAAATCTGGTGCCGACGTCATGCGCGAACTGAGGCTCCGCGCCTTGTCAGCCCCTGCGGAACATTTTGGCATTTCCCCCTCCAGAGACTTTCCCCGCACCTATGCCGTTCTGATTGATTTTCCAATCAATGATCAAACAGCAACAATTGTGTCGTTCAGCGATGGCAGTTCAAGCCTTTACACCACATCAACGTTCGGAATAATTGGCGGCGGCGCACACGAGAAGGTCAAGCTTGCTTCGCAACGGCTGATTGTTGCCGCCGACGAATTCTTCGAAAGAGCAGAACCGACCGAAGAGTATCCCTATCCCGGAAAGGGAAAGGTGTGCTTCTACCTGGTTACATTCCAGGGGGTTCGGGTGCTCGAAACCGCTCTTTCCGATATCGAGTCAGCACAGAGCGAGCTCTCTTCGCTGTTCTGGGCGGGCCAGGAAGTATTGACTCAACTCCGTCTATCCACGGAGAAGCGGTAAAAAGCAGCCACCGGGTATTGACTCGCGTCGAAAGGGCCGAGTGTTCGTCAGGAAGTGACGTCCTCTGACTCGTTTCCTGGAAAAGCAAAAGGCCAATCCTTGTGGATTGGCCTTTTGCTTGAATGATGGGGCGACATACCGGGATCGAACCGGTGACACCTGGAATCACAATCCAGTGCTCTACCAACTGAGCTAATGCCGCCACTGAAATCTGTACTGCAAACTACTTGGTCCGCCCGACAGGAATCGAACCTGTAACCTACGGCTTAGAAGGCCGTTGCTCTATCCAGTTGAGCTACGGGCGGTTCGCCCATCGGTTCCTCGGAGCGGGTGCTTTGGTCGGGGTGGAGGGATTCGAACCCCCGACATCTTGCTCCCAAAGCAAGCGCGCTACCGGACTGCGCTACACCCCGAGAGCAAGCAATAGTATAGAGAAATTGATCCCGCGTCAATCCCGTATCGCGCGGGAATCCGAACTTTCCGTCTTGAAAGGCAAAGGGCGCCCAGAAGGCGCCCCTCGCCGACCCGTTCCTGCCGCTCAGAAGGAGTGGAAGAAGCCGATGTTCGCGCCGCGGCGATAGCCGAAGGCGTCGTTGGTCGCGTCATAGACCTGATAGGCCTTGCCCGCGTTCGCGCCATCGGTCGTGTCGATCGTCGCGAACGCGGCGTACAGCGTCGTGCGTTTCGACAGATCGTAGGTCGCACCGATGCCCAGCTGGGAAGCCTTGTCGTTCAGGCCATTCTTGTCCTTCGAGTAGTTCCACGAAGCGAGCAGGCTCAGATTGCCAAAGGGCACGGTGGTGCCGATATGGAAGCGGTCGTACTTCTTCTTGTCGCCATTGGCGAGCACTTCGCTCGCGCCGTTCTCGACCCGGGCGTAGGCCAGAGTCAGCTTGGCGGGCTGCAGATCGATGATCGCGCCGAGGTCGATCGCGGAATCGGTTCCGGAAGCCCCCTTGGTCGTCTGCTTCGTGTAGCCGGCTTCGAGCAAGGCATTGCCCAGCTTGAGCTTGGGGAAGACCGACGCGTAGCGGACATCCTTGGAATTGCCCTGGGCTTCGTCACCGCTGAGCTGGGTCGAGTACATCGCTTCGACCGCGAACTTGTCACCGTAGAAAGGCGTCGCGATGTAGGCCGCGTTGTTCGCCCGCGCCGCGACGTGGGTGAAGATGTTGTTCAGCTCGGCGACCGAGCCCAGACCGAAGGGGTCGAGGTTCGCATAGAGATTGAAGGCCGGCGTGTATTGGCGACCGAAAGAAGCCTTGATCGAATTCGTTTCGAGGCCGATCCAGGATTGCCTGCCCCAGGTCGCTCCGCCCTGGTTGCTCCGGCCGGTATCCGCCGCGATGCCGGCTTCGAGCTGGAAGAGCGCCTTGACGCCGGGGGCGAGATCTTCCTGGCCTTTGACCCCCAGGCGCGATCCATTGAACTGGCCGCTGTCGACGCTCTTGCGCGAGCCGACCGAGCTGTCGTAGTTGTCGCCGCGCCAGGCGAAGCCGGCATCGAGCAAGCCATAGAGGGTTACGGAGGTATCGGCGGCGAGGACCGGCCCGGCGGCAAGACTGGCCAGCGCCAGCGCGATCAGTTTCTTCTGCATTCTTGTTTCTCCTTGAGTTTGAGCTGCCACTCCCGGTGGCCTCGCATCCAGGCAGGCGTTAATTCCGGAATATCGGGGGAAATGCTGCAGTCCCACGCCCGGCCTTACAAGCAAAACACATGCTCAAACTCACCGAAACACCGATTTCATTGCCAAAAAAGCGACTTTCTCCGCCCTTGACGCAACGAATGACCTTTAAGGCTCAGCAAATCCGCAAGAATCCACCCGCTTTCGCCCCAAAAGGAACATCAATCCCCTCGTGCCGCACCATCGCGGCGCGGGTCGGCGGCACCGAACCAGCCGCCGCCCGGTTTGCGCACGACGAGGTGAAGGCCGCTGGGGTCCGGCCCCACCCTCACCTCGTGCCCGAGCGCGCGCAACGCATCGGCCAGCGCCTCGGCGCGCGTTCCCGCCTCCAGCTCGGTCGGGCCGTTGCGGCTGCCAAAGCGGGGCAAGGCCAGCGCTTCGGCCGGCGAGAGCTTCCAGTCGATCAGCGCGACCAGGGTTTCGGCGACATGGTTGATGATCGCTCCTCCGCCCGCCGAACCGAGCACCGCGAAGAGCTTTCCCTCGGCATCGAAGACCAGGGTCGGCGACATCGAACTGCGCGGCCTCTTGCGCGGCCCCACCTCGTTCGCAACCACCCCTGGCTTAGGGCCGGGTGCGGAAAAATCGGTCAGCTGGTTGTTCAGAAAAAAGCCTTTGACCCAGATCCGGCTACCGAAAGCGTCTTCGACCGACGAGGTCAGCGAAACCGCGCGCCCCTCGCCATCGACGACACTCAAGTGGGTCGTCCCGGCCTCGGGATAAGCCTCGGCAGACGCCAACGCCTTCGCCCCACGCGGGCGCCCGGCTTCGGCCTTGACCATGCTGCGCGCGAGCGAGATATGACCCGCGCGCTCGGCCAGATAGTCGGGAGCGAGCAGGCCGGGCAGAGGCACAGGGACGAAGTCCGGATCGCCGAGATAGCGGTCGCGATCGGCGTAAGCAAGGCGCCCCGCTTCGGCGAACAGGTGGATAGACCCGGCAGACACCGGCCTCAGCGCCGCGAGATCGAAGCGGGACAATATGCCCAGCATCGCCAACACCGTGCTGCCGCCGGAAGACGATGGCGGCATGCCGCAGACACGGTAGGCGCGATAGTTCGCGCAGAGCGCTTCGCGCTCGACGGCCCGGTAGTCCGCGAGATCGGCGAGCGAGAGGGTCGGCCGCCCCGCCGCTTCACGCGTCCGGGCGACGATCGCCGCGGCGACTTCGCCGGTCTGCATCGCCGCCGGCCCGCGCGCGGCGATCAGCTCCAGCGTGTCCGCGTAGCGCGGATTGCGCAGCGTGTGGCCGACCGGATAAGGCCGGCCTTCGGCGTCGAAATAGAGCGCACGCGCCTCGGGGTCCGTGATTCCGGGCGGCAGAGCCAACAGAGCGGCGAGCCGGGGCGAGACCGGGAAGCCTTCGCGGGCAAGCCTTTGCGCCGGCAGCACCAAACGCGCCCAGGGCAGCCGCCCTTCGCGTTCGTGCAGCCGGGCGAGCACCGCGACGAGGCCGGGCGCGCCGACCGCGCGTCCCGACGCGATCGCTTCGCGCAGCCCCATCGTCGCACCGTCTGACCGCTCGAACCAGGTGGGCCCGGCGATGGCCGGCGCGGTCTCCCGTCCGTCGAAAGCGCGGACTTTCCGGTTTCCCGGGTTCCAGCTCAGTGCATAAGCGCCTCCGCCCAAGCCCGAGGACTGGGGCTCGACCAGACCCAGCACGAACGCAGCCGCGATCGCCGCATCGGCGGCCGAGCCGCCCTGCCTGAGGATCTCCCGTCCGGCCTCGGCGGCCAGCGGATGGGCGGCCACGACCAGCGTGCGGCGCACGGCCAACGCGGGTTTGGCTTCGACTGCGACCGCTGCCTCCGGGCGCAGCAGCAGCGCTTCGCCCCGGGCCTGAGCCGTCAGCGCCAACAGGCAGAGGCCTGATACGGAGAACATCTCGCAGAGCAGTCTTTTCATCGTTTTCGAATCCGGGAGGAATGCGGGCAGGCTCGCGATTCTGCCCCGCATGCGGCGCACGATCCACAGGCCAGAGGAGCCAAGCCGCAGCGCAGGGATTTTCAGCGAAAAAAAGAGCGCCCAGCAGGGCGCCCTCTTCGACGACCAGGTCACCCGCGCTCAGGCGAGCGCGGCGAAAGCCTGGGTCGTGATCTGCTCGACGCTACCGGCGCCCGAGATCTTGCGGCACTTCGGCGCGGCGGCCTCTCCGGTCGCGGACCAGTCGCCGTAGTACTTGACCAGCGGCGCGGTCTGGGCGTGATAGACGTCCAAGCGCTTCTTGACCGTCTCGGCCCGGTCGTCGTCGCGCTGGATCAGCGCTTCGCCGGTCTCGTCATCGAGGCCTTCGACCTTGGGCGGATTGAACACGACGTGATAGGTGCGGCCGGAGGCGAGGTGCACGCGGCGACCGGACATCCGGGCCACGATTTCCTCGTCGGGCACATCGATCTGCAGCACGAAGTCGATCGCAACGCCGGAAGTCTTCATCGCTTCGGCCTGCGGGATCGTGCGCGGGAAGCCGTCGAACAGATAGCCCTTCGCGCAGTCCGGCTGGGTCAGGCGTTCCTTGACCAGGCCGATGATGATGTCGTCGGACACCAGCTGACCGGCGTCCATGACTTTCTTCGCAGCCAGGCCCAGCGGCGTGCCGGCCTTGATCGCGGCGCGCAGCATGTCGCCGGTCGAGATCTGGGGGATACCGAACTTCTCGCAGATGAATTTGGCCTGGGTTCCTTTACCAGCTCCAGGCGGTCCGAGAAGGATCAGTCGCATCGTGTTCTCCTTTTGATTCAGTGCAGTGAAGCCCGCGAAAGCGCGAGCTTCCGGTCTCACCGCGGGGGATTCGCGGCATCGAAAAAAGCCCTCACCCGCGCCAGGTCTTCCGGAGTGTCGACTCCGGCGGGCGGCGCGGAAGCGAGCCTGATCAGTTTGATCCGGTAGCCATGCCACAGCGCGCGCAGCTGTTCGAGCATCTCGACGCTCTCGAGCGGAGACGGCGCGAGTCCGGCGTAGCGGCGCAGAAACCCGGCCCGGTACGCGTAGAGGCCGACGTGACGCAAGGCGGGCAGAGCCGCGGGCAGCACGCTTTTGTCGCGAGCGAACGCATCGCGCGCCCAGGGCATCGGCGCGCGCGAAAAATACAGCGCGTTGTCGTTCTGGTCGGCAACGACCTTGACGACGGCCGGGTTGAAGAAGTCCTCCGCCGAGTGGATCGCATGGACCGCGGTCGCAATCGCCGCCTCCGGATCGTCGGCCAGAGCCCGGGCCACGGCCGAGATCACAGCCGGGTCGATCAGCGGCTCGTCGCCCTGGACATTGACGACGATCGCATCGTCCGGCCAGCCCAGGCGGTCGACGACTTCGGCGAGCCGGTCGGTTCCACTCGGATGGTCCGCACGGGTCAACAGAGCCTGACCACCGCAGGCCCTGACCGCCGCCTCGACGTCCGCGTGATCGGTCGCAACCCAGACCGAACGCGCCCCCGAGGCTTGGGCCCGCTCCAGCGTGCGCACGACCATCGGCTTGCCGCCGATATCGGCGAGCGGCTTGCCCGGCAGACGCGTCGACGCGTAGCGGGCCGGTACAACGACTTCAAAAGGGATCATTCTTCGTCGTTCCCGAGAATCCGGGCTTCGTCCTGAAGCATCACCGGAATGCCGTCCCGGACCGGATAGGCGAGCCGGCAGGGCTTGCAAACGAGCTCCTGGCCGCGCTCTTCGAGCGGACCTTTGCAGATCGGGCAAACCAGAATTTCAAGCAGTTTGGCATCCATCGAGGCGCTCCAGAATCGTATCGAAAGCTCCCTGGCCGATGCAGGCGTCCACGGGGAGGACCCAGCATTGCTCAGGGGCGAAAGACTGCAATTTTACTGCATCCTTCTCGGTGACCACGAGCGCATCGGCATCTTCGAGCGCGACATCCGCCGGGCCGAAGGCGTGGTGATCGGGAAAAGCCTTGCAGCTCGCGGGCGCGAGGCCTAACGCGCGCAGCGTTGCGAAGAAGCGTTCGGGCCGGCCAATGCCGGCGATCGCGCGCAGGCGAAGGGCCGCGAGCTCACCGGCCGGGCGGCGGCAGAGCGGCTCGCTGAGCCGATAGAGCGCGCCGGGAGCAAGACTCATCGAATGGACGGGCGCGGCCCCGCAGCGCGCGCGCAACCCGGCGGGCAGCTCACCGTGGGCCAGCACCAGAGCGCAGCGCGCGAGCCGCGACAGCGGTTCACGCAGCGGACCGGAGGGCAGAAGCAGACGATTGCCGAGCACCTCGGGATCGACGACCGCGATCTCGATATCGCGGCAGAGGCGGTAGTGCTGGAGGCCGTCATCGGTGACGATCACATCGCATTCAGGGTGCGCAGTGAGCGCGGCGCGCGCCACCGCGACGCGATCCCGCCCTATCCAGACCGGACAGCCAGCGCGGCGGGCGAGCAGCACCGGCTCGTCGCCGGACTCGGCCGGATCGGTGTCGGGCGCCACCGCAAAAGGCCCGGCCTGGCGTCCGCCATAGCCGCGGCTGATGATCAGCGGATGGCGCCCCGCCCCGATGAGTCGCTCGACGAGCCACAGCACGACCGGTGTCTTGCCGCTGCCGCCGACCGCGATATTGCCGACGACAATGACCGGAACAGGCAGCCGATGGGCGCGCAGCATCCCGACCCGGTAGGCAAGGCGGCGCAGCGCGGCAAGGACCGCGAAGATCAGCGAGAGCGGAAACAGAAACGCCGCGGTCGTCCCGCGGCGTTTCCAGAATCGAGGAGAAGCGGGCACCTCAGTCGCTGCTCGCCTGGGTCGCGAAAGTGATCTGCGGCATGCCTGCCTGCTGGGCCGCCTGCATCACGTCGATGACGGACTGGTGTGTCGTCTTCGCATCGGCGCTGATGATCACGACCGGTTCCTTGTCGGTCTTGGGCCTCGCCTGTTTCAGCGCTTCAGCGAGCGCCGCGATGTCGTGACCGGGAACCGGAACGTGGTTGATCTGCACCTCGCCTCCCGCCGTCACCGCGACATCGATCTCGTTGGAGACCTGGGCCGTGGCCGGCGCCTCGGAAGTCGGCAGATTGATCTCCAGGCCCGAGTACTTCGAATAAGTCGTGGTCAGCATCAGGAAGATGATGATCACGAGCATCACGTCGATCAGCGGGATCAGGTTGATCTCGACTTCCTCGATCCGGTGTCCGCGACGAAAATTCATCTCTCGCTCCGGCTCAGTGGCGTTCGCCGTGCACGACTTCGACGAGCTTGACCGCCTGCTGCTCCATCGCGACAACGAAACCGTCGACGAGCGCGCGGAAGTGGCGGTAGGCGATCAGCGACGGGATCGCGATGATCAGACCGAAACCGGTGTTGTAGAGCGCGACCGAGATCCCGTGCGCGAGCTGCTGCGGGTTCGTGCCGCCCGGAGACTGGGATCCGAAGATTTCGATCATGCCGATCACGGTGCCGAACAGGCCCATCAGCGGCGTGACCGTCGAGATCGTGCCCAGAGTCGTCAGGAAGCGGCCCAGTTCATAGGCAACCGCACCGCCCGCCTCTTCGACCGATTCGCGCATCACTTCGCGCGAAGCGCGCATGTTCTTCAGGCCCGCGGCGAGCACCCGGCCCAGCGGCGAGTGGTTCGCCGTGCGCACGATCAGCTCATCGGACACCCCGCCCTGGCGAAGTTCGGTGATGATGCGGTCGAGCAGACCGTCGGGGACGATGCGCGAGCGCCTCAACGCGATTGAACGCTCGATGATCAAGGCCAGAGCAATGATCGAGGCTACAAGCAGGAAATAGATCGGCCAACCTGCGGCCTGGATGATCGCCAGCACGGACACACTCCTGATTTATACGAATTGCCAAGCTGCGAACTTTATCGCGTCGGGATACTGCGGGGCAAGCCAGCGGACGACGAACGGAATCCACAAAATCTGTGGACAAGTCTGTGGACTACTCGCATCGACACGCGCTAAGTGCGCGCAAAGAAAGAGCTTTTCTTACCCCGATCAAAAATGCAGCGCGGACCAAAGATCATATTTTTCAGCAACTTACAAGTCCACCACGATGTTTCAGCGCATTTGACCCTCGGCGCATGACCGAAAGGTTTCCGGTGTGGATTTCGCTAGAATCAAGGCTATGCAAAGCCCGATCAATCGCGATTTTCCCTTGGAAAACAGTGCTGTGCCGGTGTCGGAATTGGTCCGACGGGCGCGCTCTGCGCTCGAGTCCCGCTTCCCTCTGCAGTGGATCTGCGGCGAAGTCACGAACCTGAGCCGCGCCGCATCCGGCCACCTCTACTTCGCGCTGCGCGACGAGGAGGCCCAGGTGCGCTGCGTAATGTACCGCTCGCGCGCCCAGCTCCTGCCCTTCCGGCTCGACGAGGGGCAGAGCATCGAAGTGCGCGCCCGGGTCACGCTGTACGAAGCGCGCGGCGAGTTTCAGCTCCAGGTCGAGGCGATCCGCGAGGCCGGGCGGGGCCGTCTGTTCGAAGCCTTCCTGCGCCTGAAGGAGAAGCTCGCTGGCGAAGGGCTCTTCGACGCCGAGCGCAAAAAAACCCTGCCCGTGCTGCCGCGCGGCATCGGCATCATCACTTCGCGCCAGGCGGCCGCGCTGCACGACATCCTGATCGCGTTCGCGCGCCGCGCGCCCCATCTGCCCCTCGTGCTCTACCCCTGCCCGGTCCAGGGCGCAGAGGCCGGCGCTCAGCTCGCCGCCCAGGTGCGCACGGCGGGCCGGCGCGCGGCCTCCGACGGCGTGGACGTGCTGCTTCTGTGCCGGGGCGGCGGCAGCATCGAAGACCTGTGGGCCTTCAACGATGAAGCGCTGGTCCGCGCGATCGCGGCTTGCCCAATCCCGGTCGTCAGCGGCGTCGGCCATGAGACCGACTTCACGCTCAGCGATTTCGCGGCCGACCTGCGCGCCGCAACGCCGACCGCTGCCGCCGAGATCGTCAGCACCGGCCATGTCGACGCGATCGCCCGCCTCGGCAGCCTGGCCAGAGAATTGGCGAAGGCGATCCGCCAGAGAACAGACTCGGCCTGGGAGCGGGTCGACAAGGCCCGCTCCCGGCTGATCCACCCCCGTCAGAATCTGGCACGGCAGAGCGAGAAGCTCGCTGCGCTCGAGAAAAGGCTGTCCTTGGCCGTGAGGCGACAACAGGAAAGACGCGAGGCCAGCCTCGCGCTGCTCGCGAACCGCCTCGCCGCACGGCGCCCCGCCCCGGCCCGGGAGAACGAACGGCTCAAGGCGCTGGCAGCCAGGCTTCATCTTCAAGGCGGGCAGATCCTGACGACAAGGCGCGAGAGGATCGCGAACCTCGCCTCCCATCTCGATCACCTGAATCCGCAGGCCGTGCTCGATCGCGGTTACAGCATCGTCCGCCGCGCCGACGGTGGCCTGCTGCGCTCAGCCCGCGACACGAATCAGGGTGAAATGCTGACGATTCATCCAGCGCGCGGCCAAATAGAGGCCAGAATAGAGAGAATCGGCCAGGAACCAGAGAAGCAGTCCACGGTCGAACCGGGCGGCCACAAAGCCTGAAACCACCAATTCATGGAGAACTGACAATGGCTCACACTCTGCCTCCCCTGCCCTTTGCGAAGGACGCTCTGGCGCCGCACATCTCGGCGGAGACCTTCGATTACCACCACGGCAAGCACCATCAGGCCTATGTCGACAATCTGAACAAGCTGATCGCCGGCACCGAATACGAAGCTCTTCCGCTCGAAGAGATCATCAGGAAAGCCCCGGCCGGCGGCCTGTTCAACAACGCGGCCCAGGTCTGGAACCACACTTTCTTCTGGTCCTCGCTCAAACCCCAGGGCGGCGGAGAGCCCTCTGGCGCGCTGGCCGCCGCGATCGCGACGGCTTTCGGCAGCTTTGAAGCCTTCAAGCAGGCTTTCACGCAGAGCGCGGTCGGCAACTTCGGTTCGGGCTGGACCTGGCTGGTCAAGAAAGCGGACGGTTCACTCGCGATCGTCAACACGACCGCGGCCGGCAACCCGCTGACCGCTGGCGACAAGCCGCTGCTGACGCTGGACGTGTGGGAACACGCCTACTACATCGACTACCGCAATGCCCGCCCCAAGTTTGTCGCCGCCTTCCTCGATTCGCTGGCGAACTGGGATTTCGCCGCGGCGAACTATGCCGCCTAAGTGGCTCTGAGCGTGGAAACAGGGCGTGCTTGGGCACGCCCTTTCCATACCGTCGGCACAAGTTCAAAATCACTACTAATAAAGGGAAAAGCACACTCACGTTTTGCGGCGCGATGCCGTTACGATGAAGATGTTTACGGGCAGCTACGGACAGGGGATTCGAAGTGACTGAGCACAAGCAGCCAGACGATGAACTGACCTTCATCGACGATGATTCCGGGACCCTCGCCTCCCCCGCATCCCAGGGACCCGCCTGGCGGATCCTGATCGTCGATGACGACCCGGATGTGCACACGACGACACTGCTCGCGCTGCGCAAGACCCAGATCCTCAACCGGCCGCTCACCTTCCTGCATACCTACTCGGGAAGTCAGACCCGCGAGCTGCTGCAACACGAAAAGAACATCGCAGTAATCCTGCTCGACGTCGTGATGGAGACCGAGGATTCCGGCCTTCGCCTCGTCAAGACGATCCGCGACGATTTCGGCATGGAGGACACGCGGATCATCCTGCGCACCGGTCAGCCCGGCTATGCCCCCGAAATCGACGCGATCCGCGACTACGACATCAACGACTACAAGACCAAGTCCGAGCTCACGCGCAACAAACTGTTCACGACGCTGACTTCGGCGATCCGCTCCTATGAGCAGATCCGGACGATCAATGCGAGCCGGCGCGGCCTGGACATCATCGTCCATGCGAGTGCCGAGCTGATGGCGCTGCACGGCATCCGCAATTTCGCGGCCGGAGTGATCACCCAGATCGCCGCGCTGCTGGGCCTGCCCCCCGAAGGCCTGATCTGCGCCCAGGAGGGCGGCCGGGATGAGAACCCGGAAGATTCGCTGCAGGTCATCGCCGCGGCGGGGCGCTACGCGGATCTGATCAACCAACCGCTGGCCTCGATCGACAACCCGGCCATCGCCTCGTCGATCAAGCGCTGTCTCGCCAAGCGTCATAGTCTGTTCGACGGCACGGGAACGACGCTGTTCTTCCAGGGTTCGGCCCACCACGATGTCGCGGCCTACGTCGAATCGACGGTCGCGCTGAGCGACATCGACCGCCGCCTGCTCGAAGTGTTCTGCAGCAACATCGCGGTCGGTTTCGACAACGCGGCGCTTTTCTCGAAGCTGCACTCCTTCGCCTACTACGACCAGCTCTCGCGTCTGCCCAACCGCAACCATTTCATCGCCCACATCGATCACAGCCTCGCTTCACCCCGACGCGCCGACAAAGTGCTGGCGCTGCTCGATATCGACCACTTCGCCGAGACCAATGACGCACTGGGTCACCAGTTCGGCGACCGCATGCTCCAGGCGGTCGCCAGCCGGCTCAAGAGCGGGCTGGGCGCCCATGTGGTCGTGGCCAGGGTTGCGGGCGACACTTTCGGCCTGCTCGGCCCCAGCGTCGAGCTGACTCCGTCAAACCTGCTCGGGCTCTTCCAGGAGCCCTTCGTGATCGACGGGCAGGAGTTGATGACCTCGGTGACCTGCGGCCTGCTCAGACTGTCGGAGGCCGAAGGCGACGGCGGCGAAGCACTCAAGGACGTCAATATCGCTTTGAAGCGCGCGAAGCAGCGCAGCCGGGGCGAGGTCAACTATTTCAACCACGAGATGAGCGTCGAGATCCAGGAGCGCGTCAAGCTGCTCCAGGCTCTGCGCCAGGCCTTCGACAACGAGAGGCTTTTCCTCGTCTATCAGCCCCAGGTCGATCTCGTGACCGGCAAGGCGATCGGTGTCGAAGCGCTGATCCGCTGGCGGGGTGAGGACGGCAAGTTCATCGCGCCGGACCGCTTCATTCCGCTGGCCGAGCACTCGGGCCTGATCGTCAGCATCGGCGAATGGGTGCTCAGAGTCGCCTGCCACTACCAGGCCAAGCTCACGCAACAGGGTTTCGGTCACATCCGGATGGCCGTCAACGTCGCGGTACCGCAGTTCCGCCACCCCCGCTTCCCCTTCGTGCTGAGGCGGGCCATCCAGGACAGCGGAGTCGATCCATCGAAGATCGAGCTGGAGATCACCGAGTCGATGGCGATGGAGGAAGCGGACTTCCTGCTCCAGACCCTGGACAAGCTCAAGGAGACCGGGATCTCGGTCGCCGTCGACGACTTCGGAACCGGTTTTTCGTCGCTGTCCTATCTGCAGAAACTGTCGGTGGACCGGCTCAAGATCGACCGCGCTTTCGTCAACGAGATCACCGACTCGCGGCGTGGAGCGCAGATCCCGGAGATGGTGATCCAGCTGGGTCGCCGTCTGGGCCTGCAGATCATCGCCGAAGGCGTCGAGGACAAGGCTCAGGCCGATACCCTGATCGGCCTGGGCTGCCAGGAAGCACAAGGTTTTTACTATGCCCGGCCGATGGAGCCGGACCCCCTGCTCGACTGGCTCAAAGCCAACCGCTGAAAAGGGAAGGTGCGCAATGAAGCACCGCTTGACTGTCAGGCGCGCGATTCTGGTCGCCGTGATGCTGGGCTTGTTGCTGCCCGCTCTGCTCGTCGGAGCGATCGGCGGGCGGATCTTCTTTGCCGAATCGCTGCGCGAGCGCTCTGACGAAGCGCTGAACCAGTACGGCGAAGTGCTTGCGCTGGGGCTGCAGGAACCGCTGTGGTCCTTCAACCCGGTCGCCGCGAACAAGCTGATCGAAGCGGTGATGCGCAGCCCCGACGTCTACAAGATCGAGGTTCGCGATGCGACGCTGGGAACCTTCGTCGCCAGCGAAAAGGCCGAGCGCCGCACCGACCGCAGCTATCACACCGAGCGCACCATCGTTCAGGATGGCCGCCGCCTGGGCACGGTCAGGATAGAGATCTCGGACGCGCTGGTCGTCCAGTCGGTCCGCTCCCGGCTGCTGACGCTTGCGATCACCCTTGCCGCGCAGATCCTGATCGGCTTCGTGCTGATCACGCTGGTTCTGGAACGCCGCCTCGTGCGCCCGCTGCAGAGGGTCGGGGAGGAATCGATGCGGCTCGCCGAAGGCATGCTCGACAAACCGATCCAGGCTCTGTCCGACGACGAAATCGGCGTGCTCGAACAGCGGCTCGAAGAGACCCGCTGCTCGCTGCGCAAGCTGATCGCAGCCGTCGAGGAAAAGAACCGGCAGCTCGAAGTCGACCTCGTCGAACGGCTTCGCGCCGAACAAGCCGCGCATCTGAGCGAAGCCAGACTCCGGGATCTGGTCGAGCAAAGCCCGATCGCGATCATCGAGATCGGCGCCGACCATCAGATCCACGAATGGAATGCCGCCGCCGAGCGCATCTTCGGCTGGCGCCGCGAAGAGGCTCTGGCTCAATCGATCAGCTTCATTCTCCCCGACGACAGCACGGCGGCCGAGGATCTGTTCGCGCCCGAGGACGAAGAGACAACGAGCCGCAGCAAGGTGCTGACGAACAAGACCCGCAAGGGCAGCGAAATCACCTGTCAGTGGTACAACAACCTGGTTCGCGGCGCCCAGGGCCAGCCCGAGCGCATCGTCGCGATGGCCGAGGACATCACCGAACAGCGACGGGCCGAACAGGAAATCGCGCTGCTCGCGCGGGTCGTCAGCCATACGACGAACATCGTCATCATCACCGATGCCGAGGGGCGGATCAGCTGGACCAATATGGCCTTCTGCCGGATCAGCGGCTGGACGACCGACGAAGTGCGCGGTCGCCGCCAGGACGAATTCCTGATCGGCCCGGCCACCCAGACTGAAGCCAGAAACAGACTGAACGCGGCGATCGCGCGCGGCGAAGGCATCGACGAAGTCGAAATCCTCTACTACGCGCGCAACGGCTCGAGCTATTGGGTGCAGAAGGAAATTCAGCCCATCCACGACGAGAGCGGGCAGATCCTGCAGTTCATGACCGTCGAGACCGACATCACCGAGCGCAAACAGGCCGAACTCAGAACGCTGGAATCGCGCCGGATGCTGCAGACCGTGCTCGACACGATCCCGGTCCGCGTCTACTGGAAGGACAGGGAATCGCGCTATCTGGGCTGCAATGCGCAGTTCGCCGCGGACACGCTGCGCACGCCCGAAGAGCTGCGCGGCCAGCTCGATTCCTCGCAGATCTGGAGCCACAATGCGAGCGCCATCGTCAGGGACGACCTGCAGATCCTGCAGAGCGGGCAAGCCCGGCTGAACTTCGAGGAAGAGCGGCGCAGCGATGGAGGCTCCTACTGGCTCAGGCACAGCAAGGTGCCGCTGCGCGATGCCGAGGAGCACATAATCGGCGTACTCGGCGTCTATGACGACGTGACCGACCGCAAGACCGCCGAGCTCGCGCTGGCCCGTTCCGAACAGCGGCTCAGGGCCTTGATCGACAACGCGCCGCTGGGCGTATTCGAGTTCGAACTCGGCGCGGACGGCGAACTCTCGCTCGTGACCAGCAACCCGCAGGCCGACCGCATCCTCGGACTGGACTGCGGGTTGTTGCGCGGCATGACGACCCAAAGCGCCTTCCCGCAGTTCGAGGAGACCGGGCTCAAGCGCGCGCTCGTCGAAGCGATCAACACCGGAAGGCGCTACAGCCATGGCGAGCTTCCCTACTCGCTACCCCACGGCCCGGCCCTGCTCGAAGTTTTCGCTTTCCAGACCGGACCTCAGCGCGTCGCGATGCTGTTCCGCGACGTTTCCGACCTGAGGCGGGCCGCCGAGGGCATGCGCAGGCTCGCCGAAGCGAGCGATTCCGAGCGCGACCCGGACTTCTTCGCCCACCTGCTCGAACACCTGTGCGAGGCGACCGGCGCGACAGCGGCCTTGCTGATCCAGGCGAGCGGGGACGGCCCGCACCGGCTCGCCCACCATCCCGCAGCGCTCGATGCGGACCTGCACAGTCCCATCCTCAGGCGCGTACTCGGCGGAGTCAATCTGGTCATCCCCGCCGACGCCCGGGGTGCCTTCCCCGATGAGAAGACGCTGATCGACACTTCGGCCGAAGCGCTGATCGCGATCACGGTTCCCGGTGAAGACGGGAATCAGGCCGGAGCGCTGGTCGCGCTGTTCGCGTCGCCGCTCAGAAACGCCGAGCTGCCCCGCTCGCTCGCCGAGATCTTCGCCCAGCGCGCCGGAGCCGAGATGCTCAGACAGCACACGCTCGCGGCGCTGCGCGAATCCGAAGCCCGTTTCTCGCTGACCTTCCAGCTCGCCCCGATTCCGATGTCGATCTCGCGGCTGACCGACGGCATGATGTTCGATGCGAACAAGACTTTCTGCGACCTCTTTGCGCTGAACCCGGACGAGATCGCCGGGCGCACCTCGTCCGAGCTGGGCCTGTTCTTCAGCGACGCGGACAGGGCCGGCTGGGTGAGCCGGGTTGCCAGCGAGGACGTCGTTTCGGGCCATGCCGTGCCGATGCGCACCCGCGATGGCCGCACGATCGAAGCGAGGATCTGGGCGAGGAAGCTGACCAACGAGGACCCGCCCAAGATCCTCGTCAACATCGTCGATCTGACCCGGCAGGAGAGCATCCGGCGGGAACTTGAGAATCTGACCCGGACCCTGGAGACCCGGGTCACCGAGCGCACCCACGACCTGGAGGAAACGCTGGACCGCTTGCGCCTGACCCAGAATGAGCTGGTCCGCTCCGAAAAACTCGCAGCCCTGGGCGGCCTCGTCGCCGGCGTCGCACACGAGCTGAACACGCCGATCGGCAACAGCATGATGGTCGCCAGCACGCTGCGCGATGCGACCTCGGGAATCCACTCGGGCTTCAAGCTCGGACTCAAGCGCTCGGAGCTGGAGGCTTATCTCGATGAAGCCAATTCGGCTACCGAGATCCTGCTGCGCAATCTGGAGCGCGCTGGCGAGCTGATCTCCAGCTTCAAGCAGGTCGCCGTCGACCAGACCAGCTCGCAGCGACGCAAATTCACGCTCGACGAGCTGATCACCGAGATCGTGCTGACCCTGAGGCCGATGCTCAAGAAGACGCCCTACACGGTCGAGCTCGACGTCCCCAAGGGAATCTCGCTGGACAGCTATCCGGGGCCTCTGGGACAGGTCGCCACGAACCTGATCTCGAACTCGGTGATCCACGGCTTCGAGAACCGCGACCACGGCGAGATCCGGATAGCGGCGAAGAGCGAAGCCGATAGCGTGATCCTGACCGTATCCGACAATGGTCTGGGCATCCCGGCCGAGCACATGAAGAAGATCTTCGACCCCTTCTTCACGACCAAGCGCGGCCGTCAGGGCAGCGGCCTGGGCCTGCACATCGCGCACAACATCGTGACCGGCGTGCTGGGCGGGCAGATCCGGGTCGACAGCGAGCCGGGCCAGGGCACCCGTTTCACGATACATATCCCCTGCACGGCGCCCCACAGCCCCGAAACGCCCCGGGAGTAGGACGACCGCTCAGGCCGGCCGCGAAATCGCCGGCCAGCGGGCAAGCATCCGCGCCTTGCTGTGCGGGCGTCCTGCCCCAGCCCTTCAACAGCAAGCGCAGCAGCTCGCCCGCGACCTCGACAAGCGCCCTCTGCGCACCGTGCACAACGACACGCGCCCCCCAGACCGACAAGCGAATTGAACGCCAGATTGGCGCAATCGTCACCTACACTTGGCAAGGACGTCGAATCAGCGAAACCCTGCCCTATGTGCCGCCCTACCGGACGGGCAATGAAGTACAGCTGGAGGTACATACCGTGCAGGGAGACCGGATCACTCACCGCTGAACCTTGCCAAGAGGTATCGGAACATGCCGAATCTGCATCCCGGAATCTTCGCACCCTACGGCTTCAGCCTGCTGTTCGGCGCCTGGGCAGGCGCCTGTCTGGCCCAGACCGCCGCGGATCTGACGGTCGCCGGCGACGATGCTCACCCGCCCCGCCTGAGCCATTACGAGTGCGCGATCATCGATCCGGTCACGCTGTCGACGCCGGACGAGGAACACTGGAAGGGCGTCAGCGAGGCTTTGCGCGTGGAAGCGGCAAAACAGACCCTGGCCGAGTTCACCCGCGTCGTCGAGGCGAAACTCCCGCTCGCCGACAAGCCCTGCGCGAACGCACTGCGCCTGCGGCTGCGCGTCGAGGACGTCAGGCTCTCCAGCCCGGTCGCGGCCTCAATCGGCCACCTGCTGCCGATAGGCCTGGTCCTCAATGCCGGTCGCAGCGCCTCCGGCGGAACGGCACCGAAAAATATGGGCCAAGTCACGATCTCCGGCGAACTGCGCGACGCGAACCTTGACATGCTGCTCGCGAGCTTCGAGACCCGCCAGGGCCCAGACGCCTTCGACGTCGCTTCGGTCGTCAGCCAGCAGACCGCGATGAACGCCGCGATCTCCCGCGCCGCCGGAAAGTTCGCCGAAGCGCTGAAGAAGGCCCGCAAGCTCGAACCCGGCTGCGCAGCGGAGAACGCCGCCCAGGGGACCGTGGAACTGAAAGCTCCGGACTGCTCCGCATCCGCCCGGGGCAGCAGTGAAGCGCCGCAGCAGAACAGCGACGCCTCGGCCCCCCGCTGACCGCCCCGCGGGGCTTCCCTGACGCAGCGCGGGAGGCCCGCCCGCCGCTCCGACGGCTTCGCCATACATTTACCGAGGACCATGATGAGAGCCAGCCCAACCCTCCTGTCCGGACTCCTGTTGCTTCCCGCCACCCTTCTTGGCCTGTCCGCCTGCAAGGCACCCGACGCACCCAAGCTCGGCACACCCGAGGTGGCGATACAGACCGTCATGGCCCGCGACGTGCCCGTCGAAGCCACCTATACCGGGCAGACCGCCGGCTCGCGCGAGATCGAGGTCAGGCCACGCTTGACAGGCATCCTGCTCAAGCGCAATTACAGGGAGGGCCACGCGGTCGAGCCCGGACAACTGATGTACCTGATCGATCCGGCTGAATTCGTGGCTGCGCTCAAACAGGCCGAGGCCCAGTACGCTCAGCAGGCCGCCGTGCTGGACAAGGCCAGGCGCGATTTCACCCGCCTGGAGCCGCTGCTCAAGGAACAGGCCGTCAGCCGCAAGGACGTCGACGACGCCCGCTCGGCGCAGGAACAGGCCCTGGCTGCGCTGCAGGCCTGCGCCGCCAACGTGACCAAAGCCCGGCTGAACGTCGACTACACCCGCGTCACCGCCCCGCTGGGCGGCATCGCGAGCCTGTCGCTGATGTCCGAAGGTTCGCTGGTCAATGGTCCGCAGACTCTGCTGACCCGGGTGGTCCAGATCGACCCCCTCTATGTGATGTTCAGTCTGCCCGAACGCGACAAGCTGAACATCGAGCGCCTACGCGCCTCGGGCAGCCTCAAGCTGCCGGCCCACAGCAGCGTGGACGTGAAGCTCACGCTCGCCGACGGTTCGGAATTTCCGGGCAAGGGCCGGATCAACTTCGCCGACACGCTGATCTCGCAGACCACCGGATCCCAACAGCTGCGCGCCGAGCTGCCGAATCCCGGCAAAAAGCTCTTGCCCGGACAGTTCGTCAAAGTCTCGCTACAGGGCTTTGAACTCAAGCACGCGATCCTGATCCCGCAGAAGGCGGTCGCCACATCGGCCCAGGGCCAGTTTGTCTATCTGGTCACACCTGACGGCATCGCCCACGCCCGTCCGATCGAGACCGCCGGCACGCACGGAGAAGACTTCGTGATCGCCAAGGGACTCAAGGGCGGCGAACACCTGATCGTCGAGGGCCTGACGCGGGTACGCGCCGACCAGCCGGTCAGGGTCGTCACGGCAGCGCCGACGCAAAAGCGAGGATGAGGCCATGATTTCACGCGTCTTCATCGAAAGACCGATTCTCGCCTCAGTCCTCTCCATCCTGATCATGCTCGCCGGCGCAGCGGCAATCTTCACGCTGCCGATCGCGCAGTTCCCGGACATCACGCCGCCGGTGGTCTCGGTGAGTGCCCAGTACAGCGGAGCGAATGCGGAAACGCTGCAGAAGACCGTGGCCGCGCCGATCGAGGACAAGGTCAACGGCGTGGAGAACATGATCTACATGGAATCCACGAGTGCCGCCAACGGCACGATGAGCCTGAACGTCTACTTCAACATCGGCACCGACCCTGACCAGGCCACGACCAACGTGAACAACCGCGTCCAGACCGCACTGCCGGTGCTGCCCGATACGGTCAAGCAGAACGGCGTCACCGTGCAGAAGAAGTCGACGAGCATGCTGCAGATCGTCACGCTGTCCTCGCCGTCGAACAAGTACGACACCGTCTACCTGTCCAACTACGCGTATCTGAACGTCGTCAATGCCCTCAAGCGCCTGCCTGGCGTCGGCGATGCGGCCATCCTCGGCGCCCAGGACTACGCGATGCGCGTCTGGCTCAAGCCGGGTCGCCTGGCCGAGCTGAAGATGACCACTTCCGACGTGGTGCAGGCGATCCGCGAGCAGAACGCCCAGTTCGCGGTCGGCAAGATCGGCGACACGCCTAACGACGGCAGCCCGCAGTTCACCTACACCATGAGCACCCAGGGCCGGATGGCCGACCCGGACGAGTTCGAGAACATCATCCTGCGCGCCAACCCAGACGGTTCCACGGTTCGCGTCAGCGCCGTCGCCAAAGTCGAACTGGGCGCCCGCGACTATTCCTTCTCCGGCACGCTCAACGGCAAACCCGGCCTGATGATCGCGATCTACCTGCAGCCCGGCGCCAACGCGCTCGACGTTGCAACCGAAGTCAAGAACGCGATGAAGGAGCTCGGGAAGACCTTCCCGGAAGGGATCAGCTACAGCGTGCCCTATGACACGACGCCCTTCATCAAGGTTTCCATCCACGAAGTCGTGAAGACGCTGTGCGAAGCGATCGCGCTGGTCTTCCTGGTCGTCTTCCTGTTCCTGCAGAAGCTGCGCGCGACGCTGATTCCCTGCCTCGCGGTGCCGGTCTCGCTGGTCGGCACGTTCGCCGGCATGTATCTGCTCGGTTTCTCGATCAACACGTTGACCCTGTTCGGCCTCGTCCTGGCGATCGGCATCGTCGTCGACGATGCGATCGTCGTGCTTGAAAACGTCGAACGGATCATGCAGACGGAGAAACTCTCGCCACGCGAAGCGACACTGAAGGCGATGCAGGAAGTCACCGGCCCGGTTGTCGCGATCGTGCTGGTGTTGTGCGCGGTCTTCGTACCGGTCGGCTTCCTCGGTGGTCTGACCGGACAACTCTACAAGCAGTTCGCGATCACGATCGCGGTCTCGGTCACGATCTCCGGCTGCGTCGCACTGACGCTGACTCCGGCACTGTGCGCGCTGCTGCTCAAGCCCGGCCACGCGGAAAAGGCGGCCTTCTTCGTCGGGTTCGACCGCGTCTTCGAAAAGGCCACGTCCCGCTTCAGCTCCGCCGTCGCGCTTCTGATCCGCCGCCGCATCCCGGCTCTGCTCTGCGCGCTGGGCATGCTTGGCCTGCTCGGCCTGCTCGTGCACACCGTGCCCTCTGCGCTGATCCCGCCGGAAGACCAGGGCTATTTCATCGGCAGCGTGCAACTACCCGACGCCTCCTCGCTGGCGCGTACCCGCAAGGCTGCCGCCCAGGCCAGCGCAGCTGCAGCGCAGTTTTCCGGCAGCCAGGACGTCGTAACCCTCTCCGGCTACGACGTCCTCACCAGCAACCTGAAGACCTCGTCGGCCACCGTGTTCTCGGTCATGAAACCCTGGGAGGAGCGGAGCCTCCGCGAGAACATCCGCGCCGCGATCATCGACTTCACGATGCGCAGCACGCACAACCGCGAAGGCATGGTCTTCGCGTTCAACCCCCCGCCGATCCCCGGCCTGGGCACGACCGGCGGCGCCGAGTTCTACATCCAGAGCAAGGGAGAAGGCGACATTCAGCAGCTCGCCAGAGTGACCCAGGACTTCATCACGAAGGCCAACAGCCAGCCCGAGCTGAGCGGCGTCCAGACGCTGATGCGAAGCAACGTGCCGCAGATCTACGTCGACGTCGATCGCGACCGGGCCAAGGCCCTGGGCATCCCGATCAACAATATCTTCGAAGCGCTGCAGGCCACTTTCGGCAGCCTCTACGTCAACGACTTCAACAAGTTCGGCCAGACCTACCGCGTGCTGCTTCAGTCCGACGCTTCGGCACGGATGCGCCCCGAGGACGTCGGCAAGATCTTCCTGCGCAGCGCCAGCGGCGTCATGGTTCAGCTCGCGACAGTCGCCGAAGTGCGCCGCGTCAGCGGCCCCGAAATCATCAACCGCTTCAATGGCTTCACCGGCGCCAAGGTGATGGCCAACCCGGCCACCGGCTACAGCTCGGGCCAGGCGATCACCGCGATCGAACGCGTCGCCCGAGAAGCGCTGCCATCCGGCTACGCGCTCGCCTGGACCGGTACGGCCTTCCAGGAAAAACGGGCCGGCAACGCTTCGACGATGGCTTTTGCCTTCGGCCTGATCATGGTCTTCCTGATCCTCGCCGCCCAGTACGAGAGCTGGAAGCTGCCTCTGGTGGTCGTGAGCGCCGTTCCTTTCGCGATCTTCGGCGCCTTTGCCGCGATCTGGCTGCGCGGGCTCAACTGCGACATCTACTTCCAGATCGGTCTCGTGACGCTGATCGGCCTCGCGGCGAAGAACGCGATCCTGATCGTCGAGTTCGCCCAACAGCTGCACCACCAGGGCATGGGCGTGCTCGAAGCGGCGCAGGAAGCGGCCCGCCTTCGCTTCCGGCCCATCGTGATGACCTCGCTGGCCTTCATCCTCGGCGTCGTCCCGCTGGCCGTGAGCTTGGGCGCAGGCGCCAACAGCCAACACTCGATCGGCACCGGCGTGATCGGCGGCATGCTCGCCGCGACCTTCATCGCCGTGCTGTTCGTCCCCCTCTTCTTCACCTGGCTGAGCGACAAGGACGCAGCCGCCAGGACTGAAGAGGCTAGCCCCGAGGAGCACTGAGATGCGCAAACCGATGCTGATCCTGCCGCTGTCCCTGGTGCTGGGCGCCTGCAGCCTGACCCCGGAATACGTGCGCCCCGACGTGAACGCCCCCGGAGTCTGGTCTCAGGCGAACCACGATACAACGCAAGCCGAGACAGCACAGTGGTGGAAGCAGTTCGGCGACCCGGTGCTCGACCAGTTGATCACGACAGCCCTTGCCGAAAACAAGGACATGAAGATCGCGGTCAGCCGGATCGAGGAGGCCCGCGCCCAACTGGGCATCACCGAGGCCCAGAACCTGCCCCAGGTGAGCGCTCAGCTGGGCAGCCAGAAGAGCATGAGCAGCGACCAGATCTACGGCAAGCTGCCGATCCCGCGCAAGAGCGAAACCGACCAACTGGTGCTGGGCGCCTCCTACGAAGTGGACCTGTGGGGGAAACTGCGCAACGCCAGCGCAGCGGCCCGCGAGAAACTGTTCGCCAGCGCCTACAACCGGGAAGCGCTGCGCATCTCGCTCGTATCCCAGGTCGCCACCGGCTATTTCCATCTGCGCACACTCGATCGCCAGCTCGAGATCTCCCGGATCAACCTCGCCACCCAGAAGGAGACCGAAAAGCTGACCCTGAAGCGTTTCGAAGGCGGCATCGCCTCCGCCTACGACTACTCGCAGGCCAAGGCACAGACCGCGCTGACTGAAACCTCGCTGCCCGAACTGGAACGCCAGATCATCCTGCAGCAGAACGCGCTGAGCATTCTGCTGGGCCGCAGCCCCGGGCCGATTCCGCGCGGGCGCAAAATCACCGAACTGACTCAGGACATCACGGTACCGGCGGGTCTGCCTTCGCAGCTGCTGGAGAGGCGCCCCGACGTGCTCGCCGCCGAAGCCCAGCTGCGCGCCGCGAATGCCAACATCGGCTCCGCCCGCGCGGCCTTCCTGCCCAGGATCTCGCTGACCGCTTCGGGCGGCTACGAGAGCCACGACCTGCACGCGCTGAGCGATCCGGGCGCAGCGATGTGGAACCTGGCGGCGGGCCTGACCCAGCCCATCTTCGCGGGCGGAGCGCTGAAGAACCAGCTGCGCCAGGCCGAGGCCAGCCAGCGCGAGATGGTGGCCACCTACCAGAAGACCGCGCAGACAGCCTTCCGCGAAGCCGAGGACGGCTTCGCAAACCTTCGCCTGACCCGCGCCCAGACCGACGGCAAGCAGGCGCGCGCGGCCTCGCTCGCGGCCGCACTGCGGATCGCGAAGCTGCGCTACAACGAAGGCCTGAACAGCTTCATGGATCTGCTCGATGCCGAGCGCACCCAGCTGCAGGCCGAGCTGGACGTGGCCACTCAGCTGAACCAGCAGTTGAGCGCCACGGTAAACCTGTTCGCCGCGCTGGGCGGAGGCTGGGACGCCGAGCCGGCCAGGAAGGAAATCGACGCTGCACGCTGAGCGCGAGCCCCAAAAGGCAAGGCCGACTGAGCCGCGAAGATGCGGACCAGCCGGCCTTGCCTGGCTGTGGCGAAGCTACCGCCCGCTCAGAACCCGTACCAGGCGTCGATCCGGCCGTCGGTCTCCGCGGAAGCGACTTCAGCCTTCGCCTTGAGCCAGTCGAGCAGCACCGCGACATCTTCTTCGCTGACGCTACCGCGCCCGTCGCGGGTGACAAAAATCTCGGTCTCCACGAGCGGGGTAGCGCCGCCAAAACCGGAGAGCACCAGCTTGCGCGACTCGACGAGATCGATGAAGGCATCGGCGAAAGCCCAGAGCGCTTCATCCTGCTGCGGCTGAGCAAACTTCAGGCGGATCTCCAGCCCCAGCTCCTGGAATTCCCCAAGCCTCAGCTTCTTGCGCTGACGCAGGTTCAGGCGGCGGATCTGGGTCTTGGTCGGATTGATGCGGGTGCTCATCGGATACTTCCTCGTTGTTGGGACAGCGAGTCTAGCGCCAAGGACGGACTCCGGGAAAGCAATCCTCGAGGCCCGGAGCGCTCGCCCCTCTTGCCGCGAGGCAGGGGGGCGGATAGTCTGTCGGGACTCCCCAGGCCGCCGGGAATCCTCACCCCGGACCGGGGAAAGTCTTCGGATTCCCGCCGAACAGGCGAATCCGCTCAAATCAGTTCGATGGGCTATGCGCGGGCAGCCTGAGCTTGCCGTCGCGCGGCACCGGGAGTCGGTTCCGTGGAATTCACCGAGTTTGCGATCAACTTGTCCGGGACGCATTTCGTCGTCGCGGTGGCCCTGCTCTCGATCGCGCTGCTGCTGCTCGGCGCGCGGCAAAAAGCGTTTTCACCGCAGCTGGATCGGGGCACCGGCGACGTCCTGAGGGGATTCTTCATCCTGACGGTGGTGCTGCACCACATATCCCAGAGGCTCCCCGGTCTGGGCGTGCTGAGTCCCTATGCAGGCCGGGCTGGCTACCTCTCCGTCGCGATGTTCTTCCTGATGTCCGGCTATGGCTTGAGCGCAAGCGCCCGCCCCGATTCGGGCTTCGCAGCCTATGCGTTGAAGCGCCTCTCCAGGGTGTACATCCCGTGCGTGCTGGTCAACACGGTGCTGTGGTTCGCGCTGGGCCATGCCGGTTCTTTCCTCGGAGTGCTGAACCCGCTCTGCTATGACAACACGCAGTGGTTCGTCGTGACCATCCTGATCTTTTACGTCGCGCACTTCGCCTCGACCAAGCTCTCCTCACACCCGTCGCTGCCGCTGCTCGCATTCACGGCCGCCTACATCGCCGGCTGTTTCTATCTGCGCCTCGGCTTCTGGTGGTGCGTGTCCTCGCTCTGCTTCCCGCTGGGCTGCTTCTGGCGCGAGAACGAAGGGGCGATCGGTAAAATGCTCGCGAAGATTTCCGCGATCCACGCCGCACTCGCGCTGACCATCGTCTTTGTTGCCCTGACGGCCGTCAAGCAGCCGACTGTCCTGCCCTTTGTGCTGTCGCCGCTGTTCTGTCTGATCGTGGCGCTGCTGACTTCGCGGTTCAGCCTGCAATCGAAGCCCCTCGCGCTGGCCGGCGCGTGCTCTTTCGAGATCTACATCCTGCACATGAAATTGCTGGTGATCCTGCTCCACCTGATGAGCCGGTTCGGACTGACGGGCAGCATCTGGATCGTTCCCTACTTTGTCGTGCTGATCGCGTCCGGATATCTGTTTCACCGCTTCAACACGCTGCTCGCCAAAACCCTGATCCCCGGCCCCCGCAAGCTCGCGCAGCAGGCCTAGGGCAGGAGCCGATTCCGCCGCGGATTGCGCGGATAGACGCGGATCTGAGCGTCCCCTCGCCGGAGCGGCAGAACACCGCCCGCAGTGGATCTGTCCAGGGAATCCGGGTCGGTTCGGTGCGATCCTAGCCTTTCGGACAATCTGATGAAGGATTAGTCCCTGCATCGTGTGGGCCATAGCCAGCCATAAAGACGGCAACAGCCCGGGCGACAATCTCTTTGATCCTTTCCGGCCCCATATCGCTTTCGATTCTGAAAACCAGGCTGTCCAGCAGCTCTGATTCGAGCAGTCCCCGCAAGTGCAACGAGGCCACAGCCGGATCGCATTGCCGCAATTTCCCTTTCTCCATCAGCGCCAGGAGAAAAGCGGAAACCTCGCTCATGCTCCTCTTCGGTCCTTGCTCGAAGCATGCCCGGCCAAACTCTCCATCACCGACACTGGATATCGCCAATCGGCGGGCCGCCAGGACCTCCGGCGAATAGATCAAAGACAACAAACCTTCCCCGAAGTGCTGTAGCGCTTCGGCAACGTCTTCGACCGTATGGTTCAGCAGTTTGAGAATGCCCTTGAATTCGGCATCGGTCGCCTGCCGCATAACCTCAACGAACAAAAGCTCCTTTGACGGGAAGTAATTGTAGATCGTCGCTTTCGAGCCGCCGATCCGCCGACAGATCTCCGACATCAGCGCCCGTTCGAAGCCCATCTCGCGGAAAACCTCTGCCGCCACATCGATGATCGCCTGACGCCTTGCTTCAGTCTTCTTCTTCACCTGCCCCCCTTTGTAACTAAACCCGTGAGTTCATTTTATATTGACAGGCACAAAAAGCAAGCCTAATCTGTACCCGTTGGTACATTTTTCGGAGACGAAGTGATCATGCCTCAACCATCTACCGCCTCGCTGAGGAGGCGGGTACTGCTCACGACACTCGCTCTCGCCGTCACGGGCTGCGCCCAGATTCCCCCCCAAGCTCAGCCGGCCTCCCCCAAAGGGAGCCAAAGCTATGAGACGGCACAGTCTTTCGCCGTGCCGGCGGCGAACGGTCCGGACGAGCGCTGGTGGCAGGCGTACGACGATCCGCAGCTCGATACGCTGATCCAGGAAGCTCTACGCGACTCACCGGACATGGCCGCAGCGAGCGCCCGTCTTCGCCGCGCCGACGCGCTCGAGCAAGTCGCCGGAGCCGCCCTGATGCCCGAGCTGAGCGCCAACGGCTCGGTCACCGAGCAGCGCCAGAGCTACAACTACCTGACGCCCAAGGCCATGACGCCCGAGGGCTGGAAGGACTATGGGCGCGCCACCCTCGATTTCAGCTGGGAACTCGATTTTTGGGGGAAGAACCGCGCTGCACTGGCGGCGGCAAGCTCGGACATCGAGGCAAGTCGCGCCGAATTCGCGCAGACACGTTTGAGTCTGGCCGCAGCCATCGCCTCTGAGTATGTAGAGCTTGCCCGTCTGTTTGAAGCACGCGACACGGCTAAGCGCTCCGTGGAGCTACGCAAAAAGACCGCTGCACTGTTCGCAGAACGCTTTGCCAACGGCCTTGAAACCATGGGAAGCCTCAAAGCGGCAGAGTCCCGGCGCGCCGCAGCCGAAGGTGAGCTCCTTCAGGCCGAGGAACGGATCGGCTTACAGCGTTATCGCCTGGCGGCGCTGCTGGGCGCCGGCCCTGACCGGGGCTTGTCCATTGAGCGGCCAAGCGTCAATCTGCATCGCGAGATTGGCTTACCCAGCTCCCTGGCCGCGGATCTTCTGGGGCGTCGCCCGGATGTGAGCGCCGCACGTCTGCGCGCGCAGGCCCAGTTGCGGCGCATCGACCAGAAGAAAGCCGAGTTCTACCCGAACATCAACCTTGCGGGATTCGTCGGACTGCAATCGCTAGGCCTGAACCTGCTGGCCAAAGAGGGTTCGACGACTGGCAGCATCGGACCGGCCATCTCGCTGCCGATATTTAACGGCGGACGCCTCAAGGGCGAATTGCGCAACTCGGTCGCCACCTACGATGAAGCGGTTGCCAACTACGATCGCACGGTCACTGTTGCCCTGCAGGAAGTGGCAAACGCCGTCCTGAGTCAGAGACAGCTTGCCGGGCGCCTGGCCAAATCCCAGGAAGCCTTGGCCGCTGCGGACGAAGCTCATCGCATTGCCAGAAACCGCTACGAAGGCGGGCTTTCCAGCTACCTCGAGGTGCTTTCAGCCGAAGACACCCTCCTCGAGAGCCAACGCGCCTTGACCGACCTCCAATCGCGCCGCGCAAGCCTCGATGTCGCGCTGATGCGCGCATTGGGCGGTGGCTACCGCGAAACACACCTTGCATCCAATTAGTAGAAAGGAAAGTAGTCATGTCTGAAAACAGCGCAGCCGTTTCCGCTTCGCCCAACAATGAACAGAGGCGCAACAAGCTGTTTCTGGCCTTGGCCGGAGTGGTCGGCTCGGTGGCCCTGGCTTCCACTGCCTATTGGTACTTGTACGCCTCCCATTTTGTCTCGACCGATAACGCCTATGCCGCAGCGGAGATCGCACAGGTCACCCCCTCTATTGGAGGAACGATCAGCGAAGTACATGTAATCGACACCCAGGCCGTCAAGAAGGGCGATATCCTGGTCGTGATTGATCCGACCGATGCCAGGCTGGCTCTGGCCCAGGCAGAAGCAGCTCTGGGCAGTGCGATTCGCCGAGTCAAAGGCTATGTCGCAAACGATGGTGGTTTGGCCGCACAGATTGCCGCGCGAAGTGCCGATGAGAAGCGCGCAGCCGCGCAGCTGACATCCGCTGAAGCCGATTTTCAACGCGCGAAAGTTGATCTGCAACGCCGCGAAGCGCTATCGACATCGGGGGCCGTATCGGGCGATGAGCTGACTCGGGCACAGAATTCTTTTGCTTCTGCGCAAGCGAGCCTTGTGGCCGCGCAAGCCGCAATGGCCCAAACCAAGGCCAACCGCAACGTTGCGATCGGTAGCAAAGAAGTCAATGCCGCATTGATCGCCAACGCGACCGAAGAAACAAACCCTGAAGTTGCTCTGGCCCGCGCCCGACGCGATCAGGCCGCCGTTGATCTGCAGCGAACGGTGGTTCGCGCCCCGATCGATGGCGTCGTCGCCAAACGTCAAGTCCAACTGGGTCAGCGCGTTGCCGCCGGCACCCCTCTGCTCACAGTTGTCCCGATGAAGCAAATGCACGTTGATGCAAACTTCAAAGAAGTGCAGCTGGAAAACGTCCGGGTCGGGCAACCCGTGACCCTCTCGGCGGATATCTATGGAAGCTCGGTTTCCTACCGCGGCACGGTGGAAGGATTCTCGGCAGGTTCAGGGGCGGCATTTGCCGCGATTCCCGCACAAAACGCGACGGGAAACTGGATAAAGGTGGTTCAGCGCGTTCCGGTGCGCATCAAGCTCGACCCGGAAGAGCTGGCTGCTAAGCCGCTCAGGGTCGGACTGTCGATGGCGGTCAAAATCGACACGCGCGTTCGGAACTGATCGGAGCTGTCTGGTATGAGCCAAACAAAAATTCTGAACAGCGGCGAAGCCCCGCTGACAGGAGGCATGCTCTGGGCGGCCGCGATCATTCTCGCAGTTGCGAACTTTGTTGCCGTACTGGACATGACTATCGCCAATGTGTCCGTACCGAATATCTCGGGTGCCCTGGGTGCGGCTACCAGCCAAGGAACTTGGGTCATCACGTCCTACGCCGTTGCCGAGGCAATCACGGTACCGCTCACGGGTTGGCTGGCGGCGCGCTTTGGCGCGGTCCGGGTCTTTGTTGTCTCGATGGCACTTTTCGGTGCGTTTTCCGCGCTGTGCGGGATGTCCACGTCGCTCGGCATGCTGGTCTTTGCCCGCATCTGCCAGGGCTTTTCCGGTGGCCCGCTGATGCCTCTGTCGCAGACATTGCTTTTGCGCATATTCCCCAAAGAAAAGGCCGGAGCAGCCATGGGCTTGTGGGCAATGACCACACTGATCGCACCGGTTCTCGGGCCGATTCTCGGTGGCTATCTATGCGATGAATACAGCTGGCCTTGGATCTTCTACATCAATGTATCGATTGCTTTTGTCTGCGCCTTCGTCGCCTGGAGCATGCTGAAGCGCTATGAGCTTCCTCTCCTGAAGAATCCGATAGACCGAATCGGACTGGTCCTGCTCATCGTATGGGTCGGGGCGCTTCAGTTGATGATCGACGAAGGAAAGAATCTCGACTGGTTCGCATCGGACGAGATCATCGCGCTGACCGTCATCGCGATCATCGGATTTGCCGCGTTCTTGATCTGGGAACTTCATGAAGAACATCCCATCGTGGATCTGCGGGTATTCCGCCATCGCGGCTTTTCAATCAGCGTGCTGACGATAAGTCTGGCATTCGCGGCCTTCTTTGGTGCCAATGTCCTGACCCCACAGTGGCTGCAGAGTTTCATGGGATACACCGCCACCAGCGCGGGGACGGCAACAGCCTGGGCCGGTGTCTTTGCGATGTTTGTTGCCCCGATTGCCGCAACACTTTCAAACAAAGTCGATTCACGTCGGCTGGTATTCGGCGGCGTGATGTGGCTGGGACTCGCGACGCTCCTGCGCTCGGTCGCCACGACCGACATGAGCTACTGGGATATATCGATACCCATCATGATCATGGGCCTGGGGTTGCCATTCTTCTTCATTCCCTCGACCACTTTGGCTTTGGCCAGCGTCGACGAACATGAAACCGCGTCGGCGGCCGGACTGATGAACTTTCTGAGGACATTGTCGGGCGCTTTTGCCACCTCGTTGATCACGACCTTGTGGGACGACCAGATCACAAAAAACCATGCCGAACTCGTCGGACTTTCGGACAGTGATCAGCGCGTGCGGTCCATGCTCGACGGCACCGGCATGACCGCAGATGCGGTCATGAAGTCGATCGACGGTCTGATCAGCGATCAGGCTGTGATGCTGGCAACCAACCAGATCATGACGGCGGTCGGTATCGCCTTCATCGTCGCCGCCACGGTTATCTGGCTGGCACCAAAGCCCAAACGAGTCGTCGATGCCTCTGCCAGCGGGCACTGAAACCGTCCGCGCCCTCTACATTGCAAAGGACTTGCCATGTTCAAGCATCTTCTTGTACCGACCGATGGCTCAGAGCTCTCTCTGGCGGCAGTCCAACACGCCGTCTCATTCGCAAGCGACGCAGGCGCGCATATCACCTTCCTCTACATCGAACAGCCATTCCCTGCACCGTACATTGGCGAAGGGGCAATCATGGATGAGAACGCCCCCGCAACATTTCACGAGCAGGCCGACATCAAGGCACAGCAAGCACTGGTTCAGGCTGAGTACATCGCCCGCGGCTCCAACGTTGAATGCTCGACGCTGGCGACGATCTGCAAATCCCCCTACGAGGCCATCATCGATGCAGCAAAAAGAAACTCTTGCGACCTGATCTTCATGGCTTCGCACGGCAGGGTTGGCTTGGAAAGACTATTGACAAGTTCAACAACCGAGAAAGTATTGATTCACGCGGACATTCCTGTTCTGGTGCACCGATAGCGCCACCTTGGAAGTGTATTTGTGAGAAAGAGACGATCCGGATCTGAAATCAATGAATTCCAGAGCGTGATCCGACCCGAGCTGGCAATTCACCAAACTCGTCATGACTATTCCTGTAGCCAATCCCCCACTCAGTCGATGGCAGCCACTGATGCTGACGATCATGCTTACCGTGCTCGGCGCCCTGAGTGGATGCGCATCGACATTGGCACCGCACAACGTGCCGATTGGGGGCAAGAGCGGTGGCCAAGGCTACCGCGACAGCCTGACTCGCCCACGCCAAGGCATGGATAGCATCATTTTCGGGGTCAGCTTCTCTGGCGGGGGATCGCGAGCAGCGGCACTCGCCTACGGCGTACTCGAAGAGCTGGCGCACACCACGGTTCCGGTTCGCGGCGAACCGCGTCGAATGCTCGACCTCGTGGAAACGATCTCAGCGGTATCCGGTGGCAGCTACACTGCGGCGTATTACGGACTATTCGGTGACCGGCTGTTCCAGGACTTCGAGAAGAAATTCCTGAAGCGAGACGTGCAGAAAGAAATTGTCTCGACAATATTTACGCCATCCAATCTCATCAGCATGACTTCGCCTTACTACGGCCGCTCCGATGTGCTCGCCGAGTTTCTCGACCAGAGGCTGTTCGAAGGAAAGACTTTCGCCGACCTTGAGCACGCAGTTCACCAAGAAGGCCGACCGTTCATCCTGATCAATTCGACAGACATGGGCCGTACCAGCCGCTTCGAGTTTACCCAGGACCAGTTCGATCTGCTGTGCTCGGATCTCGGACCATACAAAGTATCACGCGCGGTCGCCGCGTCTAGCGCCGTGCCGGTCGTTTTCAGTCCGATCACCCTGTCAAACTACGCCGATCGCTGCAAGCATGCCCATCCAGAACTGCTCAGTCCTTCCTTGAATGAGCGCCGCGAGTCGATCCGCCGCTTCACCCTCACCACCGACCTCAACTCCTATCTCGATTCTGGAAAGCGGAAGTACATCCATCTTCTCGACGGCGGATTGTCGGACAACCTCGGCCTGCGTGCCGCGCTCGACCGGCTTTCGCTGCTCGGCGCCAGCCAGATGGCCGACGCGTATCGGAGGCCATCGATACGCCGCCTGGTCCACATTGTCGTCAATGCCCAGGTACATGCTGACTACCCCCAACTCGACCAGTTCGCCGAAGTGCCGACTCTGAGCGCGATCGCTTACACCATCGGCAACACGACCGACCGCTTCAACATAGAGACGCTGGCTCACTTCCGCAGCAGCATCGATCAGGCAGTCAGCGAACTGGCCAAGAAACAAAGCGCAGCCGGCATTCCCAATGGTGACGACGTGCAGGCCATGATGATCGAAATCAGCTTCGACAGCCTCGAAAGCGAAGAGGAGCGCGCCTATTTCAACGCGCTGCCGACCAGCTTCAACCTGCCGCCTGAAGCCATCGACCGATTGCGTGAAGTGGGCGCGAGGATGCTGCGCACATCGCCGGAATTCCAGCGTCTCTTGCGCGAGATACCAACACTGGATTGACGTTCAGACCCGGAAACATCTCAAGCGCAGCGCCTCCGGGTTGCCTGCTGACGGAGTCGGGATCAGGGCTGGATCAGGTTCAGCGCAACCAGGACCACCTCGGCGATCAGGCCGATGATGAACCCGCCAAAGAACGAGCGGCGCAGCAGCTTGGCGAGGATTCCGAAAACCAGGCCGAAGGCGAAGAACTTGAAAAGCGATTTCTGGCCGTTTTTGAGGACCGTCTCCTTCGTGCCCGGAGCGGATTCGGAGACGGGCGGGGTCTCCAGCTTTGCGATATCGGGCTTGTCCGAAGCTCCGGTTTCGGTGCTCCCGGCCGCCGGGGCGGAGGACTGCGCTTCGGGAATGGCCTCGATGAGGCCCGAAGGATAGACGATGGCCTCTCGGGAGCTCACCTGCTTGCCTGGCGCGCAGGGCTCGATCGAATTGACCTGAACGCTCCCGGTATCGCAGACATAGACGGTTCTGCGCGTGCCGCCCTCCTCGGCCGCACAAGGGAGGGCCGCGCCGAGCGCCAGCAGGGTCAGGAGGACTGAGAGAACGTGCTTCATACGAACCTTGGGTGATGTTTCGGGCGGACCGGGGCGCCGGGAATTGCTCCGTGCCCCATGACATCGGGGTCGCTGTGCCCCGCACCGGAAGGATATCCGCAGACGCCGCAGCGTGTCACGCTCGCTCCCCTCGCCACGCATAGAGATGCATCTGGGTTTATATGCATGGGGCGGGCTCTCTGTCTGCGGGTCATCTTCTTGCTCCTTTCGTGCGCCCATTCTGGCACCATCATGGGACAAGCGAACACTTAACCGGCTGTCCAGTTTTCCGGGACCACCTCTGGGTTTTGCGCCCCATTCCGGTGGGCGGTGTCATACGCTCGGAGCGTCGGTGTAATACGCCCATACGCCGCGCCTGGCGCGGGGTATGTCGATTTCAACGCAGTTGCGTGGTGTGTGATCAGTTCCAAGGGGTGGCGGGGACCGCCCGCCGCTGATGGCCGTGGTCGGCGGCTGAAGGAATTTGCGCGGGCAGCGGAGGGAAGCGCCGCTGCTCACGCAGGGGCATAAAGCCGCCGGGCCAGCGGCGCGTGCTCAGCGATCACGGACTCGATTTGCGCAGCATCGTCCGGGTCCAGTTCGTCGCGCAGGAGGCGCAGTTTGCGCTGCTCGGCCTGGATGGCGGCCAGGCGGGGAGCATCGGGATTTGCTGCATCCCGGACCTTGGCCGCCGCTTCGGCCCAATGTGCAATCAGCGCGCCCAGCACGTCCTGCGCGACTTCAAAGCGGATGCCTCGGGTGAACATTGTTGACATAGCTGCTCCTTGATAGTTTTTCGGCCATCAAGCAATGGCAACGTGGTTTTCGACGCTCGCAACTTGCAGTGTCCGCTCCTGCATGTGGTGCTGCTGCATATAGCGATTCGGCCGCTTCGGGAACTCAATCGAGAAGAACCTCCCTCTATGGAGGAAGATTCTCGCCCGCAACGTTTCTAGCCCCTCGGCGCGCAATAAAACAGTCGCGGCATGAAGGTCCGGCCGGTCAAGTTTGAACAGCGGCATGCCGCGATCTTCCCGATAGTAGAAGCACACCTTCGCACCACCAGCTTGATGCTGAACGAACGAAACAGCTTCAAGCTGCGCGTCGAGAGTGCGCTGACCTTCCTCCAGCAGCGAAGCTCTCCACGCATCAAGCACCAGACGTTCGTAGGGCAACAGCTTCTTGCCCGTGAACAAGCGATTCCACGAATGCGCCACCCAGTTGAGAATCGACCCGCTCATCACTGGCATGTGCAATCGTTCATACCCATCCCGGCCGCGCCTGCGGCAGCACCAGCAGCTCCGCCTTTGTAGACGTTCGGAATCCGGTCGAGCTGCTGCAACCAAGCAGGGTACTTGTCGCCGAGATCACGCCAGCCTCGCGGATATCGGAAGGGGTCGTGATAGTAATGCTGGGCCGGCGTCACATAGTTGCCATTCCACTTCGAGCGCGGCCCGCCCATGCGGTTCGGAATCCAGTGCGAGAACTCCTTGCCGGCTCCCTTGGCTCCTGCGGCTTCCCAGCCCGCCGCGCCACCTATGGCCGTATCAACGGCAACGCCCGCCACCTCACCAGCGGTGTAGTAACCCGAGCACTTGTTCACTGCCCCGTTGGTGCCCATCTGGTTGCGCGCCCAATTGGTCAAACCAAGCGACAACGTATCCCCGAACCCTGCTGAGAAATCGACTGCACCTTGTGGAATCGGGTCGCCCCACGCCCACAGGCCATACGGGTCGTAATACGAAATCGGATTGCCTGCCACATATGAGTAGGTGTTCAGTCCCCCACCTAGCCCAATGGGGTCGCTCTGCACATACCGCCCCACCACGGGATCGTAGTCGCGGTTCCAGTTCTGGAACAGGTTCGATTCGCGATCATAGACCTGACCGGGGAAGCGCGGGTTGTAGGTGTAGGCGCCCAGGGCGCTGGGGTTCTCGATCGGCGGCGTCACGCCAAACGGATCGCTCAGATCCCAGCGCCAACGGATCACCTGGTCGCTGGCTCGTACGATCATCCTCACCGCATCTATGGCGGGCCCGCCCCGCCAGCTCAACCGCAACGCGCCCCTCGAATTGCTTCAAAGAATTCCTTAAGAGCACCGCTAAAGGAGACGGGTTGCATGTAATAAACCCAGCCTGAAGCACTCGAGATTGCGACCAACAACATCAGGACAACGACAAGCATCATGTTCTCTCCCAATGCGCGAGCTCTGGTTCGACCGTTTCGAACCAAGGCAGCCAGGACAACAAGCGACACGCCCAAAGTGATGACAGACATACCGAGGAACTGAGTTATCGCGTACGAATCACCGCATCCAGAAAAACCAGACACGAACGATTCAATCAAAAGACATATTAGGATAGACCACCATGCCACAACAAAGACAGGGGAACCACTACGGTCCTGGTTATGGATTGACATATATGGTTCCATATCGCGTCAGCGTATCCGGACTGCTTCCGTAGATAACATTGACTCCCAACGCAATGGGGTCGCTCTGCACATACCTCCCCACCACGGGGTCGTAGTCGCGGTTCCAGTTCTGGAACAGGTTCGATTCGCGATCATAGACCTGGCCGGGGAAGCGCGGATTGTAGGTATAGGCGCCCAAGGCGCTCGGGTTCTCGATCGGCGGCGTCACGCCAAACGGATCGCTCTGGTCCCAGCGCCACCGAATCATGTGGTCGCCAGCTCGAACGTTCCCCCTCACCGCGTCGAGGTGATATTCGATCACCTTGATGCAATTCAAGATCTCCCCCAAAGGGATCACAGAACTCCGGCGGGGTTCGTGAAACACGCCCCTTTCCGCAGGAGCCAGCCGGGTCACGAAGAGCCGGCTACCGCTCTGACTGCCGATGGCTGGGCGAATCAACCCAATACGCTCGAGTGCAAAACCGGCCCCCAGCCCCGTAGAGATAGCTCGAGGAGCTCTAGTGACGCGTCTGCTTAAGATAGTCACGAAGCAGAACCAGCAGCCACCATTGAATTCGTCCAACCGTTACACAAACGAACCATGCAAACAAGAGCCCCGGCATCAGGCCCGTACGTCGCAATGGCTCAGCCAGTGTTTCGGCGAAAGGAAGCACCATCGACGAAGGGAATGCCATCAGAAGGGCTGCATAGGTAAATACTAGCTCTCCAGTCTTAGCCTGCTCGACACCCAAGCTTGCGAAGCCTAGCGTAACGCCCAAGATAACAAGCGTTCCCAGAAACCAATTCCTCAAAGCAGCAATTTGTCGCTCTTTTGCAAGCCATGGGCCAACGAGAAGACAGCTTACGGCGACAACGGATATTGGCAGCACGGCCAGCATCGTGGCTCCGAATGACCTATCACTCACGACATCGAAAATGAGGGCTGCAGCTAACAAAAAACCGTACGTACACAGTACACCATTTCGTCTAGCGTAATCACAACAGGGAGCGATGTTCATTTTCGAGCCTTACATGCCTTCTGGCATTGTTCAAGAGTTTGGGTAGCCCAACCTTGACAGTTCTGTCCACCATTCGTAAGGAGACCAAATAGGAGTGCGTATTTCGGACGATCGGCTTTGAGTTTTCCCATTAGACACTGCTCGATGCACTCATCGTCGTCATCGACTCTTTGACACTGCGCGCCGGACTCGGGAGCCGCGTCGCCGCTACTTGGCTTCCCCGCCCCCCCACGGACCGGCCCCTCTATCTTGGCCGCCAGTAACAACAGCTCCATTCGGCCGAAGGATTGCGATGAACTGGTGATACAGAGGGAGGGGGTTATAGTCAGGCGAATAGATAAGCCTTCCGAACTTGCCAAGCGCATGCAGAGGCTGGGTACACATGTACGTTGCTAAGCCAAGCAGGTCTGTCTTCGAAATGGGAGCCCCCTCAACGTATGCATAGGTATTTACCCCGCCCTGCAGCCCAATGGGGTCGCTCTGCACATACCGCCCCACCACGGGGTCGTAGTCGCGGTTCCAGTTCTGGAACAGGTTCGATTCGCGATCATAGACCTGACCGGGGAAGCGCGGATTGTAGGTGTTGGCGCCCAGGGCGCTGGGGTTCTCGATCGGCGGCGTCACGCCAAACGGATCGCTCTGGTCCCAGCGCCAACGAATCATGCTCTCCCCCAAAGGAACCACAGAACTCCGGCGGGGTTTCGTGATACACGCTTCGTGCCGCAGAAGCCAGCCGGGTCAGGAAGAACCGGCATTCGCTCCGGCTGCTTTTAACAGGGCCGACTCCGACCAGAAATGAGCGAATGCAAGACTTGCACCCATTGCCTCTTGCCTTTCGTGCGGCTATAAGGCCGGGAAGGCGTATTCGGGTAGCCCCGTGCACCCCACTGCGTTACCACTAAACCATTGAGAGCCTTCAAAGCCACATAGCGAGCCCAAATTGTTTTCCTCAAACCGACAGTTTATGAATTCACAATTCAGAAATCGGCAATCCACAAAGTTAGCCCCACAGAATACGCAATCCTCGAATCGAGTATCAACAAATAGGCAGCAATTAAATACCCCCCAATACCAGTCCAAATCACCCAACTCGCAAGAGAGGAAGACTGCATCGACGCTACCCCCATCCAGGGTGATGTTTTTGAACGCACAATATCTGAATATCGAGCCTTCAAGGTTAGCCAACAACGATTGCTCATCTCCATATTCCGCACGCTCAATCAGCACATCCACCTCGCTTTAGCTTCTCCGAAATAAATTGGGAGCAAGCAAAGTAACCGCTTACCCCCAACCATGTTATTGACGGAGATCACGAAACAGGAATCAGATTCCGCGGAGGGAAAAGCACTCGCAAACCTTCGCTGATAATCCAATAAGCGGCCCCAGCCCCCACTGCCACACCTGCCGCATCTTTTTCTGCGCTATTAACCGGAGAGGGTGTTACCGGAGCCGGGGCAGCTCCACCGCCGCCGCCGCATTTGGAAGCATACAAAGCTTCATCATCAGAAATTCCATCCTTTAAATCCTGAATGATGCCTTCATGCCCTTGTATGCTCATTCTGGGTGGAGCGCCCGAATAGGGCGGGTAGCACGGAAGATTATTCGGATTGGCCTTTACCTCACAGATTCGCTTGTTAATGTCAGCCTTCTTGTTCTGAATTTTCTTTTTCAACTGCTGGCACTCTGCACCATTGGGGTCAAGTCGACGAGCCAATCCAGTGGAGTCCATATAGCTTATTGGGCTCCCCCCAACATAGCTGTACGTATTGATCCCTCCTCCCAGTCCAATGGGGTCGCTCTGCACATACCGCCCCACCACCGGATCGTAGTCGCGGTTCCAGTTCTGGAACAGGTTCGATTCGCGATCATAGACCTGACCGGGGAAGCGCGGGTTGTAGGTGTAGGCGCCCAGAGCGCTGGGGTTCTCGATCGGCGGCGTCACGCCAAACGGATCGCTCTGGTCCCAGCGCAAACGGATCGCATGGTCGCCGGCCTGAACAAACGATCGCACCGCAAAGCCGGGCTACCGAGTTTATAAAAACTTAGCGTCTTGGGCATATTGCCACTGTGCAATGAATCAATCCGCTTCACACTTTTCACGACGCGCAATCACAGAAGGGGCTTCGCCTAACGCTTCCGGAGCAAATTCCCTAGTTTTCCCCACAATAGATCTTCGACACTGCGCATCTGCCAGGCAAGCACTAAGCGTTTCAAGATTGGAAGTCGCCGAAAATTCTGCGCTGCATATCATCGACCTGTATTTTCCCGCCCTGATTCCAATCGCGATATCTCTGTACCCCGAATAGTTTGCCAGCGCCAAATTTGCCTGCACAACATTCAGTTTCTCTTCAAAGCCGAGCACTGCAAAATGCTGCCCAACAAAAACCCCCACCACAAGCGCAAAACTTCCACTTGCAGTCACAAGCCCCAACCATGTCATGGCATTCAATTTCATTTTAGCTACAGCCCTTGAGGATTAGGAGTACGCGTTGATGGATTGGCCAAACCGGACTAACGTACTTCGCATGTCGACAGCCTTCGTAGATTCGTCAAGCGAGCTCTCTGAGTTGCAATCTCTGCCTGCGGCCAGCTTGTATTGGGTACTGGCATGACTAGCGACTGCATCGCAGACGAAAAGGGCGTCGATAGCGACCACGGAATCAGATCAAATCCGACGGCTTCCTTTGCGTGCTCCATGAGCATTACGACACTCATCTGATTGGCATATGCTTCTGCATATCGCCATTCGCTTTCGTAAGCCACTGAACGAGCTCCGGCCAAACCTTGGTATATATTGACCAGTAACGCATCGCGCCGCGCTGATGCTTGTCGAGCCAAAAAGCACGTCGCCGCCACGCCGATTAAAATACCAGAGAATAGAGCCAACAATGTTGTTGGTAAAGTGTGATTGCGCATCAATGTACTCCTATTTCTTTAATCTTCCGACACAGAAAGCAAAGTCTGAGAAGCATTGTGCGACTCCAATTTGATCCTCTCCTTTTTCAGCCATGCATTGGCATTTCCGAACAGAGCAGCAGGCCGGGCGAGCCATGGTCTCCTCGCATACATATCGCACGCACGCCTTGCATACCGGCTTAATCCAGCGTCCATGTTCCTTTTCTGCTGCCTCGCAAACTGGTTGCCAGTAGTCTCGCCCTTTGGGTGCAGGTCTTGGCTGGAGAGGGAGATGCGCCTTCGGATCGGTAGAGTATGGCCCCTCTGGTCCTTCGTTGGTGTCTAATCCGTGCGGGTCTACGTATCGAAGCGGGTTTCCATTGACATAGGCATAAGTATTCATTCCGCCCTGTAGTCCAATCGGGTCGCTCTGCATATACCGCCCCACCACGGGATCGTAGTCGCGGTTCCAGTTCTGGAACAGGTTCGATTCGCGATCATAGACCTGCCCGGGGAAGCGCGGGTTGTAGGTGTAGGCACCCAGGGCGCTGGGGTTCTCGATCGGCGGCGTCACGCCAAACGGATCGCTCTGGTCCCAGCGCCAGAGGATCGCGTGGTCGCTGCTGCGTACGATCGTGCGCACCGCATCTGAACACCGCTGGCGAACGGCTGCTCGCTTCCGGCCATGCGCCCAAACCGTGATCGGTGCGGCGATGAGAAAGCGGGTGCATCTGATCTATGGGATCGTGCGTTCCAGAGAGCCATTCAGGGCCGATTTTTGCTCACAAAAACTTGATTCTCAGGACGGTATCTGACCCGAGGGGTTTCCGTGTTCGGATCATAGTCGCGGAAGTAGTTGTATTCTCAAGCATGACCCTTTACAACTCTGTGTCACGGAGCGAATCCAAAGAGATAGACGGAGGTAGCAAACCAAACTGTCGTTGCCGTTGGAAAAATAAGAACTGCACCAACGAGACACGACGCAGCCGCCGCCCAATATTTCTTAGTCACAACAAATATTATTGGCCATGCCAACCATGCCCACGCCATCACGACCCATATCGGAGTTGGAATAAGAGCGATATCTTTTTTTAGGTCAACCAACCAAACAATGAACACACCAAGCGCATGCACAATTGACAAAGAAAAAATAAACGCCGGATGAGGCTTAGCCATTTTTCCTATCGCCCATCTGAAGACTTTTTGCAATTTCTGTTTATAGAAATGCGCGTCAGTCGCATTTTGTGGTAGCAGCGACCAACCCACTCCGCTATTGGACAACGCTCTCGAACACTGGGCGACAGCTGCGTCACATTGATTAAAGGCTTCCTTTTTATCCCTCTTAGAAAGGGGGACAAGACTTACCTTCCAGCTTTGCATAGCAATAGTCATGCGCCATGCAGCAGGCATCCAAACCATCCACCGGTCCAGCCGGTTTTGACGGAATGTTTGGTCCTGATTGGCCTCCACTCCAGTTCCTTCCACACCAATTCCCGTAATGCGTCGAGAATCCCTGGCCCCTTTCCGGCTCCAATCCTAGAGCATCAAACAGCATTATCGGGTTTCCCCCGACATAGCTGTAGGTATTTACCCCGCCCTGCAGCCCAATGGGATCGCTCTGCACATACCGCCCCACCACGGGATCATAATCGCGGTTCCAGTTCTGGAACAGATTCGATTCGCGATCATAGACCTGACCGGGGAAGCGCGGGTTGTAGGTGTAGGCGCCCAGGGCGCTGGGGTTCTCGATCGGCGGCGTCACGCCAAACGGATCGCTCTGATCCCAGCGCCAACGGATCATGTGGTCACCGGCCCGAACGATCATCCTCACCGCATCTGAACACCGTTGGCGAACGGCTGCTCGCTTCCAGCCATGAGTCCAAGCCGTGGTCGGCGCAGCGATGAGAAAGCGGGTGCTCCTGATCTACGGGATCCTGCGTTCCGGCCAACCGTTCAGGGCTGATTTCTGCCTGCCGAAACTTGATTTTCAAGACGGTATCTGACAGTGGCGGCTCCTAGAAATCGCCCCCCACATAGGCATAAATGTTGTGCGTCCGGTTAGTCGCTTCGTTTCAACGCGTGGCTCAGGGCACACCCCGCGACGCCCCCAATTGCAGAAGCCAACAGGCAGACTGGCAATGAAAGAGTGGCCACCAGTAGCGCCCCCCCTAACCCATGAAAATCAACGTCACGCCCCAGCGCTTCAAAGGCGAGACTTACCACGCCAGCCCCAAGTGCCGCAGCGCCACCCAATGCAATCCCTTTGAAAATTGGCCGACGAGCATCGAAGTAGGTAGCCACGGCTGCTGCAAACAGCGGAGTCATGTACTGCGCAAGCAGGGCTATGAAGTAGGTCTCCCGGTGTCCGACCGACACTGCCCACACGAGGTCACCGATTACTACCGTAACCAATCCCTTGATGAGAGTTGGGTCGCTTAGGCTGTCACGCCAATATTTTCTCATCACCTACCACCTTTGGGCTCTGGCATGGCCAGAAGGGGGGGCAGGTCACGTTGACCTGCTTGATTTCAAATCGGAAGCCTCGGGGGAACGTTGTCGGCAAACCTCCCATCGGAATCATGCCGCCAAGTCAGCCATCAGCTCGCATGTAAGCCTGAACTCCGGCAGAGGGTCCATGCCTGTGGCCTCCTCGAAGTAGCTCACGCTGCCACCGTACTCGATTGAGAACACGAATCCCTTAACGCACCAGACCTTCGCATTCAACCTCCCCATACCAGAGAGTTCAACTTGCACCTTGGCAACCAGCAGTTCTGTCGTCTTGTTCGGGAATGCCAAGTCTTCGTCAAAGCTGGAACGACCACTCTTCATTCTGTAGAAGTTGGCTTCAACGCCCTCCGGCAAACGCTGGATTTTGTTAATTGCCTGAATCTGCCTATTCCATGACTGGCGCAAACGAGCATCCAAATGATTCTCCACGCAATCAAGAATAATCTTTTCGAGCGCAGACAGTCTCGCGCCTGCGCCGAACAACCTGGCGATAAAGGATTTCATAACTGACATCTGCAATCACTGCTCATAGCAGCGCCCGCAGCCCCGTATGCACCACCGGCAGCGGCACCCTTGTATAAATTTGGAATGCGATCCCATTGCTGCTGAGCCATGTTCGGCATTGGGTTTTCAGCCTTCCAAGTCCTGGGAATGAATCGGTAGCGGTACGGGTCAGACAAAGCATGCTCAGCCGTTGAAACGTAATTGCCGTTCCACTTCGAACGCGGACCACCCATGCGGTTCGGAATCCAGTGCGAGAACTCCTTGCCGGCTCCCTTGGCTCCTGCTGCCTCCCAACCCGCCGCGCCACCTATGACCGTATCGACGGCGACGCCCGCCACCTCACCAGCGGTGTAGTAACCCGAGCACTTGTTCACTGCCCCGTTGGTGCCCATCTGGTTGCGTGCCCAGTTGGTCAAACCAAACGACAACGTATCGCCAAAGCCTGCCGAGAAATCGACTACGCCTTGCGGAATCGGGTCGCCCCACGCCCATAGACCATACGGGTCGTAATACGAAATTGGGCTCCCCCCGACATACCCATAGGTATTGACCCCTCCTCCTAACCCTATCGGGTCGCTCTGCACATACCGCCCCACCACGGGGTCGTAGTCGCGGTTCCAGTTCTGGAACAGGTTCGATTCGCGATCATAGACCTGGCCGGGGAAGCGCGGGTTGTAGGTGTAGGCGCCCAGGGCGATGACCGGGGTGGCGATGAGAAAACTGGTGCGCCTGATCTACGGCATCGTGCTCTCCGGAGAGCCATTCAGGGCCGACTTTGGCCATCCGGCGCTTGACGTCCAAGACGGCATCTGCCCCCCTGGTTTCTCTTCTCTCTTCAGCAGCCACCCGCAAAGCGGGTAGCTGCTGGGTTTTCAACTTCTAGGAGCAAGGCGCTTCACATAGTCATCCACGGTCTCAATCAAAGCCAAATCAACTGTCAAGCCTTGGCGCTTCGCCCGCTCTTGCGCCACAACTCCGAGGGCATCCAGTTCTTCGCTCGTAACCCAGTGAACACCAATGTCTTTGCCAAATCTGTCGGTGGGCTGTAGGCGCTCAGCAGGCACGCGCAGAACGCAGGCAATCTCATGCCAAACATCAATCACCGCCGCCTTGCTGAGGCCACTGGCCGCATAGAAACGTCGATATATCTCGTCATCACTGAGCGCTTCGCGCGTCTCCAATGCCGACAGAGATTGCCTCGCCTTTTTCGATCTGATCACAAAGCCGACGGCAACTAAAGCAGCGGCACCAACCACAGCAATCCACATGCTCATGACCACCTCTCAGTGCGCGCACTTGTTGTTGGCACACGAAGCAGCGCAATAGCCCTCCATGCCGAACAAGTAGACGCCATATCCAATCCATACGGGAGAAGCAAGGCGACCAAGTCCGCGTGCGGCACCACCCAAAGTTCCGGCACCACCGCCACCCAGCGCGTGGGCTGTAGCACTCGGAACGGTGGTCATGGGGCTTGCGCCGCGCAACCCGCGCGGTAACCCAACCCACGATTTCGGGAATGTGCCGCCAATGGCAGTCAGCCCAATCTTGGACTCGTCATTGAGGGGGTCGTATGCACGAATGCACTGCGCCATGCAGTCAAGCAAGGTCTGCTTGCAGTCCTCGCCATCACACTGCTGCCCTTGAGACCCACCACTTCCTGAACCGCTACCAGAACCACTCGGTGAGAAGCCAGTTGGGTCTGTTTTCGTCGTAGGCGACCCGTCCGCGTAGGCATACAGGTTAATGCCCCCCTCCAGCCCTATCGGATCGCTCTGCACATACCGCCCCACCACCGGATCGTAGTCGCGGTTCCAGTTCTGGAACAGGTTCGATTCGCGATCATAGACCTGCCCGGGGAAGCGCGGGTTGTAGGTGTAGGCGCCCAGAGCGCTGGGGTTCTCGATCGGCGGCGTCACGCCAAACGGATCGCTCAGATCCCAGCGCCAACGGATCACCTGGTCGCTGGCTCGTACGATCATCCTCACCGCATTGAGGTGATCCGCATAGGCGTAGGACATCGTGGCGACCGCCGCATTTGCGGGCACCATGCGCACCGCATCGGCAATCACGTAACCGGTCGTGCTCGGCGCGAGCGATATGCTCGCCGTCCCCGCCGCAAAGTTCCACGTCCCGAGCTTGATCCATGTGGAATTGTTGCCCTGCTGGCTGACCATTCCGTTTAGCGAGCAAACTCAGGAACCATTATTAGGCACTGCAAACTCGCAATAGGGTGACGAACAAAATTGCGAACCTTCGAAGTAGTAAGAGTCCAACTCTTCACCGCCCGATATTTCAGATCGTATAGATACCCAGTTCCGCCAGAAGGAAGTTCGACCAAAAAATAGACATCGGTTTGGTCGTCGAAGCATCCAAACACAGAAACCACACCTCCTTGCGCCATAGTTGCTGAAAGCGCCCGGTCCTCGAATGGAGCGTTCGCATTTGAAGAATATATCTTTGCGTCGGAACGAATCTCGATTCGATATCCGGTTGCAGAGAACAAGCCCAACACGCACAAGGCGGCCAAAAACACAAGAAAGACATTAGCACACTTCATTTTGACGGCCTGTACCAATTAACAGTCCTAACGGAACCGCTCTTGAATAGTTCATCTCTGAAAGAGCTAGGCAAAATGGATGGATTGATTTTCACCCTCGCCTCCATCAAGCATGCTTGCGCAGCCGACGTACAGTTGTTTGTCATTGCATTGTATGACCCGGAATTTTTCTTCTCTGCAGCCATACAGCGATCGAAAATAGTATCTTGCTCATGATTCAAGGCAATAACAGCACCAATCCCTCCCCGACCAAGACCGTCGGTTTGCCGATTTATATAGGCATCAGCGGAGGGGTAGGTTCGGTCCCACCCGCTCTCTCCGTAGGAGTTATTTGAACCATCACCTTGACGTGAGGAGACATGGCCCATGACGGAGGCCGGATGTGGCAATGGGTTCCAGAAGATTACCTCGCGGTCTAGCCCCATTGCATCAACATAGTTCAGCGGGTTTCCCCCTACATACCCATAGGTATTAACCCCGCCTCCCAGCCCAATCGGGTCGCTCTGCACATACCGCCCCACCACCGGATCGTAGTCGCGGTTCCAGTTCTGGAACAGGTTCGATTCGCGATCATAGACCTGACCGGGGAAGCGCGGGTTGTAGGTGTAGGCGCCCAGGGCGCTGGGGTTCTCGATCGGCGGCGTCACGCCAAACGGATCGCTCTGGTCCCAGCGCCAACGGATCATGTGGTCGCCAGCTCGAACGATCATCCTCACCGCGTCGAGGTGATATTTGATCACCTTGATGCAATTCAAGATCTCCCCCAAAGGGATCACAGAACTCCGGCGGGGTTTCGTGATACACGCATCGTGCCGAAGGAGGCGCCCGGGTCACGAAGAGCCGGCATTCGCTCCGGCTGCTGTCAACAGGGCCAACTCCGACCAGAAATGCTCGAATGCAAGACCGAGTCTGTAAATTGAACTGTGTAACTGACCTCTGAGACGATAGAGCCCAGACAGGGCAAGGAGGCGTTACATGAAGCTGACACCGGAGCAGTTGGACGCGTTGGTGGGCGAGTGCCGGGATCCGAAGGAGATGGCGTCGCTGTACTCGCAGATGCTGCAGCACATGATCAACCGCTCGCTGGAAGCGGAGATGCAAACGCATCTGGGCTACGCGCAGAACGAGTCGGCGCCCGAGGATGCGGGAAACAACCGGCGCAATGGCAAGAGCCGCAAGACGGTGCAGAGCGAAGTGGGCGACTTGCAGATCGAGACGCCGCGCGATCGCTCGGGCAGCTTCGAGCCGCAGCTGGTCAAGAAGCGTCAGGTGCGCCTGGCGGGGATGGAAGAGAAGATCCTGACGCTGTACGCCAAGGGGATGACCACGCGGGACATCGAATCCGCGTTGGTCGATCTGTATGGCGTGACGATCTCGCACGCGCTGATCGCGCAGGTGACCGACGCGGTGCTCGACGAAGCGCGCGCCTGGCAGAACCGACCGCTCGAAGCGATCTATCCGATCGTCTGGCTCGACGGAATCGTCGTGAAAGTTCAGCAGAACAAGCAGGTCATCAACAAAGCCGCGCATGTGGTGCTCGGGGTGAATCTGCGCGGCGAGAAGGAAGTGCTGGGACTGTGGCTCAACGAGAACGAAGGGGCCAAGTTCTGGCTGTCGGTGCTCACCGAGCTGCGCCATCGCGGTGTGCAGGACATCTACATCGCCAGCATGGATGGGCTCAAAGGCTTGCCGGAAGCGGTTAATGCGGTGTTTCCGAATACGCTCACGCAGCTGTGCATCGTGCATCTGGTGCGCGCCAGTCTGCGCTATGTCGCAACGCGCGACAGCAAGGCGGTGGTGGCCGCGCTCAAGCGCATTTACCAGTCGGCGAGCGCCGAGGAGGCCTCTGCCGAACTCGATGCGTTCGAGACCGAATGGGGCGAGAAATATCGGGCGGTCGTGCGATTGTGGCGGGGCAATTGGGACAATGTCATTCCGTTCTTCCAGTTCCTGCCGCAGATCCGCAAGGTGATCTATACGACCAATGCGATCGAATCTCTGAACATGGTCATGCGCAAGCTCACGCGCAACCGACGGATCTTCCCGAACGACGACTCGGCGCTCAAATCGCTGTTCCTGGCGATCCGGGAAGCCTCGAAAGGCTGGAAGGCAATCCACCACTGGAAGCCCGCTCTGCAGAGCTTCCAGGTAATGTTCGGCGAAGAGCGCGTGCCGCTAAATGCGCTGTGATTGGGAATTTACACAGTTCGTTTGACAGACCCGCAAGACCGACCGCATTGCCTTTCCTGCCTTTCCTGACCCCATTGCCTTTCAGAACTCATGAGTTCTCGTCAGCCAATTGTGCAAATATCAGTCGACGTCCATGACGGCACCTACCCGACTCACTTTATGCATTTTGTCTCGACCCGAGGAGCACGCCGTTCACTTTTCAAGCCATCAAGCTGAGCAAGGAGTTTGGGATCTCGCTCCGAGATGAATTTATTCATCAATGACCCAGGATACTCATAACGAAAACCAGCCAACAATTTCATCTCCTGATCAATATCTACTCTAACTTTTTCGAGCGCCGCCGACGCACACCCTCCAACCAAACGGTCTTCAATTTCCCGGTATTCATTGAGATGATTAAACCAAAGCATTGCCTGAATGTCCGCAAGTTCAATCTTCACCGCAGCCATTGTTTTCTTTTGCGTATAATCATGCGACACACAAGCAACGACAACTAACGAAATCAACCAACCCATAATTAGTATTAGTCTTTTCATTTATTACACCTGTCTTGTAACGAGCTTTATAAGCTAGAACCCCGGGAGACGACCAATATCATTTTGATTCACACCAAACTTCGTGCACGTACAACCAGGCCAACTAGTTTTAACTTCCAACACGGTTGGATTTCTTGGAAGAAAGTTTGTATGAGTAGTTTTGCATGGTTTCGTACACTCAACTTTCAAGCAGACGAATGCGTTGCTAATACCAGACTCCGCCTCGCAATTTTTTATGGGCGACAAGCATTTAATCATCCCCTTCAAGGCTTCTTTCATGCTTTCCACTCCAGGATCTTTAGACAGGACGGGAGGCATTTCTGGAGGCATGACTCCTCTACCAAAATTCCTTGGGATTTTCCCTGCAAGCCCAGATTCGTCGAATTCAACAACGGGACTCCCATCCACATATGCATAGGTGCTAATCCCGCCCTCCAGCCCAATGGGGTCGCTCTGCACATACCGCCCCACCACGGGGTCGTAGTCGCGGTTCCAGTTCTGGAACAGATTCGATTCGCGATCATAGACCTGCCCGGGGAAGCGCGGGTTGTAGGTGTAGGCGCCCAGGGCGCTGATCGGGGTGGCGATGAGAAAGCGGGTGCTCCTGATCTGCGAAATCCAGCGTTCCGGCCAACAGTTCAGGGCTGATATCCGCCTACCGAAACTTGATTTTCAAGACGGTATCTGCCCCCAGGGGGGGTCAGGGGCTAGAGCACATTTCGGTAGTGCGCTCGAATTACGGCGATTGAATAAACTGGCTCACCACCAAAACGCTTTGCCTTGCTTTCCAGCGCAGAAAACTTTTCCTGAAGCACTCCGGGAATCTCCGTCGTTTCGCTCGCAGCAACGAGTGAAGAGACAAGATCTAGGGCACAGCTAAACCCATCAAAATCTTCTTCTGACGTCGCCAACTCAACAACTTCAGATAGCAAATAAAAAGCCACATAAGGTTCGATTTTTTGCTCAAGATCGCCAAAAAGACCAACGGTCATTTCTTCCTCGTGGGCATAGGTCTTCCCCCAACCCAAGACACGAGCACGGAAGAGAGCCTTTAGCTCTTCTGGATTTCCTTGCTGAGCTTCGTAAAGGTGCTCTTTCCCGAGATCGAGAATGCTGCTCATCGTTTGCGCACTAACGCTGGATGTGATGGACCGCCGTAGCGGCGAAGCCGAGAAGCCCCCCCCACAAACGCAGCTTGTGGGCTGTCCCTCTCGACGGAGTTGTTATGCACTGCCCGCACGGAAAATCGACCGTAGCTTGGCACCCCAAGTGCGCTCATAAAATGGTTTGACCGACTTGAACATGTAATCGCTGAGTCCGGCCTCACCTCTTTTAAGAACAGTGAAATCGACCGGTTCGCCTTTGGGCGCGGTGTCGGCAGCCACAGATCCAGCCGCCTGCATCGCCTTGCTAAGATCACCTTCACCTTCGAAGCCCACAACCAAAGTTGGCTTCTCGCTAGCGGACGAATCGTGCATCAAGCAAAGGTATGCCGCCTTAACTACCGAGTGCTTTGCCAGAAGTGCCGTTAATGCAGAGACCATCTCAGATGGGTAGTTCGCAGGCTGCCCCAGCAGCACGTTGGTCTCTCGTTGAACCACTCTAGATTGAGGAACATGGTTCATTCCGGTGTCCAACAATGCCTTAATCTCATTGGGAAAGAATTCCTTTCCATATGGAGAGGCAGGATTTAGCACCAAGAACGACCCAAGAGTGACTTCGAAAAGGCTCCGAGCTGGAAGAGCCACATAGCGTGCCTCTTCCGTTAGCGCCCGTTGCAGCGTTTCAAGGCTCGTGAAAAATGGAATGACTGGGGTCCCATCTTTCTTTTCCCAATTCACGATGGATAGCTTAGCGCCGCCGGGAATGGTAGACACTCCTTCGCCTTCAGAATCGGCGTGACCAATCACAAATACGTCCGATCCCATTAGCGCTTCGTAAAATTCAGGACGGCTCGCGGGATCGTCCGCGGCGAGCATGAGTTTTCGTTCGAGATCGTTAGATGGGTCACTCACAGAAAGTCCTTTGTGCATAACTATCTATTTGGACAGCAATTTTGCTGTATAACTCCGACCACTGTCGCATAACTCCCCTGCCCCCACCGACCGAAGGATCTTTGGGATCAATGTCTTGCATTCCATGAACTTGATGCAATTCAAGACATACCCCCGTGCGCCTTTCAGCGACGGCTATGTCAGTGAAATAGCAAGAACCCCAGCGGCGAGAATTTGCGACCAAAGCGTCACAAAGAGACAATTGGCCCAGCCCAGCGAACCCGGACAGTCTTTGAGCTCTGACCAATACGACAGGGAAAGAACGATCCCGGAAAACGGTGGAAAGAACCAGCGACGCCACGCATAAGCATTGATGGGCGGGGAAGCAATAGCCGAATAGATATGCGGTGCCTCAGACTGCAACGCCTTCAGGAAGGGCGTTCCCGCAAGCAGGGTGGCGCCCCCCGATGCGAGCATCCAGATCAGCGCAAAACAAGACATGGACATGATCTCTATCTATGTTATCGGAAACGTTTTTCGGCATGAAACGGGCAGGAGCGTCCCAACGCCGGGCCCCCGGCAGCGGATATAGGGCGCTCGACCCGGCCGCTCGCTCATGAGGCGACATCGATGATGCGCTCAAGCCAGGCGCGATAGCTCGGGGAGCTGTCTGCGGGCAGAGCTTTCCGGTGGGCGTCGAGCTCATCCGTCATGGCGAAGATTTTCCATATCAGCGGGGCCAGCTTGGCGGCCGGGCTGTTGGCTTGCTGCGCATCCCTGAGCAGCAGCAGGCTGCGCTCCCTGTATTCGGGCAGCACGTCTGAGCCGTAATCGAAGGCCTTGCCCAAGCCGGAGAGATACATCAGCTTAGGCACGTCGACGCTTGGCCAGTGCAGGGCCATGTTGAGGGGCCAGTCGAGCATGGCCCGCTCGCCCCAGAGCACGGATTTCGGCATGTGTTTGTTGGCAAGGAGCGTGAGCATGAAGGCCTGGCCGAGCTCCGTCAGATAGGGCGTCAGCACTTCCGCAGTCGGATGCCGATAGAAGTCGTCCAGCGGCTGCTCGCGCTTCAGCCCGATGCGGGCCAGCAGGCGTTGTTCCAGCTCCAGCACCAGAGCGCTCAATTCGGCGGTTGTGGCGTGGCCGCTTTCCGTTGCCTGGCGGCGGCGTGTCGCGCAGTTCCACAGGCTCAGCGAGATCTGCCAGATAGCGGATTCGCCTTCGCCGCTGCAGCCCAGCTCTCCGGTCACGAAAACCTTCATGGTGGGCGGCACGATGTCGAAGAGGTCGCTGCCGTCGGTCTCGCCGCTGGTGACGACCGGGCCCCCTCCTTCCACGACGAAGATGTAGGTCGAAGCCGCGTAGTCGCTCCAATAATGCGCCGCTTCCGCCAGATACAGCGGGATGGCACGGGTGTAACGCCCCAGATCGTCTTCGCGCTGGGACTCTGCGCGTGCAGAACCATCCGGCATCTTCGAGAGCGCGAAGAATCCCACTTCGGGCGCCCCCTCCGGCTTCTGCGCAAACAGCCAGTCCGCATTGCGCAGACCGTAATGCCAGATCGGCTGAGTGATCGCCAAGGTGGTCACCTTCAGTGCGTCCGGATCGATGGGCGTGCCCTGCGCCGCCTGCTTGCGCATCTCCTGGAAGGCCTGCGCGAACTGGTCGAGATGCTGCTTGATCGGTGCGAAGCCCAGGGCATACAGGCGGCCGAGCATGGCTTCGCCTTCATCCACCTTGCCCAAATGCTGGCAGGCGCGCAGCAGGTTAAGGCCCGCCATCGGGTCGTGCTTCTTCTCGTCGAAGGCCGGGCCGACCAGTTCGAGGATCAGAGAAACCTGGCCGTTGTTGCCGAGGTCGCCCGAAATCATCATCAGCGCACTGCTGTCGTACTGGCCGCCTGCCAGCACCTCGGCATAGAGCGCCCGCGCCAGATCGGCCTCGCCGTGCTCCAGATGGAATCGCGCCAGCCACAGCTGCGCGCGCCAGCTGCCGGGCAGAGCGGCGGCGGTGCGCAGGGCCTGCAGATAGCCGGCTTCGCCGTCCCGCTCCTGCTGGATGGCCGCCCACCAGAGGAGGCCGTTGTCCTGATTCGGGTCCGCCTGCACGGCCTGCCAGAGAATCTCGTGCGAGCGCGCCTCGTCGCCGCGTTCGGCATGAAGCTTGGCAAGGTTGGTCAGCAGCGTGCCGGTCTCACCCACCTTGCGCATACCCTCGCGCAGCGTGGCTTCTGCCGCATCGAGCTTGCCGTTCTTCATCAGCACGATGCCGTGAATCGTGTGGCTGCGCTCAGGAATCGGATCGATCGCGAGCAGGCGCTCGGCCGCCGGCAGCAGGTCGGTCGCAAAGCCATCGTTCAGAGCCGAGACGATCACGGTATAGAGCTCGTCCGGCTTGTCCCACTTCAGCTGCAGGTTGGGCTGCAGCATCTTCTCGCGCCAGTCACTGCGCGTGATCTGCAGCTCGCGGCCGTAGCCGTCATAGACGGTGATCAGCTCTTCCTGGGCCGGGCTCGCGGGCTTGGCCGGCACAGGTGTTTGGGCTGCAGGGGCGGGCGATTCTTTTATTCCGGTCAGGGCGGAGAGGAGGCGCTTGAGCATGGCTGATCCGTCTGTGAATGAATCGGGGCTGACAAGCCTGATCCTCGCGCGCCAGAGCGGACTGCGGCTTGGGCAGGTGAGCTGCGGCCAATTATGCTCGATGACTGGGGCGGTGCGCCAGCGGAACTCCTGCCCCCCCCTTGCGGGTTGGATGACATGCAGTTGAGGCCACTATCTGCTGACAGGGAACGGCGCGCAGGCTGCCGGGGTCCCGGACCATCTCTAGCGATGTATATCCGAAAGTCGATATACATCGTTATACATTGCTAGAGATCGCGAACTCTGCGCGTCGCAAGCTCCCGCCACTCAGAAGTGGTCTATGCGCAGGAAGGGCTTGCTGCAGAAAGGAATTTCGACTCGGAACGGCTCTGAATTTCGACGTGGTGCCCGGGACGGGAATCGAACCCGTACAGCTTGCGCCGAGGGATTTTAAGTCCCTTGTGTCTACCAGTTTCACCACCCGGGCGGGCAGCCCTGGATTATCGCATGGGCGGCACGCCCCGCCCAGCCGAAGCGGCCCAGGCCGCTGACGTTTTTTTCCTATAGCCGGCTCGGCGACTCTGGCTCAATGAGGCATCCCCTCATGCGGAGCCGAAATGAACCGCCGCGCTTTTCTCAATGCCGGGCTCATCCTCGCCGGCAGCACCGTGATCCCCGGCCGCGTGCTCGCCGCCGGGCAAGCCTTGCCTGCCGAGGCCCAGGCCCTGCTCGCTGCCGCCGCCCGTGCGCCATCGAGCCACAACACCCAGCCCTGGAAGATCGCGATCCATGAGGCCCGACGCTGGACTCTGGAACCCGATGCGGGCCGCAGGCTTTCCGCCATCGATCCCGAAGGACGCGAGCTGTGGCTGAGCCTGGGCACGCTCTGTGCCGCGCTGGGCGCCGCGGCCGCGGCCCGCGGCCTCGCCCTCGCCCCCTGCGAGGAGGCGGCGGGACGGGTCGCGCTGAGCTTTGCACCCGGCCCCCGCGCCGCGGACGCCGCGCTGCTGCGCCGCCGCACCTTGAGGCAGGACTTCGCACCCCGTCCGGGGCTGACCCGGGAATGGCCGACCCTGAGCGAAGGCATCCCCAATTTGCACTACATCCCTATGGCCAGCGCCGCGGGCGGCGAGATCGCCAGCGCGACGCTCAAAGCGAATGCCCGACAGGTCGAACTCGACCCGGTCTGGGAGGAGCTCGCCGACTGGATACGCTGGCGGCACGAGGATGCCGTCGCGAATCCGACCGGCCTGACCCCTGAGACGCTGGAGCTGCCCTGGCTGGTCCGCCAGTGGGTCGGCGCGCTGTGGTCGCGCGAAGACGTGCTGACCCGCTCTTTCCGGGTGCGCGGCCTCGACCAGGTCGGACAACAGATCCACCAGGGCGAAGGCTGGCTCGTCGTCACCCGCGACGCGGACAGCCGGCGCGACTGGCTCAGGGCCGGAGAAGCGCTGATGCGCTTCTGGCTCAGAGCCGTCCCCGCCTCGCTCGCGCTGCATCCGATGTCCCAGGCGCTGGAGTTCCCCGACGCGCGCCGCGAACTCGAAGCCCATCTGGGCCTGGGCCGCATCCAGATCCTGGCCAGGTTGGGAAGCCGTCGCTATCCGGACGCGACGCCCAGTCCCCGCCTGCCCCCCGCCGCTTTTACCCACCTCGTCTGAAGGAAGACCGATGAAACATGCCCTGCGCCTTCCCGCGCTGCTCGCGATCGCGCTGCTTGCCGCCTGCTCCACGCTCACCCCCGCAAACCCCGGCGCCGCCAGCGCCGACTGGCAGGTGCTCCGTCAGAGCGCCTCTGAGGACGTCCGCATCCGCCCGGCCACGCCGCCGCGCGCCTTCGTCGCGCCACGCCTCGGCAAGGTTCGCTTCCAGGCCGCCGACAAGAGCGAGGATGCGGCCGAACTCGAAACGCTGCGGCAAAGCCTCGCGGACAGCCTGAAGCAGGAACTGGCGAGCGCCCCGGCCAGCACCGCTGCACCGACGCTGAACGTGACCCTGTCCGATCCGCGCCCGGTCTCGCCGGTGCTGAACGTCGCCAGCGCGCTGCTGCTCTTCGTCCCGCTCGACACTGGCGCGATCAGCGTCGAGGCGGAGCTCGTCGCGCCTGACGGAGCCCGGATCGCGATCTGGCGCGAGCGCCTGTCCGGCGGAGTTCTCGATATCTCGGGCAGTCTGTCGCGCTGGGCCAGGGTCCGCAACGCGCTGACCGACTGGGCCAAGCGCTGCGCACATCAGCCGCCGTGGTCGTCCGGCGAGCAGGCATCGTAAAGCCGGAAGGGCTCGGCGGCGCGCGACGCCTCGCGCCTGAGCCCAACCGGAGTCATGCCCGTGAAGCGGCGGAATTCGGCGATCAGGTGAGACTGGTCGAAGAAGCCGGCTTCGGCCGCGAGCTCGGCATCCGAGCTCACGCGTATCGCTTCCAGGCTGCGGTAGAAGCGCTGGATGCGGGCCAACACCTTGGGCGGCAGCCCGAAGCAGGCGCCGACCCGCCGCTCCAGCGTCGCCCGGCTCAGGCCCAGCGCATCGGCCGCCTGCGCGACCGGCAACCGATCGAGCGTGCGCATCACGACGAGGCTCTGCTCGGGCGTCCAGACCAGGCGCTCTCCGGTTCGCGCCAGCGCATGCCGAATCTGCTCCAGGATCCAGTCGCGCTGGGCCGCCTCGTCGGCGGGCGGCGCGGCGAGTTGTGGCCACAGTGCGCGCAGCGGCAGCACCCGACCGGCGAGCGCCTCGGCCGGCACACCCAGCACGGCCGGCGCAACGCCGCCGGCCAGCTTGACCAGCCAGGCGCTGGCCCCACCGCCGCGCGCCCAGACCCGGCCCGTCTCGCGCATCGCGCCCCAGCAGGCCGGCTCGCAGAACACTCCGCCACCGTCGAGACCGCTGAAGCCGAACTCTCCTTCGACCGGAAAGCCCAGGTGCACGCGCGCGCCGGCGAAGACCGGCATGCCTTCGTCCACGCCGAAGCGGATCCAGCTCAGACGCTCGATCCAGGGTTTCAGCGAAGCGGGGACGGGATGATCGCTCAGTTGCATCGGCGCCATTTCGAAAGCTCGGGCCGCACTCAGGCAAGCGTGCTGGTCCGCAGCGGAGTCTAATGCCTGCGATCCGCAACCGAAAGCCGGACGGATCGCCGGAGACGACCGGGCATCCCCCGCCCCATCTCCGCCCCAGCGGGAGGACACGATCCTCTCCGCCCTCCGCCCTCGATTTTTTCCTCGATCCCACCAATACGGCGTTGCCAAAGCCCGGGCGCGCTGCAACACTGCCCTCCAGCCGCGCGAGCGCGCGGACTCCGGATACGGGAGGCGGGATGGACAGGACTTTCGAACAGGACGAAGGCCGGATCATCGGCCATCTGGGCCTGGGACGCGCCAACGGGCACACCGGCCTGCTGCGCGTCGCGGCCGGCGACACGATCGTCGCGCGGATCGAAGGCCGGATCGCTCTGAGCCTGCTCGGCGTCGATACGCCCGAGCTGAGTCTGCCGCTGCCCGACAGCCCGCACTTCGTGCGCACCGACGATCCGACCTGGCAGACCTTCCTCGAAGATCCGTTCGCGTCGAACCTGCCACCGATCTCGCTCGATGGCGCGCTGCGCGACTACCTCGCGCCTCGCCTCGGGCGTGCGAGCGCGGCCAACCACTACCGCCACGCCGAAACCGCCGCACGCGGCCTCGAAGCGGAGATCGCCACCGATCTGGCTGCGACCGGCAAGGCTCCCGAAGACCTGCACCTCAGGGTGCTCTTCGAGCGCGAGCCGCTCGACGCCTACGGCCGCATGCTCGGCTGGATCAGCGTCGAGGACACCGGAGACTGGCGCCCGCCGACCTACAACCACAGGATGATGATCAAGGGCCTCGCGATGCCTTACTTCATCTGGCCCAACGTCGCCCCCTTCCGCTACGAGGCAAGGCTGCGCTCGGCCGTGCCGGCACCGGGCAGCGCTGCGCACATCGCCTCGACCGACGAGAAGCTCGCGCAGGCGCGGGAATGGTACAAGTCCAATCGCGAGGCCGGAGTCGGCGTCTTCGACCCCGAGGATCCGCTGCTCCTCCAGCCCTTCGAGCTGCGCTACCTCGCGCAGCGCCGCGCCCCCGAGCGCTGGGTCATCGACCTCGCGAAAGCCGACGACCGACTGATCCCGCCTCAGCGCTATTTCGAAATCGAGCATCCGGAGGACAGGCTCTTCGTCCCCGACGAATACCTCGAACTCTTCCTCGCCCGCGGCTGGCGCAAGGGCTAACCCGCCCTCTCCCCAGCCCCTCCCCCGCGAGCGGGGGAGGGAAAATTCTTTGAGCTCAAAGCGGGAAAACCACTCTTCCCTCTCCCCCGGAGGGAGAGGGACTGAGGGAGAGGGGGCGTGCAAATCAGCGCTGCTGCAGCACCGCGAGAAAGTCGGTGCCATAGAGCGCGAGTTTGCGCTCGCCGACCCCGGTCAGATCGAGCATCGCTTCGAGGCTCTGCGGGCGCAGATCGAGCATCTGCTTCAAGGTCACGTCGCCGAAGATCATATAGGCCGGAACGTTGTTCTCTTCGGCAAGCTGGCGCCGGCACTGGCGCAGCGCAGCCCACAGGGCCCGCTCCTCGTCGCTACCGAACTCGATCTCGCGGCGCACGCTGGGCGCCGCGGCATGGGTATCGCGGACCCGGCGCAGCTGCAAGCCCTGTTCGCCGCGCAGCACCGGCCGGCAGGCTTCGAGCAGGATCAGACCGCCGTGCTCATTGACACCGATCAGGCCGGTCGCGACGCACTGGCGCAGCAGCGAACTCCACTGCGCATCGCCGATCGCGCTGCCCAGCCCGAAAGTGCTCAGGTTCTCGTGCCCTCTCTCCTTGACCTTGGGCGTCTCACGTCCGCGCAGGATGTCGATGATGTGGCCGGCGCCGTAGCGCTGACCGCTGCGGTAAATCGTCGACAGCGCCTTCTGCACCGCCTCGGCCGCATCCCAGGTCTCGGGCGGCGACAAGCACATGTCGCAGTTGCCGCAGGGTTCCGAGTCCTCGCCGAAATAACGCAGCAGAACCTGACGGCGACAGCTCGGCGCCTCGCAGTAACCGAGCAGCGCGTCGAGTTTCTGCCGCTCGACCCGCTTGATCTCGTCCGGCGCCTGGGACTGTTCGATCATCTCGCGCTGCAGCACCATGTCCTGCAGGCCGTAGGCCATCCACGCGTTGCTGGGCAGGCCATCGCGCCCCGCCCGGCCCGTCTCCTGGTAATAGGCCTCGAGCGATTTGGGCAGATCCAGGTGGGCAACGAAGCGCACGTCGGGCTTGTCGATGCCCATCCCGAACGCGATCGTCGCGACCATGATGATGCCGTCGCCGCGAATGAACTTGGTCTGGTGCGCCTCGCGCGTCGCCGCGTCGAAGCCGGCGTGGTAGGGCAAGGCGGAGAGGCCCTGCTCGCGCAGCCACTTCGCGGTCTCTTCGACCTTCTTGCGCGACAGGCAGTAGACGATGCCCGAATCGCCGTCGTGGCTGGCGCGGATGAAGCGCAACAGCTGCCGCCTCGGGTTGTCCTTCTCGACGACCGTGTAGCGGATGTTGGGCCGGTCGAAGCTCGCGAGGAAGACCCTCGCCTGCTGCAGCGCCAGGCGCTCGACGATCTCGCCGCGGGTCGCCTGATCGGCCGTCGCGGTCAGCGCGATCCGCGGGATCCCGGGAAAGCGCTCGTGCAGCACCGAGAGCTGGATATAGTCGGGGCGGAAGTCGTGCCCCCACTGCGACACGCAGTGCGCCTCGTCGATCGCGAACAGCGCGATCTTCGCCTGCGCGAGCAGTTGCAGGAAGCGCGGCGTCGTCAGCCGTTCGGGCGCGACATAGAGCAGATCGAGCTCGCCTTCGAGCAGCTCGCGCTCGATCACCGAAGCGTGTTCGGGCGGCAGCGTCGAATTGAGGAAGGCGGCACGCACGCCCAACAGTTTCAATGCGCTGACCTGGTCCTGCATCAGCGCGATCAGAGGCGAGACGACGATGCCGCAGCCGCTGCGGATCAGGCTGGGAATCTGGTAGCACAGCGACTTGCCGCCACCGGTCGGCATCAGCACCAGCGCGTCGCCGCCTTCGCTGACGTGCTCGACGATCGCCTGCTGCTCGCCGCGGAAAGCCGGATAGCCGAAGACGCGGCGCAGCGTCGAAAGGGCGGGGGAGGAAGCGGATTCGGTGGAGGCTGACATCGGGCGCGATTATACCGGCCACACCGATGCGGCCGCGAAAACAGCAAAACAAGGCAAGGTGAAACCGGAAACATCCGGTAATCTGCGCCCGTCTTCATTCCTACGATGAGCCATGAACCCCAGCCCTGCCTGCCTCGCGCTGTTGATCCTGTTTGCCCTCCCCGCCCGCGCCGAGATCTACAAATGGACCGACGAGAAGGGCAAGGTCCACTACGGGGACCAGGCTCCAGCCACCCCGAAAACGAAGACCCTGGACATCAAGCCCACCCAGCCGGGCTCGGCCCAGGCTTTGCGCCCGGCTGGCAAGTCATCCGGAGGAGACGAGCGGGTCCGCGGCGGTCTCTATACGGGACTCAAGCACAGCGAGGCGGACAAGATCAGGGAGACCTGCCAGCGTGACGGCAAAAACATGTCGCTCGCGCAGATCCGCGACAACTACTGCGGCCTGGAATACGCCGGCTGCCGGGCGCTCAGGGAGTACCAGCAGGAGACCGAAAACTCGGTCGCCCGCCACCGCGGAGACGGCGGAGCAGCCCAGGCGCTCGGCGACGCGATGCTCAAGCAGCTCAAGGCAAAAATGGACGCAAAGGGCTGCTGATCAGCCCCGTCTTGCCCACCAGGCGCCAAGCAGCGAAGTCGCTGCGATCGCCCAGCAGACCGGCAGGAGGCCGGCGCTCGCCGCGGAGAGGCCGAAGATCCACGGCACGCCGGCGCCGGACAGGTTGCCGAACAGCGAACGCAATCCGATCGCCTCGCCGATCCGCCCCACCGGTGCGTAGCGGTGCAGCAGCGCCAGCACATTCGGCTGAGCGCTGCCCACGCCCGCGCCCAACGCGAAGGCGAGCGCGAAGAGCGCCAGAGTCCAACTGACGAAGGGCAGGATCAGATAGACCGCGGCGACCAGCAGCAGCGAAGCGCCGATCATGACCCACTGCGCGATCCGGTGCGCAATCGCCGGGATCACCAGGCGAACCAGGAAAGTCCCCAATGCAAAGCTGGACATCATCGCGCCGATCGCGGTCGCCGAGAGATTCGCATGATGGCCCAGCACCGGGCCGAGAAAAGTGAAGGCATCCCAGGCGACCGCGTTGGCCGCCGTGACGATGTAGATCCGGCGCAGGCCGGCATCGCCGAGCAGTCCCCGCCAGCCCGCCCCGAGCTTGCCCGACGCGGCGGGCTGAACCGAGCGGGGATCCGCGGGCAGGCGGCTCACCAGAGCCAGGGTCGAGCAGCAGGCCAGGGCCAGAACCGCAAAGGCCGCGCGGGGTCCCGCCAGATCGATCACGGAGCCGGCGACGGAGGGCCCGATCACCGCCGAAGTCGAGAATCCCAGCGACATCCATCCGAACAAGCCCACCCGTTCGGCCTCGGACGCGACGGGAAGACTGCCAACCGCGAACTGGACTGAGACCGTGACCAGCGTCAGACCGCAACCGCACAGCAGCGCCGACAGATAGATCGTTGGCAGCGCCAGCACGGCGACCGGCGCGAGGATACCGGTCAGGATCAGCGCGATGCCCAGCAGGCTGACCCGACGTGGGCCGAAGCGGTCGATCCAGCGCCCGAACTGGAGCGAGAACAGCGCCGGCAGGATCGCGTAGAGGCCGATGATCAGCCCCGCCGCACCGTCCCCCGCGCCGCTCTTAAGCGCGAACAGCGTCGCGACGACGCGACCGCCGGACACGGCGACATGGCCGAGCGTCAGGATCGCGATCAGGGGCAGCAGGCGGGGGGGAGGACTGAGCACCAGCAGATCTTAGCCCTGCGCTGCGGCCTCTTCATTCGAAATGGCGCCCATTGCGTGTTTCCGATCCGCCACAGTGGCGCCGACGCGGATTGACCGCCCGCGCCCAAGGGGCAAGACTGAGGCCTGCGACGCTGCGTGACCGGTGCGGCACAGCCGGCCGGCCACGGCGGTGCGAAGCCTTTTCGCGCCTTCCCCCCTTTCCGTCGCCCCTTCTGGAATCGAAACAAATGACAAACTCCGCCTCTCCGAAGAGACGCGAAGCCGCGATGCCTTTCATCATGCTCACGGCGCTGATCGACATGGTGTCGATCGGCCTGATCATCCCGGTGCTGCCCGCGCTGGTCGGCAGCTTCACGCACTCGCAGACCGACCAGACCTTCTGGTACGGCGCGGTGATCCTCGCCTTCGCGGTCGCGAACTTCTTCGGCTCGCCGATCCTGGGCCGCCTGTCCGACACCCACGGCCGTCGCCCAATCCTGTTGCTCGGCTTCTGCGGTCTGTCGCTGACCTTCTTCGCGACCGCGCTGGCCACCGCGATCTGGATGCTGATCGTGGTTCGCCTGGTCAGCGGCCTGATGAACGCGAACCTTGCGATCGCCAACGCCTACGTCGCCGACATCACGCCGCCCGAGGAGCGGGCCAAGCGCTTCGGTCTGCTCGGCGCGATGTTCGGACTCGGCTACATCATCGGCCCGGTCATCGGCGGGCTGCTCGGCGCGATCGATCTGAGGCTGCCCTTCTTCGTCGCCGGCGCATTCGGGCTGCTCAACCTCGCCTACGGCTACTTCGTGCTCCCCGAATCGCTGCCGCCCGAGAAGCGCCAGAGCCACGGCACCCAGCTGAACCCGCTGCACGCGCTCCGCGAGCTCTCCAGCCTGGGGGACGCGAAAACGCTGATCATCGCGATCGCCTTCAGCAGCCTCGCACAATTCACGATGTTCGCGACCTGGGTGCTCTACACGACTTACAAGTTCGGCTGGGGGCCGCTCGAGAACGGCTGGTCGCTGGCCGTCAGCGGGGTCGTCTCGGTTCTGGTCCAGGGCCTGCTGCTGGGCCCGCTGCTGCGCCGCTTTTCTGCCACACGGCTCGCGACCGCGGGCATGATCTCGGGCTGCCTGGCCTATTTCTGCTTCGCGCTAGCCGGCCAGGGCTGGATGATGTATGTCGTGATCCTGATGAACTTTCTGGGACACTCGGTCGCGGCCTGCATCCAGAGCATCATCTCGAAGGCCGCCGATGCGCAGAGCCAGGGCCGGACGATGGGCGCGGTCAGCTCGCTGAACAGCCTGATGGCCGTGCTGGGCCCCATCGTCGGCACGGTCCTGCTGGGTGCGGTCTCGCATCTGCCCCGCGGCGACTGGCGGATCGGCACGCCTTTCTTCTTCTGCGCGCTGCTGCAGGCCATCGCGATGATCTTCGCGCTGCACGCCTTCCGCAGCCGCCCCGCTCTTTCCAGGCGAGCCACGCGCGAAGCCGCGCAGTGAGATCGGCCGCTCAGCTTTCTCTGGACAGCGGGGCCGGCAGGCCGGAAAATTGCCGGCTTCGCTTTTTTCCGTGCCGCCCGGCACGGCAGCCAGGACTTACGATGCCCTCCTTCCTATCCTTCCCGGTGCGCACATGAGCACCGGTCCCGAAATCGCGCGCCGCCGCACCTTCGCAATCATCTCCCACCCTGACGCGGGCAAGACGACGCTGACCGAAAAGCTGCTGCTCTTCGCGGGCGCGATCCAGATCGCCGGCTCGGTCAAGGCGCGCAAGGCCAGCCGCCACGCGACCTCGGACTGGATGGAGATCGAAAAGCAGCGCGGCATCTCGGTCGCCTCGTCGGTGATGCAGATGGAGTACCGCGACTGCGTGATCAACCTGCTCGACACCCCGGGCCACCAGGACTTCTCGGAAGACACTTTCCGCGTGCTGACCGCTGTCGACGCGGCGCTGATGGTCATCGATGCCGCGAACGGCGTCGAAGCCCAGACCCTGCGCCTGCTCGACGTCTGCCGCGCGCGCGGCACGCCGATCCTGACCTTCGTGAACAAGATGGACCGCGAGGTGCGCGAACCGCTCGAACTGATGGACGAGATCGAGCGCGTGCTGGGCATGTCCGCAGTCCCCTTCACCTGGCCGGTCGGCATGGGCAAACGCTTCCACGGCGTCTATGACCTGCGGCGCGACCGGATGCGCGTGTTCCGCGCCGGCGCCGAGCACCTCGACGAAGTCCACGACGACATCATCGAAGGTCTGGACAACCCGGTCTCGGTCGAACGCTTCGGCGCCGAATACGCGACCGCCCAGGGCGAGATCGGTCTGCTGCGCGACGCGTCTCCCGAATTCGACCGCCAGGAATTCCTCGACGGAAAGCAGTCGCCCTTGTTCTTCGGCTCGGCCGTCAACAACTTCGGCGTCCGTGAAGTGCTCGACGCGCTGGTCGATCTGGCGCCGACTCCGGGCCCGCGCGTCGCCATCCAGCGCAGCGTCGATCCGGCCGAGGAGAAGTTCTCCGGCGTCGTGTTCAAGATCCAGGCCAACATGGACCCGGCCCACCGCGACCGGATCGCGTTCGTGCGCGTCTGCTCGGGCCGCTTCGACCGCGGCATGAGGCTCAAGGTCTGCCGCAACGGCAAGGAGCTGCGTCCCAACACGGTCGTCTCCTTCCTGTCGCAGCGGCGCGAAATCGTCGATACGGCCTACGCCGGCGACATCATCGGCATCCCGAACCACGGCACGCTGCAGCTCGGCGATACGCTGACCGAAGGCGAGGACCTGCAGTTCACGGGCCTGCCCTACTTCGCGCCGGAATCCTTCCAGGCCGTCGAAGTCGCCGACCCGCTCAAGATCAAGCAGCTACGGATCGGCCTGCAGCAGCTCGGCGAGGAAGGCGCGATCCAGGTCTTCAAGCCGGCCGACGGCAGCGCGCTCTTGCTCGGCGCGGTCGGCCAGCTGCAGTTCGAAGTCGTCGTGCACCGGCTCAAGACCGAGTACGGCGTCGCGGCCCGCCTGGCCGGCTCGCGCTACAAGCTCGCGCGCTGGATCACCTGCGACGATCCGCTCGAACTGCGCCGCTTCATCGACGCGAACCAGCACCGGATCGCCTACGACGTCGTCGAAGCGCCGGCCTTCATGGCCGCCTACGAATCCGAGTTGCGCGTCGCCGCCGAACTCGCACCGAAGATCAAGTTCCACGCACTGCGCGAGCACGCCGGACGGGTCTTCCAGAAAGGCCTCGCGGGCTGATCCGCTCATCACGCTGCGCCAACAAAAACGCCCCTCGCGAAGGGGCGTTTTTGTTGGCGCAGCGCGGAGAGTTGACGGCGCCCTCCCCTGCCAACTGGATGACGTTTGCCTGTTGTACCAACATCGCAGGAATTCGTGCTGCGCCGGGCTGCGGAAGTGGCACACAAATCCCTGACCGATTTCATCCTGGATAGCGCCTGTCTGGCCGCGGAGCAGACACTGCTGGATCAGCGTCTGTTCATGGCCACGGGCACTCAGTACCAGGCCCTGATGGATCTGCTGGAACCCCCCGAGCAGAGCAATGAAGGCCTGCGCGACCTGTTTTCGCGCAAGGCCCCCTGGGAAGCAAAGTGAGCCTGAGCGGCCCCGAGTCGTTAGCCGCCCAACACCGGCTTGACGATTTCGATTGCGGCAAACCTGCGCTGAACGACTGGCTGCTGCGCCACGCCCGGCAGGCCCAGGCAAGCGGCTCAGCCAAGACCTTTGTCGTAACCGATACGGGCAGAGTGGCTGGCTATTTCAGCCTGACGGTCGGCCAGATCGACACGCTTGACGCGCCTGAGCGCATCCGCAAGGGGATGGGGCAATACCCCGTCCCGGTCGTGATTCTGGCCAGGTTGGCGGTCTGCGCCCAGGATCAGGGTCGTGGCATCGGCTTTGGCCTGCTTCAGGATGCGATTCGTCGCACGCTGTTGATCGCCGAACAAGCCGGCATCCGCGCCATGCTGACCCATCCGCTCGACGAAGAAGCTGCGCGCTTTTACACCCGCTTTGGCTTCATCGCCTCACCGCTGCGCGACAGGCAATTGCTGCTCCTGCTGCTCAAGGACACCCCGGCATCGCACAACGGTCCGCGTAGAGGCTGTTGCACATGCTGACCGAGGACCGCCGGACCGAGGCGGTCGGCTAGGAGCGTTCACGCTGATTGGCCGCCGAGCCCCTCCCCCCGGACGGCAGGCAGGATCAGATGCTCGGTGAGCGGAGCGAGCACCAAGGCGCATGGGGAATCGAGCTCCAGCCACGCGATTTCCTCAATCTCTCTCTCGGGACGCAAGGTGCCTTGGGTTTGCACCATATAGACCGAAGCCTCCACGACATAACCTGGCTCGTTCACTGCTGGCGCGGAGAACCGTCCGATGAATCTGGCGCTTTCAGCTTTTATCCGGCACCCAAGCTCTTCCTGAATCTCCCTGGCGAGGGTGACGAGCTCCTGCTCGCCAGCTTCGGGCTTCCCTCCGGGCTGCATGAAAGCTCGGCTACCGGCTTTTCTGACGAGAAGCATCCGGCCTTGGGTATCCACAATGACGCCAGCCACAACCTGAATGGTCCGGCAAGCCGGTAAGGATGTCATTTCGCCCATTTTGGTGGAGGCGGCAGGTAGTTTTCCATGAGCTCGATCAGCGTTGCGGGCTGTTCGGAGACGATGAGCATGTCGCGATAGGCGGACCTCATGAATCCTTCAGCCACCATGCCACCGATCATTGCGAGCAGGGGCTGAAAATAACCCTTGGCATTGAGCAGAGCACAGGGCTTTTCATGAATGCCAAGCTGAGCCCAAGTCCATTGCTCGAACAGCTCTTCAAAGGTCCCCGCTCCACCTGGCAGCGCGATGAACCCATCCGAAAGCGCCGCCATCTTCTCCTTGCGCTCGTGCATCGAGGCGACGACATGTAGCTCGCTCAATCCTGTATGCGCAATCTCCTGCTTGACGAGGTGCTCAGGCATGACGCCCAACACCCTGCCGCCAGCCGCGAGCGTCGCATCGGCAACGGCCCCCATGAGGCCGACTTTCCCGCCGCCATAGACGAGCGTAATACCTGCCTCGGCGAGGCAGCCCCCCAGCTGACGGGCAAGGAGGGCGTAATCCTGATGATTACCGACGCTTGATCCACAAAACACACAGAGGCTACGCAAGACGGCCCTCCAAGCAATGACTGTATAAAAATCCAGTTTACTATCGAAGCGATTCGCTAGTAAACGGGCTCTCATCCACTGCTAGTGAGCCTACATCCTTGGGCTTGCTTCTTTAACCGAAGAAATGCCCCCACAGCGCCGAGGCGGGCATGATCAGCACCAGGGCCGGCAGCATGTTGACGATGGGAAAGATCTTGATCCCGCAGATCCGCAAACCCGTCGCGAGCATGATCACACCGCCGCAGGCCGAGAAGTCGGCGAGCATCGTCGGCGTCGTCAGCGGCAGCAGCAGCCCGGCGCACGCGAAGAGCAGGCTCTGGATCGCGATCTGCGGAAGCGCGATCAGCACGACCGGGAAGCCCAGCTCGGCGGCGAAGATCGCTGCCGTGAAGAGGTCCAGCACCGATTTGGCGAGCAACACGTTCGCCTCTCCGGTCATGCCTTCGTGCATCGAACCGAAGATGCCCATGCCGCTGGCGCAAAACAGAACCAGGATCGTCACGAACTTGCGCACGAAGCCGGGAACGCGGGGATTGCCCCGCTCGGAGGGGAAAGACTTCTCGACGCGGGTCTGGGCCCAGGTCAGCGCGAGCTCCAGCCCGCGCTCCAGACGCAGCAGCTCGCCGATAAAGGCCCCGACCAGCATCGCGAGCGCGACGGCCGGCAGAGCGTGAACCTTGTTGGTCAGCGTGACGCCGATCGCGACCGAAATGATGCCGCAAGTCAGCGGCAAGGCTTCGCGGACGCGCTCGGGCAGCCTCCGTCCGGACAGTGCTCCGACACACCCACCCAGCACCAGCGCGGCGCTATTGACCAATGGCCCCAGCATAAGACTCCCTGTTCCGCCGCCGGAACCCACTGAAGGGGAAGCCTGCCCACAGAACCATGTTGTTGATATGAAGAGCGAATTTTACTGGTTGTAGGGCAACAAAAACATTACCTTTTAAGTTCAATTCCATATCATTACGATATAGACAGAGGAGAAGATATGGATCTGAAGCGCCTGCGCTACTTCTGCACGATCGCCGAGCAGGGTCAGGTCAGCCGCGCCGCGGCGGTGCTGAACATCGCCCAGCCGCCGCTGAGCCAAAGGCTCAAGGAGCTGGAGCAGGAACTCGGCTGCGCGTTGTTTGAGCGCCGCGGCCGCAGCCTGCTGCTGACCGAAGCCGGCAAGCTCCTGCACCGCCGCGCCCGGGACATCCTGCGCTCAGTCGATGCGACGCGGGACGAAGTCATCCGTACCGCGTCCCAGGCCGGCCCGGCGCTGCGCATCGGCCTGTCCCCGACCTGCCGGAGCTTCTGGCTGTCACGCTTCGACGCGCTGCGCGCCCTCTTCCCCGAGCGCTCGATCGGCCTCGTCGTCGGCGACTCGAGCTACCTCGAGCACCTGCTGCTGACCCTGCAGCTCGATGCCGCGCTGATGCAGCCACCGGTGCATCCGGAAAACTTCAGAGTCCAGTCGATCAGCACAAGCCGGACCGTCGCGGTCCTGCCCGTAGGACTGCTCGACGCGAACGCCGAACAGGTTTCACTGACCGATCTGGGTCACCACTCGCTGCTGCTGCTCAGGCGTTCGACCGGGGTCGGCAGCTACGAGCGCCTGCTGCACTGCCTGCAGAGCGCAGGCTTCACTCCCGATGTCGCACTCTACAGCTCGGACGGCGATCTGCTGCTGGGACTGCTCGAACAGGGGTTTCGTGGGATCGCGGTGATCCCCGAGAGCGAAGCCCGGAACCCGGGAGCCGGCCTCAGGGTTTTGCCGATCGCGCTGGATCTGCCCGACTACCACCTGTCACTGGTACAGCGACGCGACGATCAGGATCAAACGCTGTTCGAACAGCTGGAGAGCATATGGAAACAATCTGACGGCTGAGCGGAAGCCTTTCTCGGTTCACGGACAGAATCCTCTGGTCTGTGCCTGGAAGATGGGGCAGTTTGGGGGAGCAAATAGCTGCCCCTGTCCTGCGTCGCCCGGAGCGAGGAATAAATGAGATCGCGCCTTGCCTTCGTCGATCTTCTACGAGCCGCCTGCGTACTCTACATCGTCGGTTTCTGGCACTTGCTGAACTATACGAGCGCCCTCCCCGGCTACGCGAACCCGCTGAGCACACGCGCAACCGTGATCGTTCTGGGCCTCTTCGTCTTCATCTCCGGCCACCTCCTCGGACAGCAGAAGCTGAACCCTGACCGGGCCGGCCTGAGCCGTTTTTTCACTCGGCGAATCACCCGCATCTACCCGCTCTATCTGGGGGCCCTGGGCCTATTCTGGGGGGCGGGTCTGGTCGACAAACTCACCGCCGTGAAAGCGGCTCTGCTCGTCTCGATGCTTTATGGCCCCCCACCGCAAACTCTGTGGTTCATCACGATGCTGCTGGTGTTCTACTGTTCAGCGCCGGCGCTGATCCTCGCGGCCGGGCAGAGCGCCCGATTCGCCCCCCTCGGCGCGAGCCTTATGCTGATCCTCGCCACCGCCGTCTCGCTCTCGCCCGCGGCCGATGAGCGGATCGTGATCTATTTCCCCGCCTTCGTGCTGGGCATCCACTGCGCAGCCCCTTCCCGGAAAAGGCCGCGGGGTGCGCTCCTTTCCGCGCTGGCGTTGCTGGCCGTCGCGCTGTCCTTTATGGACACTCACTCGGCAGAGAAGAGCCTTTTCAGCATTCCGCTCGCCAGCCTGTGCCCGCTCTGGGTCTTCTCGCTGCTCGAACGCGAGGCCGGGCGAGTTCCCCGCAGCCCGGTCATCGAAACGCTCAGCTATGCGAGCTTCGCGATGTATCTGATCCACAGACCGCTGTTCTCGACGCTCAAATCTCTGTACTTCCCCGAGTCGGGCGCCGGTCAGCTCAGCTATCTGGTCCTGGCCTGCCTGCCGGCGATCTTCCTCTGCGCCTGGCTGGTTCAGAAGGGCTACGACACCTTGCTGGCCTTCTTGCGAAACAGACGGGAAGTTGCCGCAGGAGTCCGATAAATAGGAATTAGCTATCGAAGTTATGGAACCAATGAATTGGATTGATCCTTTGGATTCCCATAAATTGACACCCATGGCGAACCCACCCCGGGTTCCGTAGAAGCACCAGACAGGAGATAACACCATGAATACTTCCCTGATCAATACCGAAGTCCTTCCCTTCAAGGCCTCCGCCTTCCACGACGGCAAGTTCATCGACGTGACCGAAGCCGACCTGAAGGGCAAGTGGTCCGTCGTGTTCTTCTACCCGGCCGACTTCACCTTCGTCTGCCCGACCGAACTGGGCGACCTGGCCGACAACTACGCTGAATTCAAGAAGCTGGGCGTCGAGATCTACTCGGTCTCCACCGACACCCACTTCACCCACAAGGCCTGGCACGACACGTCCGACACGATCGCGAAGCTGCAATTCCCGATGATCGGCGATCCGACCGGCGTCGTCAGCCGCAACTTCGGCGTCATGATCGAGGAAGCGGGCCTCGCCGAACGCGGCACTTTCGTGATCGACCCGAGCGGCAAGATCCAGATCATCGAGATCAACGCCGGCGGCATCGGCCGCGACGCGGCCGAGCTGCTGCGCAAGGTCAAGGCGGCCCAGTACGTTGCCAGCCACCCCGGTGAAGTCTGCCCGGCCAAGTGGAAGGAAGGCGAAGCGACTCTGGCTCCGTCGCTGGACCTGGTTGGGAAAATCTAAAGTCACAAGTCCCTGCCGGAGGTGCGGGCCTCTGGCGGGGGCAAGGCAAAGGCCGTCCCTCAGCGGCTTTTGCCTTGCCGAACAAGCGAAATGCGAACCTGGCCGCCCCCGGCCGGACAAGGAGGAAGAAATGCTCGAAGCCAATATCAAGGCCCAACTGAAGGCCTACCTGGAACGCCTGGTCTCGCCGATCGAACTCGTCGCGTCGCTCGACGACTCGGCCAAGGCCGCGGAGGTGCGCGAGCTGCTCGAAGAGATCGCGACGCTGTCCGACAAGGTGAGCCTGCGCACCGATGGCAGCTACTCGCTGCGTCCGTCCTTTGCGATCACGAAGGCGGGAGAAGCGCCGCGCGTGCATTTCGCCGGCATCCCGATGGGCCACGAGTTCACGTCTCTGGTCCTCGCGCTGCTCCAGGTCAGCGGCTATGCGCCCAAGCTCGAAGCCGACACGATCGAGCAGATCAAGGCTTTGCGCGGCAGCTTCCGCTTCGAGACCTTCGTTTCGCTGACCTGCCACAACTGCCCGGACGTCGTCCAGGCGCTGAACACGATGGCGGCGCTGAACCCGAACTTCGAAGCGGTCATGATCGATGGCGGCGTATTCCAGAACCTGGTCGAAGAACGCCAGATCATGGGCGTTCCGGCGGTCTTCCTGAACGGCGAATCCTTCGGCCAGGGCCGGATGGGCGTCGAGGAGATCCTCGCCAAACTCGATAGCGGAGCGGCGGCACGCGAAGCCGGGAAGATCAACGACAAGGACGCGTTCGACGTGCTGATCGTCGGGGGCGGTCCGGCCGGATCTGCCGCGGCGATCTACGCGGCACGCAAGGGAATCCGCACCGGCGTCGTCGCCGAGCGCTTCGGCGGTCAGGTGCTCGACACGCTGGCGATCGAGAACTTCATCTCGGTCAGGGAGACCGAGGGCCCGAGGCTGGCGACCGCGCTGGAGCAGCACGTCCGCGACTACGACGTCGATATCATCAATCTGCAGCGCGCCGAAGCGCTGCTTCCGGCCGGAGCCGATGGCCTCGCCCAGGTACGGCTGGCCTCCGGCGCGGTGCTCAAGAGCCGGACCGTGATCCTCGCGACCGGCGCGCGTTGGCGCGAGATGAACGTGCCCGGCGAACAGCAGTACCGGACGAAAGGTGTCGCTTACTGCCCGCACTGCGACGGGCCGCTGTTCAAAGGCAAGCGCGTCGCGGTCATCGGCGGAGGCAACTCCGGCGTCGAGGCGGCGATCGACCTCGCCGGCATCGTCGCCCAGGTCACGCTGATCGAATTCGACAAGGAACTGCGCGCCGACGCGGTGCTGCAGAAGAAACTCTATAGCCTCGCCAACGTCACCGTGATCAAGGCAGCGCAGACAACCGAAGTGCTCGGCGACGGCCAGAAAGTGACCGGCCTCGCGTACCAGGACAGGGCCAGCGGCGAAGCACACACGCTGGAGCTCGAAGGCATCTTCGTGCAGATCGGGCTGCTGCCGAACACCGACTGGCTCAAGGGCACGCTGGAACTGTCGCCCCGCGGCGAGATCGTCATCGACGCGCGCGGCCAGACTTCACAGCCCGGCGTGTTCGCGGCCGGTGACGCAACGACCGTGCCCTACAAACAGATCATCATCGCGATGGGTGAAGGTGCGAAGGCGAGCCTCTCGGCCTTCGATCACCTGATCCGCGCCTGAGCCCTCTCCCCCAGGGAAGCGCCCTTGCCCTCCAGTCCGGGCGCTTCCCGCCCCGGGGGAGGATATTTACAAACAGTTACAACAATGACTTCCTGAAGGGGAGGCTGTCGCCGACGATGGCAGCCTCCGCAGCCAGGAAGCCCGATGACCACCCCTGAAAGCCTGGAAAGGCTGATCGGCCTGCTGACCCAAAGTATTGTTCTCCGTCAGCAGGAGCAGATCCCCGAAGCCCTCGCCTGCCTCGGCGAGATCCTCGAGATCGAACCCGGTTTCCTGCCGGCACTGACCAGCCGCGCCGAGCTGCTCGCCGAAGAGGGCCGCTTCACCGAGGCGCTGGCGGGTCTCGCGCCGCTCGCCGCCAGCGAGGGCGTCGCCGATCTCTATGAGCAGATCGCCGCCTGCGCCGAAGCCTCTTTCGCCGAGAAACTCGAAGCCAGGTCCGACGATCACGACGTGCTTCTGGCCCGTGCCCGTCTCTTTCTGCAAACCCGGGAATTTGACCGCGCGCTGAACGATTTCGACGCTGCGCTGACACTCAGGCCCGATTCCGTTCAGGCCCACCTGCTGCGCGGCAATGCGCTGGTCGGACTCGACCGCCTCGACGAGGCCAGGCACGCTCTGGACCGCGCGCTGGACCTTGAACCGGGCAATGCGCTCGGGCATTTCAACCGTGGCAACGTCTTCCAATACCAGCTCAAGTTCGACGAGGCGATCGTCGACTACCGGACCGCGATCGCGCTGCGTCCGGACTTCGCCGAAGCGCATCTGGAGATCGCCCACTGCCTGCTGGCCAGCGGCGATCCCGCCCCAGCCTGGCCGCTTTACGAGTGGCGCTGGGGAACGGAACAGTTCGCCCGCGCGCCGCGCGCAAGCCTCCAGCCGCTCTGGCTGGGCCAGCAGGAACTCGCCGGAACAACGCTTCTGGTCTGGGCGGAACAGGGGCTGGGCGACACGCTGCAGTTCGCGCGCTTCCTTCCCCGCCTCGCCGATCGCGTCGGCGAACTCTGGCTGCGCGCGCCCGCCCCGCTCCATCCGCTGTTGCGGACGCTCGACGCCCGCATCACGATCCTCGACGAGGAGCAGGCCCTGCCCGCCCACGACTTCCAGTGCCCGCTGATGAGCCTGCCCCTGGCTCTGGGACTGGGCACCGAGCTGGGCTCTGCCCCCTATCTGAAGGCCGAGTCCGAACGCGTCCAGGCCTGGAAAATGCGCCTGGGCCAGAGTACGCGCCCCCGCATCGGTCTCGTCTGGGCAGGGCGTCAGCTCGGCCCAGGCAATCCGACGCGCGACCTTCCCTTTTCGGCATTGGCGCCGCTACTCGCCCAGGACTTCTCATTCATCAGCCTGCAGAAGGACATCCCGGCGGGCGATGCCGGGCGGCTCGCCGATTTCCGGAATCTGTCCGACTTCAGCGGCGCCCTGACCGACTTCGGCGAGAGCGCGGCGCTGATCGCCAACCTCGACCTCGTGATCGCCGTCGACACCGCGATCGCTCACCTCGCCGGCGCGCTGGGCAAACCTTGCTGGGTGTTGCTGCGCCATCGCGGCGAATGGCGCTGGCCGGTCGGAAGCGACAGCACTCCGTGGTACCCGAGCCTGCGCGTGTTCCGCCAGCCGAGCGCCGGAGACTGGCCCGGCGCCGTGCGCAAAGCCTGCGCCGCGCTGGCCGAACACCGCCGAGAGGCCTGAGCTCAGACGCTCAGGTCTATCGTGCGCCCCAGCGAGCTCGCGGACTTCGCGACGGATGCCGCCTGAGTGCCCGGCCCCGAAACCGTCGAGGATTGCGTGGAGCTGCTCTTTTGCGCCTCGAGCTGGGCGATCTGCGCCTGGAGCACAGCGATCTGCTGATTGAGCATCGCGACCTTCGCGGCTCCGGCCTGGGTATCCGCGCTCTTCTGGGCCTCGGTCAGTTCCTTCTGCAGCGCAGCGAGCTGTTTCTTCAACGCCGTCACCTGGGTATCCGACCCGCTGCTCGCGCTGCTTGCGTTCACCGCGCTGATCGCTCCGACTGAAATCGACATGATCTCCTCCTTCAAATCGCCCTGATTCGGTAAAGGAAGTATCGGCAGTCATTGCCGAAGCGCGAGTCATACCCGGTAGCATCTGGTAGCGCGCTGTGGCGCAAAGCCCTCAGAAAGTGGCCGAATCCGCCGAGCGGCGTAAAGTTCGGGGATCAACGAGAAAGGCGTCGATGATGAATCAGGTGGTCTGGCAATCGGGTTCGGCATGGTGTTCGATCCGGACGCTCTCCGGTGACATCCTCGAAGTGAGCTGGAGTCCGGACGGTAAACCCCTGCCCTCTTCGCTTTTCGTTCTCCCCCAGGCTGACGGCTTTCCGATCTACCAGGACGAATCAACGCTGCTGGCCGGTAACATCAGCGTGCACTGCCACGACGAAGGGATGGACTTCTTCTCGCCGGGCAAGAAACTGCTGCTGCGCGACGATCTGCGCTATTTCCGGCGCGACGACGGATTCTGGCGGGTCGAACAGCGCTTTCGCGTCTCGCCCCAGGCCGCGCTCTACGGCCTGGGCCAATACCCGGGAGGTGTGCTCGACTGGCGTGGCCATGAAGTGCTGCTGGTCCAGTCGAACCAGGGCATCGCGGTCCCCTTCCTGATTTCGACCGACGGCTATGCGATCCTCTGGGATTCGCTGGCGCTGACCCGGGTCAGCAGCAAGGACGACGAACTCGTCTGGGAGACCGACTGCGCCGACGGCATCCGCTATTACGTAATCCACGGCCCGGACTTCGATGCGCTGATCGCCGCCTTCCGCCGCCTGACCGGACAAGCTCCGCTCTACCCGCGCTGGGCCTACGGCTACTGGCAATCGAAGGAGCGCTACGTCGACCGCGACGAGCTGCTGGGCACAGCAACGCGCTTCCGGGAACTGGGCTTTCCGGTCGACGCGCTGATCCAGGACTGGAAGTACTGGGGAGACAAACCGTGGAGCTCGATGCAGTGGGATCCCAAGGTCTTTCCCGACCCGGAGGGGATGATCCGCGAGCTGCACGACAAACATCACCTTCACCTGATGACGACGATCTGGCCCGTGATCGGCGAAGGCTGTCCCGCCTTCGCCGAGCTGAAGAAGGCCGGAGTGCTGTTCGAGACCGAGCACTGGGCCCGCGGCCACATCTATGACGCGTTCAGCGCCAAGGGGCGTTCCATCTACTGGAAGCACGTCAAGAGCGGCCTGATCGATCTCGGTGTCGATGCGCTGTGGATGGATGGCACCGAACCGGAGTTCGTCTCCAGCCACGACCCGATGGACGGCGTGCGCGCCTGCCACGCCCAGCGGGATACCGCGCAGGGCAGCTGGAAGCGCGTGCTCAACGGCTATTCGATGATGACGGCAAAGGCCGTCTTCGATGGCCAGCGCGCGGCGGAGTCCGGAAAACGGGTCTTCACGCTGTCGCGCTCGGGCTTCGCGGGTCAGCAACGCTACGCGGCGGCGAGCTGGTCGGGCGATATCGCAGCGACCTGGAAAGTGCTGCGCGAGCAGGTCGCCGCGGGGCTGAACTTCGCCGCGTCCGGCCTGCCTTACTGGACCACCGACATCGGCGGTTTCTTCACGACCGGTTACGGCGCGCGCTTTCCCAGAGGCTGTGCGGACGACGCCTATCGCGAACTCTATGTGCGCTGGTATCAGTTCGGCGCCTTCTGCCCGCTCTTCCGCTCCCACGGCACCAACACGCCCCGCGAACCGTGGCACTTCGGAGGCCCCGGCTCCTGGGCCTATGAGGCGCTGCTCGCCGCGGCCCGGCTGCGCTACCGGCTGATGCCTTACATCTACTCGCAAGCCTGGCAGATCACCGCGCACGGCGGAACGCTGATGAGGCTGCTGGCCTTCGATTTCCGCTCCGACCCGGCAAGCTACCGGATCGCCGACCAATTCATGTTCGGCCCTGCGCTGATGGTCTGTCCGGTGCTCGAGCCGATGTTCCACGAACCCGGCCGCGAAGCCGAGCCGATTCCCGCCGAATTCCTGCAGACTCCGGACGGAGAGTCTGGCCTCGCCTGCGAAGGCTTCGCCGGCCGCGACTTCGAAGTTCGCCGGTTCGCGAAACACGCCAGCCAGATCAACGGCAACTGGGCGGGAGGCCCCCCCGCCGGCCTGCCCTTCGCGGACTACAGCCTGCGCTGGGAGGGTGAACTCGCGATCCCCGAGAGCGGCGAATACGAGATCCTGCTCGAGGGCAACGACGGGCGCCGCTTGTGGCTCGATGGTGAGCTCGTGATCGATTCCTGGCAGAACCAGGGCAACTCCACGCAGCATCTGACGCGGTCATTCGAAAAGAAGAGCCGCCACACGCTGAAGGTCGAGTATTTCCACCACAGCGGCGCGGCCGCTCTCGTGCTGAGCTGGAGACGTCCGGGTCCGCCCCCGAAGTCGGAGAGGGTCCCGCCCCAACGCAAGCTCTACCTTCCCTCGGGAAGCCGCTGGTATGAACTCGCCTCGGAGGTCCGCCACATGGGGGGCCAGAGTCTGAGGGTCTCGACGCCGATCAGCGAGATCCCGGTTTTCGTTCGGGGAGGCAGCATCCTGCCGCTGGGTCCGGAGGTCGAGTACGACGGCCAGAAGCCTTGGGAAGAGCTGGATCTCGTCGTCTATCCGGGCGCCGACGCCCGCTTCACGCTCTATGAGGACAACGGGGACGGCTACCAGTACGAAAACGGGGAATTCTCGACGATAGAGTTCGGCTGGGACGACAGGCGGGGCATGCTGAGCATCGCCGACAGAGCGGGGAGCTTCCCGGGCTTGGCGGCAGAGCGGATCTTCCGCATCCGCCTCGCGGCAAGCCCCGAGGTGCTGACAATCCCTTACTCGGGCCAGGCGCTGGTGATCGCGCTGCACCGGCCAAAACCATGAGGTGGCGTCCCAAATGAAAAACAGGGCTCTTGGCCCTGTTTTGCTTTGCCCGGATGCCCCCCCTCCGGACCGGGGTCTTGCAACACGCTCAAACGACTGCAGCCGCTCGCTCGACCTGCATCTGAGCAGGCTGGATCCTGAGTTCGTCATGCGAGCTCACCGCATGCGCCTCACAGCAAGGGGGGTTGCCATCAGCCCTGCGGATCGCCCCGCAGTTCATGCACACCTTCTGACCCGCAAGAGTCCTCAAACCGGTGTGCCGACCTTCGATGAAGCGATGACCGTTTTCGTGGATGATTTCAGATGCCGGCACTTTGATAGTCATACGATTCCCCCGAATTGATAAAGTGACCGGAGCCGACAGATCTTCGGGGAGATCGGCGAACCGCTCCCTCTTTGTGTCCTTTGGCTCTGGCATGTCATCCCAGGCCAGGCGGCCTGGGTTCCTCAGAAGATATGCTTATCGATTCGCACAGAGAACCGATTTTGCATGCTTGTGAGGTCGGGTTTGATCCTACGCAGAAAGCCCCCCCTAAGCCCGGAAAAAAGTCACCGCTCCTCCTAGATTGAAAAAGGTGTCCGCCACCTTGCGGGCACTCCGATAACAAGGAGGAGAAAATGGTCCGTTATGTTTACCCGTTTGAAGAGGGCGACGGGAAGAACAAGATGCTTCTGGGAGGCAAGGGGGCAAACCTCGCCGAGATGACCCAGTTCGGCCTCAACGTTCCCCCGGGCTTCACGATCACGACAGAGGCCTGCCTCGCCTACCTCGAACACAACCGCCTGCCCCAGGGGTTGCTCGAAGAAGTCCATGCCGCGATGCGGGAAGTCGAACGCAAGAGCGGCAAGACCTTCGGTTCCACCAGCGACCCGCTGCTGATCTCGGTCCGCTCCGGCTCGGCGATGTCGATGCCGGGCATGATGGACACGATCCTGAACCTCGGCCTGAACCCCGAAACGCTGCAAGGCCTGATCGCGCACACCGGCAATCCGCGCTTCGGCTACGATTCCTGGCGTCGCTTCATCCAGCTGTTCGGCAAGATCGCCATGGGCGTTTCCGATGAACGTTTCGATGAGGCGATGAGCGCGGTCAAGAAGCGCGTCGGAGCCGAGCAGGACGTCGATCTGTCCGCCGAAGATCTGAAGGCGCTTGCCGACGACTATCTGAAGATCATCAAGCAGGAGACCGGCGAGGAGTTCCCGCTCGAACCCTATACCCAGCTCGAATATGCGATTGCAGCAGTCTTCCGCTCCTGGATGGGCAAGCGGGCGGTCGATTACCGCCGCCAGTTCAAGATCACGAAGGACATGGCCAACGGCACCGCGGTCAATATCTGCACGATGGTGTTCGGCAACATGGGCAATGACTCGGCGACCGGGGTCGGCTTCACCCGCAACCCGGCGACCGGCGAGAACGTGACTTTCGGCGAATACCTCGTCAACGCCCAGGGCGAAGACGTCGTCGCCGGTATCCGTACGCCTCAGCCGATCTCCCGGATGGCCGAGGAGATGCCGGATCTGCACAGGCAGCTGATCGAGTTGCGCGACAAGCTCGAAGCCCACTACCACGAAGTCCAGGACTTCGAGTTTACGATCGAACGCGGCCGCCTCTACGCGCTGCAGACCCGCAACGGCAAGATGAACGCGCGGGCGATGGTCGTCACTTCGGTCGAGATGGAGAAGGAAGGTCTGATCACGCGCGAGCAGGCGCTGCTGCGCGTGAACCCGGCGCTGCTCGAACAGCTGATGGTCCCGACTCTGGTCACCGACGGCAAGATCGCGGCGCTGGCCCAGGGGCTTCCCGCTTCGCCCGGCGCGGCTTCGGGCAAGGTCGTCTTCGACGCCGACACCGCAGAGGCGCGCGGCAAGACGGGCGAGAAGCTGATCCTGGTCCGCGAGGAGACCAAACCCGAGGACATCCACGGCTTCTTCGCCGCCCAGGGCATTCTGACATCGCGCGGAGGCAAGACTTCGCACGCGGCCGTCGTCGCGCGCGGCATGGGCAAACCCTGCGTATCGGGCTGCGATGCGATCCACATCGACGTGCGGGCGAAGAAAGCCCAGATCGGCGCGGTCACGCTCTCCGAAGGCGACGTGATCACGATAGACGGCAGCTCGGGCAAGGTCTATCCGGGCCGGATTCCGACCGTCGAGGCCGAGTTCTTCGAGGAACTGAAGACGCTGCTCGGCTGGGCCGACGAGGTCGCCCGGCTCAAGGTCTTCGCGAACGCCGACACGCCGCGCGATGCCGAACGCGCCCGCCGCTTCGGCGCCAAAGGCGTAGGGCTTTGCCGGACCGAGCGGATGTTCAACGACACCGCCCGGCTGCCCATCGTCCAGGAGATGATCCTGGCCGAAACGCTGGGTGAGCGTCAGGCGGCGCTGGACCGGCTTCTGCCGATCCAGCGTTCGGACTTCATCGGCATCTTCAACGCGATGGAAGGCCTACCGGTCACGGTTCGCCTGCTCGATCCGCCAATACACGAATTCCTGCCGACCGCATCCCAGCTCGAATTCGAGATCGAGCACCTGAGGGGTCTGAAGCGCGCGCTGCGCAACATGCACGAGCTGCCCGAGACGCTGAAGATGCTGGACCCCGAGCTGCACAAGCAGTACGTGGACAGCCTCGACAATCTCGAAGCGAACCTCGCCGAGTACCAGAACGAGAACCGCTTCGACGGGCTGATCGACAGGCGCGAGGCGATGCTGCAGAAAGTGCGGGCACTGACCGAAGTGAACCCGATGCTCGGTCACCGCGGAGTCCGGCTGGGTCTGACCCATCCGGAGATCTACGCGATGCAGCTGCGCGCGATCGTCGAGGCCGCCGCGCAGTGCATGCTCGATCGCGTCGACATCCACGTCGAAGTGATGATTCCCCAGGTCTGCACGTCCCAGGAGCTGATCCGGGTCAAGGCCCAGCTCGACGCGGAGCTCGCCCGCATCGAGAAGATGCGCGGCCTGCGTCCGCAGATCGCGTTCGGCAGCATGATCGAAGTCGTGCGGGCCTGCATGCGCGCCGCAAGTCTGGCCGAAACCGCCGAGTTCTTCTCCTTCGGCACCAACGACCTGACCCAGGCCACCTTCTCGTTCTCGCGCGAAGACGCCGAAAACAAGTTCCTGCCCTTCTATCAGGAGAACCGCATCCTCAGGGAAAACCCGTTTGAAGTGCTCGATCTGAAAGGAGTCGGGCGGTTGATGGAGATGGCGGTGCGCTGGGGACGCGAGACCCGGCCGAATCTGAAGGTCGGGATCTGCGGCGAGCAAGGCGGGCAGCCCGACTCGGTACGCTTCTGCCATGCGATCGGGCTCAACTACGTCTCCTGCTCGGCCCCGCGGGTGCCGATCGCGAGGCTGGCCGCAGCCCAGGCCAAGCTGCGCGAAGCCGAGTACGATCCGAAGATCCTGCTCTGACGCAAGAGCCGGCCCAGCGCAAGCTGGGCCGGTTTCGGCAAGGCTTTCGCGCCCGCCCGGCTCAGAATTCGCTGCGCGCGAACATCGCCGAGACCGCCAGCGCGAGACGGATGTCGCGCGGACTGACGCCTCCGGCGTCCGGAGTCGTCAGCGTCAGCTCGACCCGGTTTTCAAGGCACAGGATCTCGGGGTGGTGGTCCTGACGCTCGGCAAGCAGCGCAACCCGGGACAGAAAGCCCCAGGCCGCGTTGAAGTCGTCGAACTCCCACTGGCGGTTGATCGCACCGCGGAGGGGATCCCACTGCCAGCCCGGAAGGTGACTCAGCGCGTCTTCGCGCTCGCCGTCCGTCAGTCGCTCAGAGCTCATGATCAGCCTCCTCGTCCGGCCCCGCCGGAGCCTTACTTCTGGATCAATTCCACCTTGTAGCCGTCCGGATCCTCGACGAAGGCGATCACGGTCGTGCCGTGCTTCATCGGCCCCGCTTCGCGGCTGACGACTCCGCCCCTCGCCTTGATCTGGGCGCAGGCGGCATACGCGTCATCGACTTCGAGCGCGACATGACCATAGCCCGTGCCCAGCTCATAGGATTCGACACCCCAGTTGTGGGTCAGCTCGATCACCGCGCCCTCCGACTCCGGCTGATAGCCGATGAAGGCCAGCGTGAACTTGCCCTCCGGATAGTCATTGCGGCGCAGCAGACTCATGCCCAGCACTTCTGTATAGAACTTGATCGAGCGGTCCAGGTCGCCGACCCGCAACATCGTATGAAGGATTCGCATAGAAACTCCCAAAGAAAAAAACGCCGGAAGCCTGTCCGGCCGGCATGACAGCAGAAATCAGATCTCGGGAAGGCGTTCGCGCGCGAGCGCGGCGCGCGCCTCGCGCCAGTCCGGACACAGCGCCCCGACCACGGACCAGAAGCGCGGGGAATGGTTCATCTCGACGAGGTGACCGACTTCGTGCGCGACGACGTAGTCGACCAGAGCCGGCGCCATATGGACGAGCCGCCAGTGCAACCGGATCCCGGTCCGGCTCGAACAGCTGCCCCAGCGCGTCCGCGCCGAAGTCAGCGCGAGCCGTGGGCGCGCGATGCCCGGCGCAAACTCCTCGAGCCGGAACAGATATTCGTCGAGCCGTCCGCAGAAATAGTTCAGCGCGTAGGCCTGCAGCGCGCGCTTGAGGATCAGGCTCTGATCCGCGCCTTTGCGCGCGGCCAGATGCAGCTCGCGCGCCGGCAGGCCTTCGACCCAGCGCGCCCGCCCGTTCCCGGAAGTCCAGCGCAGCACGCAGGGCCGCCCCAGAACGGGCAGCACGGCTCCGTCGGCGAGATCCTGGGCGGGTTCTTCGGCCCTCTGCTGCCAGAGGGCCAGCTTGTCGAGAATCCACCCGGTGTGCGAGCGGATGAAAGCCTCGGCTTCGCTCAGACCAACCCGTTCGGGAATCGCGACGACGAGACCGCGAGCGTCTATCCTGAGGCCCAGAGTCTTTCGCCGGCTGCGCCGCAGCGAATAGGAAATCGCCCGGTCGCCGAGCACGAGGCTCTTCTCGGCACTCATGCGGTCGCGGTGGAGCCGATCGTGAACGACCGGTAGTGATGCGGAAATTCGCGCCTCATCGTCGCCTCTATCCAGGCTTCGGCCTCGGCATTGACTTCGAGCGGATCCCGGCCGGCGGTCTCTATCGCCGGGCCGATGATGACGCGGGCCAGGCCCGGATGCTTGACCAGGGAGCGACGGCGCCAGAATTCGCCGGTGTTCAGCGCAACCGGCACGACTGGAGCGCCGGCCCAGGCGGCCAGCGTCGCGCCGCCGAGCTTGTAGCGGCGGCTCTCGCCCGGAGCGACCCGGGTGCCTTCCGGATAGACCGTGACCCACCAGCCCTCACCCAGTCTCTTCGCGCCTTCGAGCTTGACCTGGGTCTTCGCATCGGAGCCCTTCGATCGGTCGATCGCGATCATCGGCAGCATCGCCAGTGCCCAGCCGAAGAACGGGATCCAGTGCAGCTCGCGCTTGAGCACGAAGCTCTGCGGCGGGAAATTGTTCACGAAGAGCACGGTCTCGAGCGCCGACTGGTGCTTCGAGAAGATCACCGAAGGCCGGTCGGGTAGATTCTCGCGCCCCTCTATCTGCCAGCGGATGCCCAGCATGCGCGGGATCAGCCAGCCTTCGATGCGGCACCAGCTCATGATCAGCGGATAACGCCGCTGGGGGCTCATGCACGCGAAGAGCGGCACCATCAGCGCGTAAGGGATGGTCAGCAGGAAGGAGATCAGCGCGAAAACGGTCGAACGCAGAAAGAGGACAGGCATCTCAGCTGAGCAGGAATGAGGCCACGGCGGCCAGGTCGGCAAAAACCCGGGTTCCTTCGGGAAGATGAGGATCCTGGGCGGTCTTCTGTCCCTTCCCGGTCAGCACCAGGAAGGGCTGGCAGCCCACCGAGATCCCGGCGATCAGATCGCGCATGCTGTCGCCGACGACCGGAACACCGGCGAGGTCGGTATTGAAGCGCTGGGCGATCTCGCGCAGCATGCCCGGCTGGGGCTTGCGACAGCCACAGGTCGAATCGGCCGAATGCGGGCAGAAGAAGACCGCGTCGATCCGGCCACCGGCCTGGGTCACGAGCTTGAACATCTTCTCGTGGATCGCGTTGAGCGTATCCATGTCGAAAAGACCGCGGCCGATTCCGCTCTGGTTCGTCGCGATCACGACGTGGTAGCCGGCCTGGTTCAGCTTCGCGATCGCGGCGAGGCTACCTTCGATCGGGCGCCACTCGTCCGGCGATTTGATGAACATCGCGGAATCGTGGTTGATCACACCATCGCGGTCGAGAATGATCAGTTTCATATCGGATATGGCCGAGAGCCTCGGCTGCCAATTTTAACGGTCCGCGCCCGCGGCGCAGCGCCCGATGGGCGCGAACGCGAGCGCCCCCTGTCGGAAACTTGACCGAGGGCAAACCTGCCCGCGATCCCCTCTTCCTGCCTCAGACCGACAGGCGTGAGATGTCGGCGACCTGCAGGGTCAGGCCAGCGAGCTGACGGAGCAGCGCAAGACGGTTCGCGCGCACCAGCGGCTCTTCGGCATTGACCATCACTTCGTCGAAGAAGGTGTCGACGGCACCGCGCAGCGCGGCCAGCGCCTTCAGCGCCGCCGTGTAGTCGCCGCTGCCGACCAGCGAATGCACGCTGGGCGCCAGATCGACGACGGCGTGGAACAGCGCCTTCTCGGCGGGTTCGACGAGCAGCGCGACATCGGCATCAAAGATCTCGCCCTCTGCCTTCTTCAGGATGTTGACGATGCGCTTGTTCGCGGCGGCCAGAGCGGCCGCCTCGGGCAGGGCGACGAACTCCCGAACCGCGGCGAGCTTGGCCGGAACGACATCGATCCGGGTCGGGCCCAGGGCCAGAACCGCTTCGACCTGTTCGGCCGTCGCACCGGTGTCGCGCAGCACGCCGCGCAACCGCTCGAGGAAGAAGGCGAGCAGCTCGGCTTCGAAGCCGGGCGCCAGCACACCGGGCGCAAAGCCAGCGGCCGCATCCGCGATCAGCTCTCCGAGATCCAGAGGCAGAGGCGTCTCCATCAGCATGCGCAGCACGCCCAGAGCGGCGCGGCGCAGACCGAAAGGATCCTTGTCGCCGGTCGGCTTCTCGCCGATGCCGAAGAAGCCGACGATCGCGTCGAGCTTGTCGGCCAGCGCGACCGCGGCCGCCACGTTGCCTTCGGGCAAGCTGTCGCCGGCGAAGCGCGGGTGGTAGTGCTGCTCGATCGCTTTCGCGACGACAGCCGACTCACCATCGTGCCGCGCGTAGTACTCCCCCATGATGCCCTGCAGCTCGGGGAACTCGCCGACCATCTCGGTGACGAGGTCGGCCTTGGCGAGCAGCGCTGCGCGCTGAGCCGCGGTGACATCGGTTTTCAGATGCGTCGCGATCCTGCCGGCGAGCGCGACGAGGCGCTCGACGCGCAGCTTCTGCGAGCCCAGCCGGTTGTGGTAGACGACGCTGTCGAGCTTGCCGAGGCGCGCTTCGAGGCGCTGCTTGCGGTCGGTGTCGAAGAAGAACTTCGCGTCCGACAGACGCGCGCGAACCACCCGCGCATTGCCGCCGGTGATGTTGTCGGCGATATCCGCATTGATGTTCGCGACGATCAGGAACTTGTTGATCAGGCGGCCCGAAGCATCGAGGAGCGGGAAATACTTCTGGTTCTGCTTCATCGTCAGGATCAGGCATTCCTGGGGCACGGCCAGGAACTCGGCCTCGAACTCGCCGATGTAGATCGTCGGGTGTTCGACCAGCGCCGTCACTTCGTCGAGCAGCGCTTCGTCCTCGACCGCCTTCGCGCCGCCGCCGACCGAAGCGGCCGCCTTTGCGAGCTCGGCGCGGATCAGCGCGCGGCGCTCGGCGAAGGACGCGATGACGCTGCCGCGCTCGGCCAGCGTCGCAGCATAGGAAGAAGCGTGCTCGATCGTGACGAGCCGCTCGCCCATGAAGCGGTGGCCGCGGGTCACGTTGCCGGCGGCGAGGCCCAGCACTTCGCCGGGCACGACGCGGCTGCCGTGAAGCTGGATCAGGCCGTGGGCCGGACGAACGAACTGATGGGTCGAATCGCCCCAGCGCATCACCTTCGGAATCGGCAATTTTTTGAGCGCCTCAGCGACGAGCTCAGAGAGCACGTCGTCAAGCGAGGCCCCGGCAACGCGGGCCGTGTAGAAGAAGCTCTCGCTCTTGCCATCCATCGCGCGTTCAAAGTCGGCGATCGCGCTCTCGGGAATGCTTTTGGCTGCGAGCTTCTTGAGCAAGGCCGGGCTGGGCGAGCCGTCCGGCCCCAGGGCCACGGCGACCGGCATGATCTTCTCGCGCACCGAAGCGTCGGGCGCACGGTCGAACACGCCTTCGACGCTGAGCGCGAGGCGGCGCGGGGAAGCGAAGACCTGGTGAGCCGCGTCGGCAGCCACGAGTTTATGATCGACGAGGGCCTTGAACAGGCCATCGGCAAAGGCGTCGCCGAGCCGGCTCAAAGCCTTGGGCGGCAGTTCTTCGGTGAGCAGTTCTACGAGCAGGGTTTCTTGCATCGTCTACGGGTGCGTCGCACCCCTCCCAGAATTCGTTTCGGGTTCAGCGTCCGGCGCGCTCGGCGCGGATCGCGGCAATCTTCGCAATGGCTTCCTCGCCGAGCAGCGCGACGAGCTTCGCATCCTTGATGTCGGCCATCGGGAAGCCGAGCACTTCGCGCGAGCTGAGGTAGGCCTGGGCCACGGCGCGGGCAAGGTTGCGGATCCGGCCGATATAGGCGGCGCGCTCGGTCACCGAAATCGCTCCGCGCGCATCGAGCAGATTGAAGGTATGGGCGGCCTTGAGCACCATCTCGTAGGCCGGCAGCGCGAGCTTCGCCTCCATCAGCTGCTTCGCGTGACCTTCAAAATCGCCGAACTGGCGCAGAAGCCAGGGCGCATCCGAGTACTCGAAGTTGTAGGTCGATTGCTCGACTTCATTCTGGTGATAGACGTCACCATAGGAGAGGCCCGGCGTCCAGACGAGGTCATAGACGTTCTCGATGTCCTGCAAATACATCGTCAGCCGTTCGAGACCATAGGTGATCTCGCCGAGCACGGGTTTGCATTCGATGCCGCCGACCTGCTGGAAATAGGTGAACTGGGTCACTTCCATGCCGTCGAGCCAGACTTCCCAACCGAGGCCCCAGGCCCCCAGAGTCGGGTTCTCCCAGTCGTCCTCGACGAAGCGGATGTCGTGCTCGTTGGTGTTGATGCCCAGAGCGCGCAGCGAATCGATATAGAGTTCCTGGATCTCGGCCGGACTGGGTTTGAGCACGACCTGGAACTGGTAGTAGTGCTGGAGGCGGTTCGGGTTTTCGGCGTAGCGGCCGTCCTTGGGTCGGCGCGAAGGCTGAACATAGGCGGCATGCCACGGCTCGGGGCCGATCGCGCGCAGGAAAGTCGCGGTGTGGCTGGTGCCGGCGCCGACTTCCATGTCTAGGGGTTGGAGCAAGGCGCAGCCGTGCTCGCTCCAGAACTTCTGGAGGCGCAGGATCACTTCCTGGAATGAAGGTTTCGCGGTCATGGGTTCAGGGCGGATAACCGCCACGGCCAAAGGCAAAACCGTGATTTTACTACCGGGACGAAGGAATCGCCCCGGCTTTTCGCCCAAGCCCTGACTCAGGCCGCTTCGGCCAGGGTCTCGAGCCCGAGTTCCCAGCGATCGGTCAGCACGCGCAGCAGGTGGCGCTCGCCATAGGAGAGCTTCCCGTCGAACTTGCAGACGAGCAGGATCCCCGCACAAACCTTGCGCTGCAGCGCGACATCGGTGACGTCGTCGGCGAGGCGCAACAGACGGGCGTTCTCGAGCAGCGTGACGCTGGCGAGTTCGGATTCGTCGATCAGATCGCGACAGGTTTCGAGCAGGATCTGCACGAAGGCACCGCGTTCGAGGCCAAGATCCTTGTGCAGCGACGTGCGCTCGATCAGCTCGATCTCGCGGCTGTCGAGGCGGCCATCGGACAGGATGGCCATGCAGACGAGACGAGCGAGCGCTTCAGGACTGTTGGTCGGATAGGTTCTCATGGGTTTTGTGGTCTCCCTCTATGCGCAGCACGGCCCCGGACAGGCGCCGCGCGCAGCCAGAAAAACGAGGAACGAAAGCCCCCCTTTCGTCCCATCGCGGCGCGGAGTGAATTCCGCGGTCGTCATTGTCCCCCAATCGCGGCAAACTCCCGGAGAAAGCCATCACGCGGAGATCGCAATGTCTCACCTGTGCCGAATCTGTTGCCTCGCAGTGACACTTGTCTTGACGGCGCTCCATCCTTCACAGGCCGAATCGCCCCCCGAAACCCGCAACGAAGCACCGGTCGAGGTGTTCAACCGAACGATCACGGTGCTGCGCGGCAACTTCCTGGGCATGGACGCGGTGAATAGAGCCCGACGCGCCGAGGCAATGATCGGCGAGGAGCTGGACCGCGGAGGCAAAGTCCGGGTCCACATCGAGGCCATTCCGCAGGGAAGGCTGATCACCTTGAACAGTCGGCGAGCCCTGATCCTCTCCGCGACCGACCCCGACCCACTCCAGCGCGAGACGCTGGACGAAGCCGCGGCAAAAGCAGCCAAGATGCTCGAAGTCGTAGTCAGAGAGACCACCGAGGCGCGCAGCTTCAACGCGCAGATGCGCGCGCTCGGCGTCGTCGGGGCCGCGACGTTGGTGCTCGGGTTGCTGCTGTGGGGCTGCCTGAAGCTGCGCCGCATCCTCTCCGAGCGCCTGCTCAAGCTCGCCGAGACCCGTGGCCACAGGATTGCGCTCGCCGGCGAAGCGCTGATCCGGCGCGAACATCTGCTCGACCTGGTTCGCTGGCTGATGCGCCTGACCTTCGGCTGCGTCGCGTTGCTGCTGCTGAACCAGTGGCTCAGCATCTCGCTCATCCAGTTCCCCTACACCCGGCCCTGGGGCGAGGAGCTCGACCGCTTCCTGATCAATCTGCTGCTGGGCATGCTGGGCAAGATTGCCGGGGCGATCCCGAACCTGTTGATCGCCTTCATCATCTTCATGATCGCGCGTTGGGTTGTCCGCTTCATGAGCGCGGTGCTCCGCCGTGTCGAGCGGCGCGAGATCGCCGTCTCGTGGCTGGACCCGGACACCGTCGTCCCGACTCGCAAACTCACCGCCACGACGATCTGGATCTTCGCGCTGGCGATGGCCTACCCCTATCTTCCCGGAGCCCAGACCGAAGCCTTCAAAGGGCTTTCGGTGCTGATCGGCCTGATGGTGTCGCTGGGCGCCTCATCGCTGGTCGGCCAGGGCGCGAGCGGCCTGATCCTGATCTACACGCACACGATGAAGGTCGGCGAATACGTGAAGATCGGCGAGATCGAAGGCACGGTCTTCGCGATCGGCATGTTCGCAACGCGGATCCGCACCGGCCTCGGCGAGGAAGTGACGCTGTCGAATTCGCAGATCCTCGGCAGCGTCACGAAGAACTATTCGCGGACGGTCCAGGGGGCGGGTTACATCGTCGACACCTCGGTGACGATCGGCTATGACACGCCCTGGCGCCAGGTCGAGGCGATGCTGATCGAGGCCGCGCGGGCGACGCAGGGCGTGCTCACCGAGCCGGCGCCGCGCGTGTTCCAGACTGCGCTGTCCGATTTCTACGTCGAATACCGCCTCGTCTGCCAGGCGATCCCGGCTGAACCGCGACCCCGCGCCGAAGTGCTCGCCGCGCTGCACGCGGCAATCCAGGACGAATTCAACCGCCACGGCGTGCAGATCATGTCTCCGCACTATCTGGCCGATCCGGCCAGTCCGAAGATCGTCGCTCCCGCCGACTGGCATGTGGCGCCCGGCGCAGCGCCGCGACAATCCGACACACGGAGCTAGAGCGGAACCGGTAGCATGATCGGTTTTGCCGCTGCCCCCTCATGCCCCGCCTCACCCGATTCAAAACCGAAGCCTCGGCGCTTGCCCGCCTGACCGGTCCGCTGGTACTCGCTCAGCTCGTCTATGCGTTGATGGGGCTGATGGACACGATCATGTCCGGCCACGCCGGCGCCGAGGAACAGGCGGTCGTCGCTCTGGGCGTCGCGCTGTGGGCACCGATCTTCCTCGCTCTGCTGGGCGTCTCCCAGGCGCTAAGCCCCATCGTCGCCCACCACTTCGGCGCCGGCGACGAGGCCGCGATCGTCGCCGACACCCGCGAAGGACTCTGGCTCGCCGGCCTGTCCGGCATCGTGCCGGTACTCTTGATGCCCCTGGTGCCGGCCGCGCTCGCCGCCGCCTCGATCGCCCCAGCGCTGGCCGCCAAGGTCAACTTCTTCCTGTGGGGCATTGTCTGCGGCCTGCCCGCATCGCTGCTCGCGCGCACGCTGGGCTTCTACTCGGCGAGCATCAACCACCCGAAACCGCTGATGGTGTTCGGCGTGATCGGCCTAGTCGTCAACTTCGCGCTGAACTGGGTGCTGATCTACGGCCACCTGGGTTTCCCGGCACTGGGCGGCGCCGGCTGCGGCTGGGCCACCGCGATCGGAATGTGGATGAGCCTCGTACTGATGGTGTTGTACACGGCCCGCGCGAGCGTCTATCGCCGCGTGTTCCTGTGGCACGGCTGGAGCCTGCCGCACTGGGCAAGACAGAAAAAGCTGCTGAAGATCGGCCTGCCGATGGGCGCGGCGAGCCTGGTCGAAGTTTCGGCCTTTGCCGGGGTCGCGCTGTTGATCGGCCGCTTTGGCGCGGTGCCGATCGCGGCCCACCAGGTCGGACTCAACTTCGCCTCGCTGATCTTCATGCTGCCGCTGGGTCTCTCGAACGCAATCGCGATCCGCGTCGGCCAAGCCCTCGGCGCGCGGGATCCGGCTGCGGCGCGCTTCATCGCCTGGAGCGGCATCGCGCTGAGCCTCGCGATCGCGGCGGCGATGGTTCCGCTGATCCTGCTCGCCCGTCACGCGATCGTCGGACTCTATTCGCCCGACCCGGCGGTCCAGGCCACCGCGGCAACGCTGATGCTGTTCGCGGCAATCTGGCAGTTCGCCGACGCGACCCAGGTCTGCGCGGTCGGCGCGCTGCGCGGCTACAAGGTCACGACGATGCCGATGTGGGTCGTGATGGCCGCGTTCTGGCTGATCGGCCTGCCTCTGGGCGCCCAGCTCGGCTACCGGGGAATCGCCGGCAGCGGAGCGTGGGGCGTCTTCGGCTTCTGGACCGGCCTGCTCGTGGGGCTGACCCTGGTCGCCTTCGGCATGCTGCTGGCGCTGCGCAGCGTCGCGCGGGCGCGCCTGGGCTAAAACCGCGTCATTCGGTGAAGATCAGGCTCGATCCGTCGTCGAAGCGGATCAGCCTGGGCACCCAGTCGACGACGAATTCGTCTCGCCTCATCGCGAGGAAAACGCTTTCACGCCCCAGGTTTCTTCGTCTGAAACAGGAGAGTTCGACCTGCTGCCCGGGGGCGATCGGGGCGCTGCGCGCGAAACGACAGGCCGTCAGGACTGCCGGCTCAGAGCCGGCACTTTTTGATTCAAGGATGCTCACCGTCGCGAAAAGCTCGGTGATGGTCCGCGTCGAGGTGTTCCCGACCCGGTAAGTCGTCACCAGGACAGGAGCGTCGTCCTGCCCCAGCGCAGCGCTGGCGTCTTCCGACGGCGCCAGACGGCGCGATCGCATTTCGCGCCCGACGACCGCGATCGAAACCGCGTCGAGAAGCGGCGCGAGCGCCTCGTGCCGCTTGACCCTGAGCGCACGGATCCGCTCCAGCTCCTCCCCCCGCCTCTTCCAGTAGCCGCGTTCGAGCGCGATCGCGTCGCCGAGCGTGCGCGCCGTCAGAGGCGAGGCCGGATCGGCGCTCTTCGCCTCGCGGCTGCGGCGCAGATAGGCGAGGACGAGTTCCTTCTCTTCCTTGGGCAGCCGGGCAATCGCCGTGGCGTCCGCGGAAGCGGAAGACAAATTTGCACGGTAGGGACTGAGCGCGGCCGAGACGCCCCAGCAGGCCAGCAGCACAGCACAGGCAGCGAAGAGCATCCGGGACGCAAGCATGCGGACCTCGAGGACGGAGCGGCTCAACAGAAACCGGGCCGGGGAAAGCTTCGCCCCCCCCCCCCGCCGGTGCCACCCATCGACTCTAGTTCGCGCTCCTCGGCCACGCTCCGCGCGACGCACGGAACCGAGAAGTATTTCTCCTCCCGCGACGCGGCGCCTCCGAGTCCGGACTCAGCCCAGCAGCTTCTTCTCGGCCGCGCCGAGCTTCAGCGTCTTCTCGTCCGGCGTCCACTGCCCGGTCCGCTCCTCGCGCCCCTGCAGCACGAAACGGGAATCGCTCTTGCCGATCTGCTCGCTGCCGAGTTTGCACAACGATCCGATCTTGCCCTTCTTGAGCCGATTGACAATGACGCCCAGCTGGGTCTCCGGGAAGTCGCGCAGCATATCGTAGTCCCCGTCGCTGTCGCCGAGCACCATCAGCGGGCCGTAGCCCTTTTGGGCAACGAGTTCCTGGCGGATCACGATGCTCTTGCCCGGCCCCCAGTTGAGCGGCCAGCCCTTGCGGTACTCCGGCGCGAAGACATCCCCCCTCCTCTCCAGGCGCAAACCGATCACGTTCTCGGGCGCGACCCGGTAACCGTACTTGGGCGAGCACGCGAACACGCGCACGACTTCCTCGAGCGAAGCGGAGCTGACATAGACGTCGATGCCGTGGGCGCGCAGCGCATTCATCAGCGCCGCGATCTCCGGCGTCAGGCGCAGGCCGTGCGTGTGCGCGGTCGTCACGACACCGGCCTGGCCGGGCAGGCTCTTCGGGCTGGTGTATTTGACCTTGCGCAGCGCCTCGCCGAGGTTGAAATCGTTGGATTCCTCGGCAAGCGCGCTGACCTGCGCGACGCTCAGGCCCCCAAACAGGTAGATCACCCACGGGTAGCCGATGTCCGGGCCATAGCTATCGTTGATCGCCTCGTACAGGAAATAGAGCTTGGCGCGGAAATCGACGAAAGCGTCGCTCGCCTGGACTTCTTCCAGGCTCTTGTCGCCCTTGAAGCCCTTGTAGCTCGCGTAGAGGAAAGCGTAGTCGGCGGCGAGATCGGCGCTGAGCGCGGCGAGCGAGATCGGCTCGCCGGCGGCGTTCTTGTAGTCCGCGGCGAAGTTCCCGGCGGGCACGCCCTTGACGATGACCGCGGCGAACTCTTCCGGGCTCAGCGCGAACGCGAGGTGATTGATCTGATACATGAACAACGCCTCCTCGGTGTCGTTCATGATCGACGTGTTGTCCCAGTCGAACACGACATAGGGCTTTCTGGCCACTGAGTACTTCGGCGACAGCCGGCCGTTGGCGCGGATCAGCGCCTCGACGCGCGCATGGGTCGTCGGCGCCCACTTGCCGGGATCGAGCACCGGAATGGCCTCGTCCGCCTTGGCGGCATTCGCCCCCGTCTTGGCCTTGGCCAGCGCGAGGGGCGAAGCCAGAGCCATGCTGCCGGCGCCCAGCGTTTGGATGAAATGTCTGCGTTGCATGTGATCACTCCGATTCGGAAAGAACAGGCAGCGACTCTGCGATCAAAAAATTACCGCAATGCGAGTCTGTGCCGATAGAAGGTGAGGCTTCGTCCTTGAGGGCGACCCCGGAGATGCGGCGGTGCCGCGACTCCCTGAGCAGGTAGAGCAGCTTGTCCGCGGCCAGGGCCGGCGCCAGTCCGGCCGGCCGGACGTTTGAGATGCAGTTGCGCGCGGCGTCGGACATGCCGACGCGCGGGTCGTGGGTCAGATAGATCCCCAGGCTGTCGGGCGAGGACAGGCCGGGGCGCTCGCCGATCAGCACGACCGTGATCGCAACTTCGAGCAGCGCGCCGACCTCGTCGCCGACGGCGACCCGGCCCTGCTCGACCAGAGCGGTTGGCGCCACGCGCCAGCCGCTCGCGCGCAGCGCCGGCAGGATGGCTGCCAGAGTCGGCACGGCCTGCCTCTGGATCGCGCAGGCGGAGAGCCCGTCGGCGAGCACGAAGCCGACATCGAAACGCACGCGCTGCCCGTCCCCGGCGTACTCGATCGGGCGGGCGGCTAGGCCGCTGCTCAGATCCTGCAGCGCCTGCCGTGAGCTCTCGTCGAGGCGGCGACCGAAGTCGGGGCGCTGCAGGTAGGTGATCCGATCGCTCGCCTCGCTGTGCAGGCGCACGCTGGGCACGGCAAGCGCGCTCATCTCCTCCTCCAGACGGGTCCAATCGACGCGGGCATGGACGGCGTCCCTGGCCTGGGCGTGGGCGAGCTGAAATTCGAGGTGAGCGGCAGTCGGCAGGCTCTGCCCGGCCCGCCCCAGCGCGATCCGCGCGTCGGTATGGCGGCGCAGGCCGATCCACGGATCGAGTTTGACAACTGAGCGGCTCATCGCGCGCACTCCAGCGCCGGCAGGAAAGCCGGAGGAAGTCCGTCGGCAAGGCGCAAGGGTTGATCGTTCCCGATGATCCGCATCCGCGCCAGCCAGGCCTCGAACTCCGGCGCCGGGCGCAAGCCCAGCACTTCGCGGGCATAGAGCGCATCGTGAAAGGACGTGGTCTGGTAGTTCAGCATCACATCGTCCGAGCCGGGGATGCCCATGACAAAGTTGCAGCCGGCCACGCCGAGCAGGGTCAGCAGCACGTCCATGTCGTTCTGGTCGGCCTCGGCGTGGTTCGTATAGCAGACGTCGCAGCCCATCGGCAGGCCCAGCAGCTTCGCGCAGAAGTGATCCTCCAGCCCGGCGCGGATGATCTGCTTGCCGTCATAGAGGTATTCGGGGCCGATGAAGCCGACCACGGTATTGACCAGCAGCGGCTTGAAGTGGCGTGCGACGGCATAGGCTCTCGCCTCCACCGTCTGCTGGTCGCAGCCGTGATGCGCGTTCGCCGACAACGCGCTGCCCTGACCGGTCTCGAAGTACATCACATCATCGCCGATCTCGCCGGCGAAATCGGCGCCGCGCCGCAGCGACAGCGCCGCGCTCCGGGCTTCGGCGAGCAGCGACAGATCGACGCCAAAGCTGCGGTTGGTCGCCTCGGTCCCGCCTATCGACTGGAAGACCAGATCCACCGGCGCACCGCGTTCCATCGCCTGCAGCGTGTTCGTCACATGGGTCAGCACGCAGGACTGGGTCGGGATCTCGTAGCGGCGGATCACCGCGTCAAGCATCTCCAGAAGCCTCATCACCTGCGGCACATTGTCGGTGGCCGGATTGATGCCGATCACCGCGTCGCCGCTACCGTAGAGCAGGCCGTCGAGCACGCTGGCGGCGATCCCGGCGGCATCGTCGGTCGGGTGATTCGGCTGCAAGCGCGTCGACATCCGGCCCGCCAGGCCCAGCGTGTTGCGGAATCTCGTGACGACGCGACACTTGCGCGCGACGAGGATCAGATCCTGATTGCGCATCAGCTTGCTGACCGCCGCGACCATCTCCGGCGTCAGCCCGGGTGCCAGCGCCGCGAGGCTCGCCGCGTCCGCCTCATCGCCGAGCAGCCAGTTGCGCAGATCGCCGACGCACAGATGGGAGATGCGCCCGAACGCGGCGGCGTCGTGCGTATCGATGATCAGCCGGGTGATCTCGTCGCTCTCGTAGGGTACGACCGCTTCATCGAGGAAGGCGCGCAGCGGCAGTTCGGCCAGGGCCATCTGCGCCGCGACCCGCTCCTCGGCGCTCTGCGCGGCGACTCCGGCCAGGCAGTCGCCCGAGCGCAGCGGAGTCGCCCGCGCCAGCAGCGTGCGCAGATCCGCAAAGCGGTAGCGCCTCTGCCCGACCGTATGTTGATAGACCGCCATCGCTCAGCGCGCCGCTTCGGGCGCCTCGGCCGCGGGACTCCCGAAGCGGATGAAGCACAGATAGCCGATCACCAGGATCGCCAGGAACAGCGCCGCGAGCACCGGATTGCACCAGGTCATCGTGACGAGGCAGATCACCGCCGAGACCAGCGCGAAGGCCGGAAAGACCGGGAAGCACGGCGCCAGGAAGGAGCGCGGCATTCTCGGCTCGGCTCGGCGCAGCTGGAACAGCGCCGCCATGCTCATGATGTACATCACGATCGCGCCGAAGACCGCCATCGTCACGATGTTCGCGGTCAGCGTCTGACCGCCGAAGCTGATCAGCTCGTCGCTGAAGATCGCGGCGATGCCGATCAGGCCACCGGCCAGGATGGCGCGATGCGGAGTCCGGAAGCGCGGATGGATCTGCGCGAGAAAGCCCGGCAGATAGCCGGCGCGGGCCAGCGCGAAGATCTGCCGCGAATAGCCGAGGATGATGCCGTGGAAAGAGGCGATCAATCCGAACAGGCCCAGCCAGACCAGCATGTGCAGCCAGCCGCTGCTGCCGCCCACGATGATTTTCATCGCCTGGGGCAGAGGATCGTTGATGTTGGCGAGGCGGCTCCAGTCGCCGACGCCGCCGGCGAACAGCATCACCCCGATGGCCAGCGCGACCAGGGTCAGGATGCCCGCGATATAGGCGATCGGAATCGAGCGCTGCGGATCCTTGGCCTCTTCTGCAGCCATCGCGACGCCTTCGATCGCCAGGAAGAACCAGATCGCGAACGGAATCGCGGCGAGGATGCCGGAGATCGAGCCCAGGCTGAAAGCCTCCTTGCCCGACCAGCCCAGATGGCTGAAGTTCGCGAACGAGAATCCCGGTGCGACCACGCCCATGAAGACCAGCAGTTCAAAAATCGCGAGGATCGTCACGAAGAGTTCGAAGGTCGCCGCGATCTGCACGCCGACGATATTCAGCGCCATGAATACGAGATAAGCGCCCAGCGCCGCAGTCTTCGGACTCAGCGACGGAAACTGGATATTCAGATAGGCGCCGATCGCCAACGCGATCGCCGGCGGTGCGAAGACGAATTCGATCAGGGTCGCCGCACCGGCCAGATAGCCACCGACCGGCCCAAAAGCGCGACGGCTGTATTCAAACGGACCGCCCGCCCGCGGAATGGAAGTGGTCAGCTCGGTGAAGCTGAAAATGAAAGTGGTGTACATCGCCGCGACAAAAATCGAGGTCACCAGGAATCCCAGAGTCCCGGCCGTGGCCCAGCCGTAACTCCATCCGAAATATTCCCCCGAAATAACCAGTCCCACCGCAATGCCCCACAACTGGAGCGTCCCCAGAGTGGGTTTGAGGCCCGATTCAGTTCCCTTGCTCATCATGATTGCCCTCAAGCCATGGCGGAAGCCGCCGTTTCCCGGCGCGCCGCTGACGCGACGCGTTGGCACAGCGGTTGCTAGATCCCTGCCGAAGTGCCTGATGGGAAGCAAGCCTAGCGAGCGAGACCGATCAGGCGTTATCGAAAATCGGCAAATCTGAATTGGGGCATCGCATGGACTCCTCGCATCACGGCACGCGCAAATCGGTAGTGCGCGAGGGCTATTGCAGCCTGCGTACGCTGAAGGCTGGCGATGTCGACGAGCACGCGGATAACCTGAGCGCATGGGAACAACACTACGATCAGCTCTCCGCTGGGCGTTTCAGCGGAGCCTTGACCGAATTCTGGACCGAAGAAACCCAGGTCTTCCTCGAAAAGACTTCCTGCGCGGTTCGCCAGAGCTGCAGGGTCTGGCCCGATTCGCTGTGGTTCGGAATTCCGGTGCGTCACGATGGCACCAGAATGGGGGGGAGAGAGGCTCCGGATGGCGCCGTTCTGGTGCATTCCGGAGGCAGTGAATTCGAACTGGTCACTCCGGCCGATCACGAAATCTTCGGAATCGTCGTGCGTCAGACGGCTCTTCAGCAATTCTGCGCTACCCAGGGAATCCACTCCGACTTAGAGCGGCTGCGCACGGCGGGATGGATCGAGCTCGATTCGGCAATCCGTCGGAATTCGGTCGGAATGCTGCAGAATCTTTTCGTCGAACTCGCGCGCAATCCCGGGGCAGGCACCCACCAGGCAGCCCACCGTCATCTCGAAGACACGGTGCTCGAATTGCTGCTTCCCTTTGTCGAGAGTCGCGATCCGGCGCCCGAGGCGGGCTCCGCTCAGGCGCGCCGACGGCTGGTCGTCGCCGAGATCGTCGATTTCGCGCGCGCACACCCGGACTGGGTTCCCGGAGTCCCGGAGCTGTGCGAGAAATTTCACCTGAGCCGGCGCAGCCTGCAATACGCGTTCGAAGAGGTGATGGGGACGAGTCCGTCGGGTTATCTGAGAGCGCTGCGGCTCAATGGCGTCCGGCGCAGCCTGCGCACCCAGCAATCCTTCTCGGTTCAGGACGCCGCTCTGGGCAGGGGCTTCTGGAACCTGAGCCAGTTCTCGGCCGATTACCGGAAATTCTTCGGCGAGCGGCCGTCCGATACTCTGAACCGGGCAAATTCGCTGAGTCCCTCCGCCCAATACCCGCGCCGGCATTGAACAAACCCAAGCCTGCTCAAGGAATGCGAAGCGCAGCGCATCTGCATCAATCCATCTTCCAGACGTATTCGATCCAGCAGGACTTCGCACTCTTTCCGGAAGGATAGGAAAGATTGTCGCTCACCCATTGCAGAGTCGTTTGATCGAACAGCTCGGGCGGGCTGGAGTCGAGCACTTTTCCATGAACGACTTTCCCCTCTTCAACGTCGAAGCCGAGCACGACCCAACCCTCCTGATCCGCCCTCAACGCGGCCACCGGATAGGAGGGACGGATGCCCGTCACAGCGGAGCGGCCCAATGCCGCGCATTCGGGCGACTTCGAAACTGCCCGCTCTGGCATTGAGCGTGGCGCGGGGATGGACGCCGTCGGATTAGAGGCAATATCCCGAGCGGCGGATTCGGACGCGAGCGAAGCGCTTGAACAAGCGGCAAGACCTAGAGCAAAAGTCAGCGCGACGAAGAGATGGCGCATGGTGATTGAACAGAGGGAGGAAAGCACCAGATTCGACCTCCGGCGCTTTCCTGTCAAGGCACTTATTCGCCGTACAAGGCTCCGCCCATTCAATTGCCTGCGCGGAGCGTGGTCAGATACAGATAGACCAGGGTCTGGTTGAGCAACTGATAACTGATCTCGCCAAAGGTGATCGGGCCGGTGATTCCCGCGGTGCGTTTGCCCTCCAGACCGGAATGCAGGTAATTGAGAATGCAGTTGCAGGAGAAGGCGATTCCATTGTCCAGATGGGGCAGCGCCTCCTGGAAACTGGCCACATAGTCCGTCACCGGCGCGGCAATCTGGTAGACAAGACCGGGAAACACCGGCGCGTAGAATTCAACCTGCCGGTTCTTGACGTCGACCGCCTTGATGCCCACATTGACCATCGCCCCGCAATAGTCGGCCACCAGAGGCAGACGGGTATCGACTTTGTGCGCGCTCATGTATTCGGCCAGATTGGCGCGCTGCCCGTTGATCAAGCAATCTCCCGCGGAAAAGCCCGTCCCCTCGAAAGAGATGGAATCGCCGCCGCCAGGCTGGAACAGGTTGATGATGTCCACGTTGGCGAAGGTGTCGGGCGGCAGAGGAACATCCATCGCCACCGCCAGCTGATCCGAGAATTCGCCGGTGCTGCCCAGCACCACCTTGGGCGAGATCTTTCCCAGATCGTCCAGATGCACTCCGGCCACCCAGCCGATCAGCGGCTTCATGTACATGTCTTCGTAGTTCTGCGAATTTTCGGCAAAGTCCTTGTGACAGGGTCCGAAAGCGGGAACGATCAGGATCGTATAGCCCTGATCCGGCGCGTTGTGGCAGATCTGCGCCAGGGATTCCTGATCGTAACTGCGCAGCACCGGCGCCTGGTCGAAGACCGCAATCTCGTTGACAAAAACCCGCTCGCGCGTGACGACGCCGCCCTCTTCCGCCATGAAGTAAGGAATCGTTCCACCGATCCAGTTCCCCTGTGGAAGCTGCCTCAATGCAGCCTCATCTCCGGCAAGACACAGGTATTTCCCGCTCTTGATCAACTCTGCCGCTTGGTCGAGCGTAACCAGTTTTGCAAATGCGTTCATCACCTGTTCCTCTTTAGAGATGACGAGCCAGTTGAGCGAGCTCGTGCTGGAGATTCTTCTCCTGGCGCGCGAAGAAACCGTGCAACTCGTAGCACTTGAGAGCATGCACCTCGGGATCCGAGATCAACTGCATCTGCTTGCGCATTTTGGTCAGCAGAAATTTCAGGCTGAGCAAACGAATGTCGATCTCGACCTTCCCGGCCAGAAGCATCATCCACACGGGAGCATCCGCATCGGGCACGCTCGACGCCCTTTGCGCCGACAGGGCAGCGGCAACACCGATTCCGATGGCTCCGCTATCCAGACCATGCTTGAACTTCCACAGGTCGGCGACGGGGACGTCGAGAAAGCCGCAGATGCTCTGCAGCTTGATGCCGTCGCGCATCATCGCAACCACCTGCAGCGACATCGCATGCGTGAAGGGCTGGCCCGGATCACCCTGCCAGGGAAGGTGGATGTTTTCATGCACGAGCTCGGCGTGGATCATGCAGCGCATCCGTCCCAGGTTCAGATGCCGCCAGATCTGCTCCCTCGCTTCGGAGATCGCTGCGGTCTTGACGCCAAAGAACAGACTCTTGCCCGTCTGCGGCGCCACCCAGAAATCGATCTGATCCTTGCCAATGTCTTCCCGCATCCGGACGATCTTCCAGGGCGGGTCAATGCCGAGCACTTTGTGCAGCAATTCATCGTTAAGCATTATCGACTCCCTCTGGCAAACCATGGCTCCATCCACCGGCAAGACCGGCATCCGGATCCTCGAAAGGTGTTCGCGAGCGGGAAAATCCGGAGCGGGTCTTCGCGCCTGACCGGACAGTATAGGAAATGATATCCCGCATGGAGCCACGGCCTCCGGAGTGCGGGAGCACTCAGCCCAGGCTGTCGAGCAGAGCGACCGTATACGGGCACGCGAGCAGATCCGCAACGCTCTCTTTCCAGCGCTTGTAGTGCGCAGTCTCGCGGTGGGCGACCTGATCCTCAGCGCTCCGGTACTGCTCAAACAACAGGAAGGACGAAGCGGAGTCCTTCACCTTGTAGAAGCCGAAGCTGACGACACCGGCTTCCCGCCGGCTGTGCATCACGTTGTCCATCGTGGAGCGGACGAAATCCTCGACACGGTCCGGCTTCACCGAAAAAACGACTTGCGCGACGATCATTCAGATCTCCCTGTTGTCAGGCGGTCACCGCCTGCGGTACTCGACGTTGCGGAATTCGCCCAGATCGAGGCTGCCCTTCTCCGATCCGGGAATGGCTTTCCAGGTGACCGTGCCCTTTTCCTGGACGATGCCGATACCGACTTCACCGGTTTCCAGGTTTTCGTACACGGTATAGAGGGCCGACGAATTGCCGAAGATCAGCGAACGCAGCAGCGCGTCGCTCTCGAAACGGAAGGCAGGCTTCTCTGTGGATTCCTCTGCGGAGCAGAGCGCTTTCGGGTACAGGAAATCGACGTGCCCGTCCTTTCTGATCAGCGCATAAGCGAGCGCGTCGCCGCACGCTCGGAAGAGCACGACTTTCGCGTCTCGCCTCTCGACATCGAAAGAAAAGACCAAATCATCGGCCAACGCGACCGGATCTATCCTCACCTCGCGCTTCTTGACCATCTTCTTGCCATCCCACTTCGCTTCCTCGGTGAATTCGATGCCGGGAGTGCGCTGATCCTGCTCGACGATATCGATCGGCCGCGGCAAGCCATCGATGACCCGGTAGGTCGAGTACTGGTGCCAGCAACACCCGCTCTTGGTCATCGTATGCAAAAGCTTCTTCGCATGATCGACCTGGAACATGCCGCAATACTTTTGCGCCAGTTCCGTGAATGGCGCGGAAGGGACGAACTTGCCCGGATCGCCCTTGACGCCGAGGTAGATCTGGAACGAAGGGCCGTGATAGCAGCTGTTCTGCCCATCCATGACGGCCAGATCCTTGACGCCATCGAAGTTCACGTCCTCATAATGGATCGCGCTCTGCTCGCCATACGGAAGCTGCTTGATGTTGGCGAGCGCGCGGCCCTCGTGCAGATCGAGCGTCAGCTCTTCCGAATCGACGCGGATCAACTGTTTGCCATCCTTTTTGCGATGGATCGTGACGAATCCCGGGCTGAAGACCTCATCGGGATCCGTCCGGACGATGCGGCCATAGAGATCGGGCGAGAGTTCGATCCTGTAGCCCGGCTGCGCAACGGCGAAACAGGGAATCAGCAAGAGCGTGGCGAGGAGAAGATGTCGGAGTGCAGGAGCGGCCATCGGTATCCCTTTTCGGCCGGGACGGCCGCACAAATACCATCATCATACCGGTTCTTTCCCCAGCCCTGATTCAGAGGGGCAGACGAATCGCGGACAGCTTCCAAAAGATGATTCCGTCGCGATTGAAGACAAAGACTACCGGTTCTTCCGCCTCGCCCCTCGCCTTCACGGCCACGACGAAACGATTGAAACTCTCGTAAGACATCGAGATATCAGCACCCGGGTCAGATTCCTTGGAAGGCACACCGTCTTTACCGGACTGAGGCTTCGCGCCCTTCATCATCATCGCCAGACTCTCGGGCGTGACCAGTGCATCGATCATCGGATTGATGAAAGCGGCGGCCATCGCCGCGCCCAGCGCGGAGAAGGCATTGCCCTGCTTGCCTTTGGCGACCTCGGCGGCAAGGCGGGCATTGAACGTCGCCTTCAGACTCTCCTTGAGTGCGGGGAAGTCGACGTGGCTCGCCAGCTTTTCGGCATCCCGCGCTTCGGCGGCCGACCTCAGCGAATTCACCGCGAGATAAGGCGTGAAGAAGAAACCCACACCGAGCACGACGAAGAGCGCCGCAATCGAAATCTTGATCTTTCCGGACATCGCCATCCTTTTCAATAATGCACAAACAGCCCAACTGATTGGCAATGCGGATCTTCAACATCCGGATACCATACACATTCCCACTCAAGCCGCCTCAAGCACGATCCACCGTGACGGTAGAACAAGGTATGCGGTGACCAGCAGTATCTTCCAGCCCCGAAGATTGCTTCTGACTTTGAATGCGACCGGAGCCTCGCCCGCGGAAAAACTCAGACGCTTTGTCTTGCACCAGTCAATTTCCACGCGAATCGTATGCTCACCGGACGCCACCTGATGCGTAAAGCTCCCGCCATTCGCGATCTTCCCGACGCAGACCCCGTCCACAACAACCTTGTACTTCCTGAATCGATCCACCCAACCACTGTCGCGAACCAGACTGATTTCAGCCATGCAAAACTCCACCCATTAATGCAAGCGCCAAAGAAATATTCGAGCGCAAAGCCTGGCTCGATACGCAAGCCTTTTCCTGCGCCTTCACTGATCGAAGCCAGGCGCTCAATCGCCCTTCTCCTTGCCGGCGACCATCGCTTCGAGCCGCTCGCAGACGGCCTTGAGGATCTTGACCCGCGCGAAGCGTTTGTCGTTGGCTTCGACGAGGATCCAGGGCGCCTGTCCGGTGCTGGTCCGGTCGACCATGTCGCAGGCGGCCTCGCGGTAGGCATCCCATTTGTCGCGGTTGCGCCAGTCGTCCTCGGTGATCTTGAAGCGCTTGAACTCGGTCGCTTCGCGCTCCTTGAAACGCCTGAGCTGTTCGTCCGGGTCGATCTGCAGCCAGAACTTGATCACCGCGATGCCGGCTTCCTCGAGTTCATGCTCGAAGTCGTTGATCTCGGCATAGGCGCGCAACCAGTCGGCTTCCTTGCAGAAACCCTCGATCCGTTCGACCAGCACGCGGCCATACCAGGAGCGGTCGAAGATCGCGACCCGGCCCTTGCGCGGGACATGGCGCCAGAAGCGCCACAGATAGGGCTGGGCGCTCTCTTCATCGGAAGGCGCAGCGATCGGAACGATCTGATACTGGCGCGCATCCATCGCGGCCGAGATCCGCCGAATCGCGCTGCCCTTGCCCGCCGCATCCGCTCCTTCGAAGACCAGGACCAGCGCCTTGTCATTGAATTTCGGGTGACGGACGAGCTCGGAGAGCTTGCCCTGCCATTTGGCGAGTTGCTTCTCGTAGGCGTCCTTCGCGAGGCTCAGGCTCAGGTCCAAAGCCGACAGCACATCGCGGGCGTCGTAGCGGGGAGATATCGGTGGCGCGACCGGAAAGCTCTGCACCAGACCGTCGGAGATCTTGCGTTTGATCGCGTCGAGCAGAGTCCGGCCGACGGTCAGGTTGCGGTAGTTGTCATCGGTGCCATCGACGACGATCCAGGGCGCCCAGGCCGTATTGGTCGTGCGCAGCACATGGCCGGCGACTTCCATCAGCTTGCCGTGGGTCTTGAGCCTCGCCCAGCTCTCTTTCGTGACCCGCCAGGCCGTGCGCGGATCGCTCTCCATGGCCTTGAAGCGCGCCTTCTGCGACTCCTTCGACAGGTGAAACCAGAACTTCAGGACCAGCGCACCTTCGTTGACCAGCATCGCCTCGAAGCGGTTGATCTCGGCCATCTGCTTGTCGACCTGCAGTTCGGAGAGCTTGCCGTCGATGCGTTCGGCGATCGGAATCGAGTACCAGGAGCCGGCGAACATGCCAATCCGCCCCTTGGGCGGCAGGCTGCGCCAATAGCGCCACATGACCGGACGATCGCGTTCCTCGTCGGTCGGCGTCGTGAAGGCGTGAGTCGCGAGAAAACGCGGATCCATCCACTCGTAGAGCGTATTGATCGTCTCGCTCTTGCCCGCTCCGTCGGCGCCGCTGATCAGCAGCACGACCGGCATCTGCGCCGCCTCTTTCAGTTCGTACTGCGCTTTGAGCAGTTCGACGCGCAGCACATCCGCTTCCTTGCGAAAGGTCTTGTTGTCTATCTGGTGACCCAGTTCCGCCGATTCGAACATGCCATCCTCCTGCGCCAGAAGTTCGCAGCATAGACCGGGTTCAAGCAAATTTGTCGTCCCCCAGGAAATCCTCCCGCATTCAAGTCATTCCGGGGCGGATTTTCCCTCGGAGAGGCTGTACGAGCAGGGTTCGACTTGGTACTGTCTGGACTGCACCGACGCGATGGCGCCGGGCGACCGATGCCGTGGGGACGGCGGAGGTCCGTGCGCGAGACAGGGGATCGCGCACGCACAATCGGAGAAGGCGATGGGCATTCTGCAAGGGGGCAGAGGTCGTTCCAACGACCCACGTTTTGTCAGCCATCTGACACGCCATACATACGCGATCATCCTTGCCGGAGGCCGCGGTAGCCGGCTCAAGCAGCTGACTGACTGGCGGTCCAAACCCGCCGTTCCGTTCGCGGGCAAGTTCCGGATCATCGACTTCACGCTGTCAAACTGCGTGAACTCCGGGATCCGCCAGATCGGCGTCGCAACGCAGTACAAGGCCCAGAGCCTGATCCGCCACCTGCAGCGCGGCTGGAGTTTCCTCGATGGCCGCTTCGGCGAGTTCATCGAGATCATGCCGGCCCAGCAGCAGATCGACGAGACGCACTGGTATCAGGGGACCGCCGATGCGGTGTTCCAGAACCTGGACATGCTGCGCCGCTCGAGCGCCGAGCACATCCTGATCCTGTCCGGAGACCACATCTACAAGATGGACTACGGGCGCATGATCGCCGCTCACGTCGCCAAGGGCGCCGATCTGACCGTGGCCTGCATCGAAGTGCCGATCAAAGAAGCGAGCGCTTTCGGCGTGATGGCGGTCGACAACGAAGATCGCGTCGTCTCGTTCGCCGAAAAACCCGAAACTCCCGAACCGATTCCCGGCCATCCCGATCAGGCACTGGCCAGCATGGGCATCTACCTGTTCAACGCCCAGTACCTCTACGAACAGCTGATCCGCGATTCGGGAGACCCCGAATCGAGCCACGACTTCGGCAAGGACATCATTCCGCGCCTGATCGCGCGCGATGCCGTTTTCGCCCATCGCTTCGCCCACAGCTGTGTCGGCTCACCGACCCAGGAGCCCTACTGGCGCGACGTCGGTACGCTGGACGCGTACTGGCAGGCGAACATGGAGCAGACCAAGGTCATCCCCGAGCTGAACCTCTACGACGAGGACTGGCCGATCTGGACCTGGCAGGAACAGCTGCCGCCGGCGAAGTTCGTGTTCGACTGGGACGACCGGCGCGGTATGGCGGTCGATTCGCTGGTCGCCGGTGGCTCGATCATTTCCGGGGCAACGATCCGCCGTTCGATGCTGTTCCAGCGGGTCAGGGCGCACACCCACGCGCTGATCGAGGATTCGGTGATCCTGTCGAACGTCGAGATCGGCCGCAACTGCGTACTCAAGCGGGTCATCGCCGACAAGCGCTGCATCTTCCCGGAAGGCTGTGTGATCGGCGTCGATCCCGAGGCCGATCGCCAGCGCTTTCACGTCACCGCGAGCGGCATCACTCTGGTGACGCCCGAAATGCTCGGCCAGCCCTACTACGCGCAAGGCTCAAGCAAATGAGCGCCCTAACCTGAATCCCAAAGACAGCGTCAGAGGCTGGCGCTGTCCCCTGACCCAGCCATTCATTAGACGTCGACCTGCTGCCACCCCCCTGACGCAGCAATTTCCGGGCTCTCCCTAGGATACGAAATCATGGTGAACGCGCAATCGGCAAGCGGCGAAACAGACCTTCAACTGATCGGCCATCTGACGCGCCAGACTTATGCTCTGGTCCTCGCCGGGGGTCGGGGCAGTCGGCTCAAACAGCTGACCGACTGGCGTTCGAAACCCGCCGTCCCTTTCGGCGGCAAATTCCGGATCATCGATTTCACGCTTTCCAATTGCGTCAATTCCGGAATCCGCCGGATCGGCGTCGCAACCCAGTACAAGGCCCAGAGCCTGATCCGCCACCTGCAGCGCGGCTGGAGCTTCCTCGACGGCCGCTTCGACGAATACATCGACATCATGCCGGCCCAGCAACAGATCGATGAGTCGAAGTGGTACCAGGGAACGGCCGATGCGGTATTCCAGAACCTGGACATGATCCGCCGCGCCCGCCCCGAATACGTCGTGATCCTGTCCGGAGACCACATCTACAAGATGGACTACGGGCGGATGCTGGCCGAACACGTCAGCACCCGATCCGACCTGACGATCGCCTGCCTGGACGTGCCGATCAAGGAGGCTTCCGGTTTCGGCGTGATGTCGATCGATGAGACGGGGCGGGTCACCGGCTTCCAGGAAAAACCCGAGAACCCCGAACCGATGCCCGGCCACCCCGACCGCGCGCTGGCCAGCATGGGCATCTACATCTTCAACGCCCATTTCCTCTACGAACAATTGCTCAGGGACGAAACCGACCCGCGCTCCTCGCACGACTTCGGCAAGGACATCATCCCCTATTGCGTTCCCCGCTATCACTTACAATCGCACAATTTCGCCGACAGCAGCGTCGGAGAGGCCGGCAAGCCACCCTATTGGCGCGACGTCGGAACCATCGACGCGTATTGGGAGGCGAACATAGACCTGACGCATGTGATCCCGGAATTGAATCTGTACGACGAAGACTGGCCGATCTGGACGGCCCAGGAGCAATTGCCGCCGACCAAATTCGTGTTCGACGACAATGACCGCCGCGGCATTGCCGTCGACTCGCTGACAGCGGGCGGCAGCGTGATCTCGGGCGCGACGGTGCGCCGTACGATGCTTTTCTCGCGCGTCCGGGTCAATAGCTACAGCGTCGTCGAGGATTCGGTGATATTGCCCGGAGTCGAAATCGGCCGCGACTGCACGATCCGCCGCGCGATCATCGACCGCGGCACTGAAATCCCCCCCGGGACCGAGATCGGCGTCGATCCGGTCGCCGACCGATTGCGCTTCACCGTCACCGAAAACGGCGTCATCCTCGTGACGCCGGAGATGCTGGGGCAAGAGGTACACTCCATTCGATGAAGACCAAAACCAAAAAAAATAACTCTGCGCTGAAGGTTCTGTTCGCAACGTCGGAAATCACGCCCTGGATCAAGACCGGGGGACTGGCCGATGTTTCGGGCGCCCTTCCACCGGCTCTCGCTGCGGCCGGTTGCGACATGAGAATCCTGGTTCCGGCCTACCCGGCCATCAAGGGCGCCTTCCCGCGCCAGCTTCGTCGCATTCCCGTCCCTCAGCTCGCGCCCCGGCTACCGGCGTGCAGCATCATAGAGACCGAGCCTGTCGCCGAAGGGGTGTATTTCTGGCTGATCGACGCCCCCGGGCTCTTCGATCGCCCCGGCAACCCCTATAACGATTCCTTCGGCCACGACTGGGCCGACAACGTCTGGCGCTTCGGTCTGCTCTCGCGCGTCGCGGCCTGGCTCGCCGAGAGCGCCTCGCAAACCGGCTGGCAGCCGGACATCCTGCACTGCAACGACTGGCACACCGCGCTGGCTCCGGCTTATCTGCGCTATCTGGGCGGGCGCACCCGCTCGGTGCTGACCGTGCACAACATGGCCTTTCATGGCCTCTATCCGGCCAGCTGTCTTGAAGACCTCGCGCTGCCCCCGCACTCTTTCAGCTTCGACGGGGTCGAATTCCACGGCAAGCTCTCCTTCCTGAAGGCGGGCCTGCAGGCGGCGACGCGGATCACGACGGTCAGTCCGACCTACGCGCAGGAGGTGCAGACCAAGACCTTCGGCTGCGGTCTCGAAGGCCTGCTGCGCTACCGCGCCAAAGAGCTCGACGGCATCCTGAACGGAATCGATCTGTCGCAGTGGAATCCCGCCTCCGACCCACAGATCCCGAACGACTACAGCCGCGACAGCCTGGAGAGGAAAGCGCAGAACACGGTCGCGTTGAAGAAACGTCTCGGTCTCGTCCCCGGCGATGCGCCACTGCTCGGCATCGTCAGCCGGATGACCCACCAGAAGGGTTTCTCGCTGATCCTCGAAGTCGCCGACCAGCTGATCGCGGCGGGTTGTCAGTTCGTGATCCTCGGCTCGGGCGAGAAGCGGATGGAGCGCGACTTCTCCGAACTCGCCCACCGCCACCCGCGCCAGGCGATGGTCGTGATCGGCTACGAGGAAGGCCTCGCCCACCAGATCGAGGCCGGCGCCGACATCTTCCTGATGCCTTCGCTGTTCGAACCCTGTGGCCTGAATCAGATGTACAGTCTGCGCTACGGAACTCCGCCCGTCGTGCGCCGGACCGGAGGCCTCGCCGACACCGTCGTCGACACGACGCCCGAGACTCTGGCCGACGGCACGGCGAACGGCTTCGTCTTCGACGATCCGGACCCGCAGGCACTATTCGCAACCGTGATGCGTGCGCTCGCGACGAAGCGCGACGCGGCGACCTGGACGCGCGTCCAGCAGAACGGCATGGCTCTGGAGATGGGCTGGGACCAGGCGGCCCAGCACTACCTGGACGTCTACCGCGCCGCGCTCGCCGCCTGACGGGCGAGCATCGCACAGAGTTCCGCGGTGCTCGCGAGACGGACCGGGTTGCCTGGAACGATCAGGTTTTCCCAGACGTAGTTGTGGTGGCGGATGATCGTCAGCGCATCGAGGTGGGGCCGATCCGCGGTCGTGTGCGCATCGCTCGCGATGCGCACCGGATAGCCCAGAGCCGCCGCGGTCCGCACCGTCGTGTCGACGCAGAAATCGCTCGCGCAGCCGGCAATGATCAACGCATCGAGCGCTTCGTTGCCGAGCACATCGGCGAGCGGCGTGTTCAGGAAGGCGTCGCAGGCGCTCTTCTCGACGCAGCGATCCGCCGCGCTCAAAACCAGTTCGGGCAACAGCTGCCACGCTTCCGAGCCTTCGGCCAGCCCGTCCGCCGCATCGGTGTGGCGGATGAACACGACCCGGCCCCCGTGACCGCGCACCGCGGCGGTCAGCGCGTTGATCCGTTCAACGACGCCCGCCCTGTCGTGGCGGGGATTCGCAAAAACCCCGACCTGCATGTCGACGATCAGGGCCACGACATTCCCGAACTCTTTCCACTCCATGCTGAAAAATCCCCGGTTACGAAAAGAACAGGCAGGGAATCAATGGCTCCCGGCCTTCGAAAACAGATTGATCACAATCACGCCGGAGACGATCAGCAACATGCCGGCGATCGCCGCCCTGTCCAGCGTCTGCCCAAGGAAGATCCAGCCGACCAGCGCGATCAGCGCAACGCCGACACCCGACCAGACCGCGTAGGCGACACCGATCGGGATGGTCCTCAAGGTCAGGGACAGCAGATAGAAGGACGCCGAATAGCCCACCAGCACGATCAGCGACGGCGCGAGGCGGGTGAATCCATTGGAGGCTTTCAGCGAAGAGGTCGCCGTGACTTCGCAGAGAATCGCGCCCAGCAGGAACATCCAGTTTTTCATTGCCTCTCCACCCTGCGCGCCCTCACGGGGCCGTGTGCCAAGCCAGCCAGTAAGACTCCCGGCAGTGGTTGTCGAAAGTCTTTTTCGGCGGATCGACAGCGACTCCCGAATCGGGCGCGCTCAGCACTTCGTAGCTGATCCAGCACTCCGCACAGGCGAGCCCGGACGGGAAATCATCCTGCTCGACGATCTGGGCGATCCGCGCCCCGTCCTCAAAGCGGAAGATCCGCGCCTCCCGAATGACCTCGAAACCCTGATCGGGCCAGCTCGTCCTCTGCTCGGATTCCAGAGCCACGCCCTGCGCATCGGGGAAATCGTGGATCAGCTTGACGTAGGAAGCCAGACTTGCGCTCTTCAGCGGCACTCGACCAGCTCCAGAGGCAGACCATCCGGATCAGCGAAGAAAGTGTAACGGTTGCCGTTCAGAGGATCGATGCGGACCGGCTCGCAAGCGACGCCCTCTTCGGCCAACTGGGCGATCGCGAGATCGATATCGTCGACCGCGAAGGCCAGGTGGCGCAGGCCGCACGCCTCAGGTTGAGAGAGTCGGGACGGCGCATCGGGGAAGGAAAAGAGTTCGAGCAACACGCCATCGGGCAGGGCCAGATCGAGCTTCCAGGACTTACGTTCGGCCCGCCAGGTTTCAGCGATCACGGGCAGACCCAGCACCCCGGAGTAGAAGCGCTTGGCGCGTTCATAGTCGCTCGCGATCAGCGCGATGTGATGGGTGCGCTTGAGTGCCTTGATTGCCATTGATTCAGTACCTCCACATTTGATTCAGCGAAATGAACAGTCCTCATCCTTCCCCTTTTAGAGGGAATGGCGGGCGATATTTCAAGCCCTGTTCACTGATAGATTTGCCCCTGGTGTTTGAGCCAACCCGCAGCGTGAGCGCCTTTCGGATCCTTATGCGTCCAGTGCAGCACGCCGCCCTTTTCGCTCCATTCATACTCGCCAGAAAATTCGACGGTATCACCTTCGCGGAGCGAAGCTATTCTGGGCGCCAGATCGATATTGTGCGCGACGAGAAGAGTCTGCCCGGAGGGCAGCCTGAGGATGAATTTCTGATGCCTGCTTCCACTCGTATCATCAGCAAGAAGTCTTGCGGCGACGCCTCGCCCCGAGACCTGGACATTGCTCTCGTGCCTGGCGAAGGCTTCGGCGATTCGCGAATCAGAGTCGGCCGCGCCCGGCTCGGCAGAAGCTTGAGCCGTCGAAGCCGGAGCGCTGGCGGTGCCGTCTCGATATGTGTGTTCGAGATAGAGGTATCCGGCCAGAGCGAGGACAAGGACGAACAACAGCTTTTTCATCGGTCTTCCTCCTGTCTTGACATCAATCCAGCCCGGGCACTGGAGCGAGCTTGCTCGCCATGGCGGGCGGTGGATTGCCCTGCGGGCGAATCCACCCTACCCGCTGCCAGCGAAAGAGTGAGAAACCCCGCCAAGCATACATACCACCAGTCGCTTGTCTTCACCGAAAGACAAGCCAAATCGGTTTTCAAAACCCCGTCGAGAGCGCCGAGTAGCGGAGCACGGGAGGGGAAGTCGGCGCATAGCGCCGACGCCGAGGACTGTCCGAGCACCGAGCACAGCGAGGGCGAGTTCCGCAGGCCCCGACTGCGCGAGCAACGCAGGGAAGCCTTCCGCGCAGCGGCAGGCCGCGAACGTCGGGCCGCCTTTTCTTGGTGACTTCTTTTGGCGGGACAAAAGAAGTCACTCGGCCGCCGGGACGAACTCCCGGCTCCCACATGGGCCATGTGTCCCAGACACCAGAAGTGGGACAGTGACCACCCACTCAGCGTGGCCGGCTGTCCCATATCTTCTGCAGCCGTTTGACGCTGACCGGCATCGGCGTCTTGAGCTCCTGGGCGTAGAGACTCACGCGCAGCTCTTCGAGCAGCCAGCGGAATTCTTCGAGCTTCGGATCGGTCACGCCCGCCCTCGCCTTCTGCAGCCACTCGCGCTCGAAGGGCTGGGACAGGGATTTCCAGTCGGACATCTGCTTCGCGTCCCGTTCGGGATTGCTGCGCAGCTTGTCTATCCGGATGTTGGCAGCCTTCAGATAGCGCGCAAAATGGTGCAGCCGCTCGAAAGGATAGGCGACGAGGAAGTTTTTGGGCATCAGCTTCGCGGTCTGCTGCTCAAGGTCGTCGAGCACCGCCGGGAAAGCCCTCAGCGTCGCAAAGCGCTTGGTCAAGGACGCGTTCTCGGCGAGCAGCGTCGAAGCGAGCCGCATCAGTTCCTGGGCAACCAGCGAGATCCGGGTCTTCGCTTCCAGGGCGCGCTGCGCGAAAGCCTCCGCATTCGCCGGCAGCGGGTCGAGCAGGCAAGTGCGCTCCAGAGTCGCCGCGACGAGCTGGGCCTTGAGCTCGTCGTCGGAGCCGAAGGGCATGAACTGCAGCGAGAGATCGCGGATGCCGGGCAGTTTCTCGATCGCCCTGACCTGGTCCTTCAGCGTCAGCGCGAAGAGGCGCGAGAGGCCCTTGCGGTGGACCTCGGCGGCTTCCTCCTCGGTATCGACGGCGACGAGGCTGACCGAGTCGCGATCGTCGTGCAGCGCCGGGAAGCCGATCACATGGCGACCGCCGACTTTCAGTTCGAGCAGCTCGGGCAGTTCGCCGAAGCTCCAGCTCGTCAGGCCGGTGAGTTGCCGATCCGGCTGGGCGGCGGGCTCATTGGTCGCCTTCGCCTGCCCCTTGCGGGCGGGCTCGGCGCCTCGCGCGGCCTCCGGCTCGGGCGAGGCCGGCTTGCCGGCGATCTTCAAGGCCGCGAGCTGGGCGCCCAGCGAGCCGGGAACCTGGGCTTCGGCGAAGGCTTCGCTGACCTGGCGCTTGAGCCTCGTGCGCAGCTCCGCGAGATCGCGCGCCTGATCAAGCACCCGGCCGTATTCGTCGATGACACGGTAGTTCATGAAGAAGTGCGCGTTCAGGTTCTCGGCGCGGAAGCTCTCCATCGGCAGCTGCAGCGAGATCCTGTCCTCGACGAAGCGTTGCAGCGCGCGGATCAGCCCGTCCTCCTTCGCAAACTCGCCCGCCTCGGCTTTCTCGACGAAGTCCTTCGCGCTCTGGCTGAGCGGCTGCAGCCGGTGGCGGTGGCGCTGAGGCACGGTCTTGAGCAAGGCCAGCGCCTTCTCTTCGAGCAGGCCGGGCACCAGCCATTCGCAGCGCAGCGCCGGGATCTGGTTCAGCATCACCAGCGGCACGGTCAGCGTCACGCCGTCCTCGGGACTGCCCGGCTCGTGCAGATAGTCGAGCTTGAGCTTCTGGCCCAACACGTCCAGGTGGCCGGGGAACTTGTCGCTGGTGACGCCCGCCGCCTCGTGGCGCATCAGCTGGTCGCGTTCGAGCTGCAGCGTCTTCGGGTTCTCGCGCTCGGCGCTCTTGCGCCAGGCGTCGAAAGAGCGCAGATCGACGACATCCTCGGGAATCTGCGCATCGTAGAACGCGTAGATCAGGCTCTCGTCGACGAGCACGTCGGGGCGCCGGGTCTTGTGTTCGAGGCGCTCGATCTCGGCCATCAGCTTCTGGTTGTGGCGCAGGAAGCTCATATGTCTCAGCGCCGCCTCGTCGATATCGGCCTGCACCAGACCTTCGCGGATCAGCATCTCGCGGCAGAGCTTGGGGTCGTGCTCGGCGTAGCCGACCGCGCGCCGCGGGTAGAGCGTGATGCCGTGCAGCACGCCGCGTTCCCAGGCGCGCACCGCGCCGAAGCGTTTCTCCCAGTGCGGCTCATAGACGCTGCGCTTGATCAGATGGGCGCCGACTTCCTCGACCCACTCGGGCTCGATCTTCGCGAGACAGCGCGCATAGAGCTTCGAGGTGTCGACCAGCTCGGCGGCCATCAGCCAGCGCCCAACCGTCTTCTTCAGATAAGAGCCCGGATGCGGCCAGAACTTGATCGCACGCGCGCCCAGGTAGGAGCCGGCGGTCGGGCCGGACGCGTCCTCGACCTTGCAGCCGATATGGCCCAGAAGTCCGGTCAAGAGTGCCTTGTGGATCGCCTCATAGCCCGCGGGCTGCCCGCTCTCGCGCCAGCCGTGCTCGGTCACCAGCGCGTGGAGCTGGCTGTGGATGTCGCGCCACTCGCGCATCCTCATCCAGTTCAGGAAGTGCTGTTTGCACCAGGCCTTCTGCTTGTTCGAGGATTCATGTTTCCACAGGTGATCGAAGGCGCGCCACAGGTTCCAGTACCAGAGGAACTCGCTCTTCGCCTCGTCCTTGCTGTCGGGTGAGACGCGGAACTTCGCGTGCGCCTGATCGGCCGTTCCGGCCTGCTCCTGGGGGCGCTCACGCGGATCCTGGACCGACAGCGCCGCGGCGATCACCAATACTTCGGCGAGGCAGGAGCGGTCGCGCGCGGCAACGATCATCCGGCCGATCTTCGGGTCCAGCGGCAGCTTCGCGAGCTCGACGCCGACGGCCGTCAGATTGTTCGCGTCGTCCATCGCGCCGAGTTCCTGAAGCAGCTGATAGCCGTCGGCGATCATCCGTGGCAGCGGCGCTTCGAGGAAAGGGAAGTCTTCGACCGCACCGAGGCGCAGCGACTTCATCCTCAAGATCACGCCGGCCAGCGACGAGCGCAGGATCTCGGGCTCGGTGTGGGCCGGGCGGCGCGAGAAGTCCTCTTCGTCGTAGAGACGGATGCAGATACCGTTCTGCACACGCCCGCAGCGCCCCGCCCGCTGCTTCGCCGCCGCCTGCGAGATCTTCTCGATCTGCAGCAGCTCGACCTTGTTGCGGTGCGAATAGCGCTTGAGCCGCGCGAGGCCCGCATCGACGACATAGCGGATGCCGGGCACGGTCAGCGAAGTCTCGGCAACGTTGGTCGCCAGCACGACCCGGCGTCCGTTCGAGCGCGAGAACACCCTCGCCTGCTCGGCTGCGGTCTGGCGCGCGAAGAGCGGCAGGATCTCGGTGCCCGGCGCGTGGTCGTGGCGCAGCGCATCGGCCGCTTCGCGGATCTCGCGCTCGCCGGGCAGGAAGACCAGCACATCGCCCGGGCCTTCGCGCTGCAGCTCGGCCACCGCATCGACGATCGCCTCATAGAGGTCACGGTTCTGCTTGTGGCTGCGCGACTCGGCGACCCGCACTCCGGCCCGCAGCTGCGGCCTGGCCGGAGCCTCCTCATCCTCGATCGGCCGGTAGCGTTGCTCGATCGGGTAGAGCCGGCCTGACACTTCGATGACCGGAGCGCTCTTGCCACCGGAGGCGAAGTGACTCGCGAAGCGCTCCGCATCCAGCGTCGCCGAAGTCACGATCACTTTCAGATCGGGCCTCTTGGGCAGCAGCTGCTTCAGATAGCCGAGCAGGAAGTCGATGTTGAGGCTTCTCTCGTGCGCCTCGTCGATGATCAGCGTGTCGTAGGCCGAGAGCAGCGGATCGCCCTGGGTCTCGGCGAGCAGGATGCCGTCGGTCATCAGCTTGATGTAGCTGTCGCGCTTCGTGTGGTCGGTGAAGCGGACCTTGAAGCCGACCGTCGTCCCGAGCTCGCTCTTCAATTCCTCGGCGATCCGCGTCGCGGTCGCCCGGGCCGCGAGCCGCCGCGGCTGAGTGTGGCCGATCAGGCCCGCCTCGCCCCGTCCTATATCGAGGCAGATCTTCGGCAACTGGGTCGTCTTGCCCGAGCCGGTCTCACCGCAGACGATCACGACCTGATGGTCGCGGATCGCCTTCGCGATCTCGCCCCGCCGACCGCTGACCGGCAACTCCTCGGGAAAGTCGGGCTTGGGCAGCTTCGCGCGCCGCGCTTCGCGCTCGGCGATCGAGGCTGCGAACTTCGCCCGCAACTCCGGGGTCAGGTCTTGCATCGCTGCACTCCCTGGGCGCCGCGATGCAAGACCTGACCCCAAAGCGCGGTTCAGCCGGGAACGGTCTTTGGACAGGACGAGATCGAGCAGAGAGGGGCGGGACATGGGGGAAACGCAGTCAAAACACGGAAGGCATTGATTTTACCGGTTTCGCGAACCAAGCCCCAGCTTGGCCCCCGCCGCCGGGCATGGCGAGCATTCCTTTCCGCGCCCGACATGTACGCGACGGCCCCCCGACTGAACCAGCCCTTGCTCACGACGTGACAAAAGCCCGCACGCGGGAGGATCTTTCCTGACGCCCCGCCCTCGCCGACAAGAAAATCGTTCTTTGTCGCGGATGCCCGCATCGACAGGAAAAATGATGCTCCAGAGAATATGGAAGCGCCTCAAGCGCTGGCGATGCATTCCCTTGGGCCCAATCTCTCTCGTGTTCAAGATCGAGCACTCACAGCCGGTCACCCGGAATGCCCCCCTGCGCCTGAAACATGCGGCGCTCAAGCAGAAGCGCTGGTTCTCCTCTATCGCAGCGCAGACCGGCAAGGAAAGATCAAACCCGTCCGCAGTCGCAAACCTTGTGCACCAGCACGGGCGCGAACTGGCTCTCGTCGTCGGCGTAGGCCCGGGCTTTGGGCACGCACTGGCGCGACGTCTTGCCAGGGAAGGCATGGCGGTGATCATGGCCGCGCGCAATGCACATCGTCTGGATGCGCTCTCGGCAGAAATCGAAAGCGAAGGAGGGATCGCGCTCGCCTACGGCTGCGATGCGACAAGCGAAGCCTCGGTCTGCGATCTGTTCGCGAAGGTGGAATCGCTGCACGGAGTGCCGGATCTGGTCGTCTATTCGCTGCAGAGCTTCGGCCCCGGCGCCGCCGTCGACGTCGACCTCTCCGCCTTCGAAGAGGGTTGGAAAAAGAACTGCCTCGGCTCTTTCCTCGTCGCGCGGCAAGCGGCACGTTCGATGCTGTCGCGCGAACAAGGGACGATCGTGTTGACCGGTTCGACATCCTCGCTGCTCGGTCGGGCCGGACACCTGAACCTCGCTGTCGGAAAGTTCGGCCAGCGCGCGCTGGCTCAGGTTCTCGCCCGCGAGCTGTGGCCCAAAGGCATACACGTCGCGCACCTGGTCATCGATGCTGACATCAACGAAGGCACTCTGCGCTCCGATGGAGGTCCTCAGTCCGACCCCGACCACATCTCCGAAACCGTCGTGGCGCTGCACCGCCAACCGCGCTCAGCCTGGTCGAGCGAGATCGACATACGCCCGTGGAACGAGAACTTCTGGCAACACTGCTGAACAAATTTCGCCCAGCCGGGGAGGGCTCCCGGCTGGGCGCATGAAGCTCAGATCTTGCGCACGAACTCCGACTTCAGGCTCATCGCGCCGATGCCGTCGATCTTGCAGTCGATGTCGTGGTCGGCATCGACGAGGCGGATGTTCTTGACCTTGGTACCGACCTTGATCACCTGCGACGAACCCTTGAGCTTCAGGTCCTTGATCACGGTCACGCTGTCGCCGTCCTGCAGCACGTTGCCGACCGAGTCCTTGACGACCTTCGTTTCCTCTCCGGCGGTATCCGTGGCGGCGATCGGCCATTCATGCGCGCATTCGGGGCAGATATACTGCTCACCATCGGCGTAGGTGAATTCGGACTGACATTGCGGGCAGCGGGGCATCGACTCGTTCATGGGAATCCTGTGATGTCGGGCGGGGCCGGTGGCCACCGCGAAATGGGGCGACATTCTAAGGGATAATTCTCAGCGCGCCGCCAGCTTTTTTGAGCCTTCGCCGCTACACGGAAGGAGATCCCTTGTCCGATAACTCTGCCTACCCGCTCGCTGGCGGCTGCGACTGCGGAGAAGTGCGCTATCAGCTCGAATGCACGCCGCTGATCGTCCACGCCTGTCACTGCCACTGGTGCCAGCGCGAGTCAGGCTCGGCCTTCGCGCTCAATGCGCTAATCGAAAGCGACCGGCTGACGCGGCTGCGCGGCGAGCCGCTGATGGTCTCGACGCCCTCCGCGAGCGGCCAGGGCCAGCAGATCGCGCGCTGCCCGCGCTGCCATGTCGCGCTGTGGAGCCATTACGCCGGTTCGGGGCCACTGCTGAGCTTCGTGCGCGTCGGCACGCTCGACGAGCCCGCCCAGCTGCCGCCCGACATCCACATCTACACGGCCAGCAAGCAGCCCTGGCTGATCCTGCCCGAGGATCGGCCGGCCTTCCCCGAATACTACGATCTCACGCAGTGCTGGCCGCCGGAGAGCCTCGCGCGCGCCGCCGAACTCCAGCCGAAGATCGCCGCCTGGCAGGCCAGGCAGAGGTCGGAATGAACCAGCCCCCCACAACCGAGATCCGGACCGAACAGAGCACCGTCGTCTACCGGAATCGCTGGATGACGGTCAGGGAGGACCACGTCGTCCGTGCCGACGGTTCGTCCGGAATCTTCGGCGTCGTCGAAAAGCCCGACTTCGCGGTAATCGCAGCCTTCGAAGCCGGAAAGCTGGTTCTGGTCGAACAGTACCGCTATCCGGTCAAGGCCCGCCAGTGGGAACTGCCCCAGGGATCATGGGAGGGGCAGGACATCGATCCGCTCACGCTCGCGAAGGCCGAACTCCTCGAGGAGACCGGCCTCGTCGCCGGGACGATGCTTCACGCCGGCCACCTGCTGCTCGCCTCCGGTTACTCGAACCAGGGCTACGACGTCTATTTCGCCAGCGGACTCACCCAGAGCGAGACTGCGCTGGACCCGGAAGAACAGGGACTCGTCGCCCACGCTTTCCCGCTCGCGGAGGTCGAGGCGATGATACGCAGCGGTTCGATCCAGGATGCAACGAGCGTCGCGGCGCTGGGCCTGCTGCGCATCAAGGGCTTGCTCTGAGCGGATGCACAGAAAAGGTGCCTTATCCGCGCACATTCGCTAGAATATGCGTTCCGCATCAAGAGCGGCAGCCATCGGCTGCCGTTCTTCGTTCAAATCACCCGATTTTCCTGGAGTTTCAGTCGATGAAGTTCATCCGCACGCTGGCAGCCGCCTCCCTTCTGGCCGCGCTCACCGCCCCGGCCTTCGCCTTCAACCTCGGCGGAGTCCTCAATGCCGCGACCGGCCTCGGCAAGGCCGCAACGCTGTCCGACGACGACGTGAAAGCCGTGGCGAGCCAGTCCGCCGAGTGGATGGACACCCACAACAAGGTTGCCCCCAAGGGCGACAAGTACGAAAAGCGGCTGCGCAAGATCGTCGCCGGTCTCGACAACGAAGACGGCTTGAAGCTGAACTTCAAGGTCTATCTGGTTCGCGACATCAACGCCTTCGCGATGGCTGACGGCACCGTCCGCGTGTTCAGCTCGCTGATGGACAAGTTCACCGACGACGAAATCCGCTTCGTGATCGGCCACGAAGTCGGCCACGTCAAGCTGGGCCACTCGAAGAAAGCGCTCCAGGTCGCCTATGTCGCCTCTGCCGCGCGTGATGCCGGCGCCGCCGCCGGTGGCGCTGCCGCCGCGCTGAGCCAGTCCGAGCTGGGCAACCTGTCCGAAAAGCTGGTCAATGCGCAGTTCTCGCAGAGCCAGGAGAGCGATGCCGACGCCTACGCTTATGAGTTCATGAAGCGCCACAGCTACGATCCGCACGCCGCCGTCACGGCGCTGCGCAAACTCCAGGAGATCAGCGGTGAGACCGGCAGCGCCAGCATGTTCTCGTCCCACCCCGCCTCGAAAGAACGCGCCGAGAAGATCGAAGCGAAGCTGAAGTAAGCATCGGAAGAGAGAGACGGCAGCCAGAACAGCGGCCGTCTTCCCGGAAACAGACGACAGACCAGGCAGTAATGACTCCGCTGCTATGCTTGCGGCCCCCATGTGTCAGCCTGTCGAAGCGCCCGATGAAGCACCCGTCCCGCCCCCTCTCCCCGTTCCTGGGCAGAATCCTCCTCGTCCTGAGCGGCCTGATCGTCTCAGCAGCCTGCGTCCATGCCGAAACCCTGAATCTGGTCTATCCGAGACCGGTCTCGGCTTTCGATCATCGCAGCGAATACCCTCTGAAACTTCTGGAACTCGCGCTCGCCAAGAGCGGCACTGCGTTCACACTCAGAGCATCGACCGCGGTCATGAACAAGGCGCGCGTCGCGGACGAGCTCGCGCTGGGCAGGGAAATCAATGTCGCGTGGATGGTCACGAGCCGCGAGCGCGAGGCGAGGCTGCTGCCTGTCCGGATCTGCGTCTTCAAAGGCCTGGGAGGATGGCGGATCGCTCTCGTGCGCCAGAAAGACCTGCCCCTGTTCGCGAAGGTCCGCACGCTCAAGGACCTCCAGAAACTCGCCGCAGGACAACAGCTGGACTGGCCCGACACCGCAATCCTCAGGGCGAGCGCAATCCCGGTCGAAACGAGCTCTTCCTACGATTCGCTGTTCGCGATGCTCACCAACGGACGCTTCTCGTGGTTCCCGCGCAGCATCCCGGAGATCTGGGCCGAAGCCCAGTCCCATAAGGGCCAGGGACTCGTCGTCGAACCCCATCTCCTCGTCCGCTACCCCAGCGCCTACTATTTCTTCGTCAATCGCCGCGACGAACGGATCGCCTGGCTGATCGAAAGCGGCCTGGAACGCTCGATCAAGGACGGAAGCTTCGACAAGCTCTTCCTCGAATACCACGGAGACGTGCTGGCCCGCGCCAAGATCAGGGACAGGGTCATCATCGATCTACCCAACCCATTCCTTCCGCCGCAGACACCGCTGGCGCGCAAGGAGCTCTGGTTCCACAGCGAACACGCACGAACGCGATAGCGATCGACCTGCGCGAAGCTACTCGCCTGCCGCAGCTAAGGTACCAGCCGATAGCCGACGCCGGTCTCGGTCTTGATCAGCGCGGGGCGAAGCGGATCAGCCTCGAGCTTCTTCCTCAGACTGGCGATGAAGACCCGCAGATAGTGCCCGTCCTCGATGTGGCCGGGGCCCCAGACATCCTTGAGAAGCTGGCGCTGCGTCAGCACGCGCCCGGCGTTGGTCGCGAGCAGCGCGAGCAGCCGGTACTCGATCGGCGTCAGATGAACCGCCTCGCCCGCGCGCGTGACTGAGCGGCGGACGAGGTCGACGGTGACCTCACCGAAACAGAGCACCGTCGAGGCCATCTGCGCCGGCTGAACGATGCGCCGCTGCAAGGCGCGGATCCGGGCCAGCAGCTCCGGCACTCCGAAGGGTTTGGTCAGATAGTCGTCCGCTCCGGCATCCAGAGCCATCACCTTGTCGGCCTCGTCGGTGCGCGCCGACAGCACCAGCACAGGCGAGCTCGACCAGGTGCGCAGCTCGCGGATGAGCTCGACTCCGTCGCGGTCCGGCAGACCGAGATCGAGGATCAGCAGATCGGGGCGCCGCGTCGCCGCATCGATCAGCCCCCGCTGGGCGCAGTCCGCTTCCGTGACATGCATCCCTTCCCCTTCGAGGGCGGAGCGCACGAAGCGGCGGATCGGTGCGTCGTCCTCGACGATCAACACATGGGTAGGCGTGGCAAGACCGACTTCAGGCATGGGGAAGCTCAGTGAGATCCGGAGGAGTGCCGGCAGGAAGCGTGATCACAAAACGCGCCCCGCCCTGGGGGCGATTTTCCGCCCGGACTTGGCCGTCGTGGGCCTCGACGATGGCGCGGACGATCGCGAGCCCCAGACCGACACCCGACACCGAGGATTCGTCCTGGCCGCGCGTAAACTTTTCGAACAGCCAGCTCTCCCGCCCCGGTGGGATACCAGGTCCGTCGTCTTCGACGACCAGCTCGATCCGCGCCCCCTTCTCCGACTCGATCTGCCGCGCAGCGACCACGATGACCGAGCCGGGCGGAGTGTACTTTGCCGCGTTTTCAAACAGGTTGACGAAGACCCGCTCCATCAGCACCGCGTCGATCTCGACGAAAGGAAAGTCTTCGGGGATCGCCAGCCGAATCGTATGCCGGGCCAGCAGGCTCGCCCGGGAATCGAGCGCCGAGGCAATCACTTCGCTGACTGGCTGCCACTCGCGTTTGAGCTTCACGCCGCCGGATTGCAGCTTGGCCATGTCGAGCAGATTCTCGACCAGCGTACTGGTGCGGTGCGCCTGTTCCCGGATCGCGCCGGCGATGTCGGCGCGCTCGGCTGCGCTCGCCGGAGGACTGAGCGAGAGCGTATCGGCGAGCCCGACCAGCGCCGTCAGCGGCGTGCGCAGATCGTGCGAGAGCGCGGCGAGCAGCGAATTGCGCAGGCGCTCGGACTCCATATGCAGCAGAGCCTGCTGAGCGACTTCGATGTAATGCACGCGTTCGAGCGCGATCGCGATCAGCGCGGCGCTCGTCGCGATCAGCTGCCGCTGTTCGGGCATCGGGTTCCACGCCGCATCGTCCGGGCGCACGGCCATCACGCCACGCACCCGCATCGGCGCGCGCAGCGGTATGTAGAGCGCAGGGTTGGCCGGCAGAGTGCCCGTCCCCTGCCCGGCCTCTTCGCCATGGTCCAGAGCCCACTGCGCGACGCCCTCGTCAAAGCCCCGCCTGGCCTCATCGCCAGACAAACGGATGCGCTCATCCTTGTCGGGCAGCAGCAGCGCGATCTCGCCTTCGATCGCGCGCTCCATGTAGCGCCGGGATATCTCGATGATCTGCTCGGTGGCCAGAGCCGCTGTCAATTCGCGCGCCATCTCGTACAGCGCCCGCGAGCGCGCCTCGCGGTTCTCGGCGACGCGCACCTGAAAGCGCAGGCCGGCCGCGAGCTGGCCGGTGATGAGCCCGGTCGCCAGCAGCACGAAAAAGGTCACCAGATACTGAGCGTCGGAGACCGCGAACGAGAGCCGGGGCGGCACGAAAAAGAAATCGAAACAGGCCACGGACAGGAAGGCCGTGAGCACCGCGGGACCGCGACCGAGTTTCACCCCGGCGAACAGCACCGCAAGCAGGAAGATCATGACGATGTTGGCCAGCTCGAAGGCGTCGCGCAGCGGAGCGGCAATCACGGTCATCGCCGCGACCCCCAGCAGCGCCAGACCATAGCGCCGGGCGGTCGCGATGCTGAAGGCACGGCGCAGCGGCGGCTTTTCGTGAAGCGGCCTGTCCGCGCGAAGCGGATCCCGACCGAGCTGGATCAGATCGATCTCGGGCGCGGCGCTCGCCAGCCGCTCGGCAAAACCCGCCCGCCAAAGTCCCCGCACCGACCGCCGTCGGCCGACGATGATGCGCCCGATATTCTCGCGCCGGGCGTACTGAGCCGCGACGACGGCGGCGTCTTTTCCAGAGAGCACCGCGATTCGGGCGCCGAGCGATTCGGCCTGGCCCAGCAGCTTGTAGCAGCGCTCCCGATGAGCTGCGCTGAGGCGCTGCAGCGCCGGCGTCTCGACATAGATCGCGTGCCAGCCCGCTTCCTGTTCCGTCGCCATCCGGGCCGCAGCGCGGACGATCCGCTCGGCGGTCTCGTCGGCACCGATGCAGGCGAGCAGAGTAGCCCCGGTCTTCCAGACACGGGATACCGCGCGCGCGCGCCGATAGTCGCGCACATCTTCGTCGACGCGGTCGGCAGTGCGGCGCAGCGCCATCTCGCGCAGCGCCAGCAGGTTGCCCTTGCGGAAGAAATTCTGGATCGCCCGCTCGGCCTGTTGCGGCAGATAGACCTTGCCTTCGCGCATCCGCGCGAGCAGCTCCTCGGGCGTCAGATCGACGAGGATGACTTCGTCCGCGGCATCGAACACATGATCGGGCACCGTCTCGAAGACACGGATGCCGGTGATGCTGGCGACGACATCGCTGGCGCTATCGAGGTGCTGGACGTTGAGCGTCGAGAACACATCCATGCCCGCCTCGATCAGCTCACAGACATCCTGCCAGCGCTTGGGATGACGCGATCCCGGCGCATTGCTGTGGGCGAGCTCGTCGATCAGGATCAGGCCGGGCCGGCGCGCGAGCGCGGCATCGAGGTCGAATTCTTCGAGCGAGTGACCGCGATAGGACACGTGGCGCCGGGGTAGCACCTCCAGCCCCTGCAGCAGTTTCGCCGTCTCGTCGCGACCGTGGGTCTCCACGACGCCAACCAACACGTCGACGCCCTGGGCCTGCATCTGTCGGGCGGCCAAGAGCATCCCGTAGGTCTTGCCAACCCCGGGGCTGGCGCCAAAAAAGATCCGCAGCTTACCCCGTTGGGCACGAGTTGCCTCGGCTTCAAGACTGGCCAGCAGCTCTTCTGGATCGGGGCGTTCGTCGGTCATCGCTGCAATTATCCTGCTGTTGGATTATCCGCCGGGGCGCGGTGTCTGCCGGCCCCGTTTGACGTTCAGAGCGTTTTGGAAAGGGTGAGCTGCACGCAACCGGCGCCCAGATCCTTGTCGAAGGCGCTGCGGTAGAACTGCCCGCTGCCGCCCTTGGCATTGCTACCGCTGTAGAACAAGCCCAGGGTCATTCCGAGCGCGTCCTTCGTCGCGCCGAGCTTGTAGTCGGTGTAGTTCGCGGTTGAGCCGTCGCTCCCTCTGGCGCCTTCGACCGACTGGTAACCGACATGGCTGAGCAGCTTCAGGCTTTCGCTGAGCGGATAGGTGGCCGACAGGTCGAGATAATAGCTGCCTCGGCTTGCGGCTTTCCTGGTCGGATCAGCTGGGTCAGTCGCACCGAACAAGTTGGTCAAAGCGTAGAAGGTCTTCAAGGACAGGAACTTGTAGCCGAGCCCCAGATAGGCTTCGAAGGTGTTCGGGCTGACCCAGCCGTCCGGGTAGTTGCCCGGATAGTAGTAATACAAGCCACCGACATCGTAGCTCAGATCCCCAAGCGCGGCCTTGTAACCACCATAGAGATCGAGTTCGACTGGCGCACTGACGCGGCCGGCTCCCGCATCGGACAGCCAGCTGATGTTCGAACCCCAAACTCCGGCATAGGCGCCACTCGGATGGCCAAAATCGAAACCGCCCTGAACGGCCGGCTTGTGGTTCGTCTGCGCAATACCGCGGTACAGGTACTCGGAGGCGAGGCTGACATTGCCGGTCAGCGTGCCCTTTGCTTCTTCTGCATGGATAACGCCCGCGAACAGGATTGTCAGCACAAGGATCAGGGACTTCATTGGGTATTTCATCGTTTATCTCCGGGGGGATGGGGCGCACGCCGCCGCGCCAGCCCTATCCGGGGCGGCGAGGCGTGCGTCGAAATGCGGACTTACTTGTTGAGCGCGTCGAGCGCGAGGTTCAGCGCCAGCACATTGACCCGGGGCTCACCGAGGACTCCGAACTGGCGCCCTTCGGTGTGCAGCGCGATCAGCGCGTCGACCTGGCCTCGGGGCAGACCGCGCTCGCGGGCGATGCGCGGCGCCTGCCAGGCGGCCGCGGCAGGGCTGATGTGCGGATCGAGTCCGCTCGCCGATGCGGTGGCGAGGTCGACCGGAATCGGCGCGCCCTGCTGCGGATCGGAGGCCTTCAGCGCCGCGATACGGCCTCTGATCGCCTCGGCGAGCGCCGGGTTCAGCGGCCCCTGGTTCGAACCGCTGGAGGCTCGCGCGTTGTGCGCCATCGGGCTGGTCGCCGAAGGCCGGCTCCAGAAGTACTTGGCAGAGCTGAAGCTCTGGCCGATCAGCGTCGAGCCGGTGCTCTTGCCGTCGCGGACGATCAGGCTGCCCTCGGCCTGGGCGGGGAAAGCGGCTTTCGCGATCGCGGTGACCACGACCGGGTAGAGCCCGCCGGTGATCAGCGTGAAGGCGCCGAGCAGGACCAACGTGGGGCGGATTTCCTTGAACATGTTTGGGTCTCCTCAGGCGAGCTTCAGGCCGACCAGGATCAGGTCGATGGCCTTGATGCCGATGAAGGGCAGGATCAGGCCGCCGCAGCCGTAGACCAACAGGTTGCGGCGCAGCAGAGCGGCAGCCCCCAGCGGTCGGTAAGCAACTCCCTTCAGCGCGAGCGGGATCAGCGCGATGATGATCAGCGCGTTGAAGATCACCGCCGACAGAATCGCGGAGTTCGGCGTCGCCAGACGCATCACGTTCAGCGCGCCGAGCTGCGGATAAGTTGCGACGAACATCGCCGGGATGATCGCGAAGTACTTCGCAACGTCGTTGGCGATCGAAAAAGTCGTCAGCGAACCGCGCGTCATCAGCATCTGCTTGCCGGTCTCAACGATCTCGATCAGCTTGGTCGGGTTCGAGTCGAGGTCGACCATGTTGCCGGCCTCCTTGGCGGCCTGGGTGCCACTGTTCATCGCGACCGCGACGTCGGCCTGGGCCAGCGCCGGGGCGTCGTTGGTGCCGTCCCCGGTCATCGCGACGAGGCGTCCCTGCTGCTGGTACTCGCGGATCAGCTTGAGCTTGGCCTCGGGCGTCGCTTCGGCGAGGAAGTCATCGACGCCCGCCTCGGCGGCGATTGCGGCCGCGGTGAGCCGGTTATCCCCGGTGATCATCACGGTCCGTATCCCCATCTGGCGCAGTTCGGAGAAGCGCTCCTTGATGCCGCCCTTGACGATGTCCTTGAGTTCGACGATGCCCAGAATCCGGGCGCCCTCGGCGACGACCAGTGGAGTCGAACCGCGGCGGCTGACGTCTTCGACCGCCATCGTCACTTCGCGTGGCATGCAGCCGCCCAGCGATTCGATGTAGGTGCGCACCGCTTCAGCCGCCCCCTTGCGGATCGAGCGACCATTGAAGTCGATGCCGCTCATCCGCGTGTGGGCGGAGAAGTGCACAAAGGTGGCGCCCTCGGCGGAGATGTCGCGCCCGCGCAGCTGCAGTTTCTCTTTGGCCAGCACGACGATCGAGCGGCCTTCCGGGGTCTCGTCGGCGAGCGAGCTCATCAGCGCGGCTTCGGCGAGCAGCTTGTCGGACACGCCCAGGGCCGCGATCAGCGTGCTGGCCTGACGGTTGCCCAACGTGATCGTGCCGGTCTTATCGAGCAGAAGCACGTCGACGTCGCCGGCAGCCTCGACCGCGCGCCCGGATGTCGCGATGACCTTTCTGGCCATCATGCGTCCCATGCCGGCGACACCGATCGCTGAGAGGAGCCCCCCTATCGTGGTCGGGATCAGGCAGACGAGCAGCGCGGTCAGCGCCGTGACCGTGACAACCTGGCCTGCACCGCTGACGACGACCGAGAACATCGAAAAGGGCAGCAGCGTCGCGACGGCGAGCAGGAAGATCAGCGTGAAGAACACCAGAAGGATGGTCAGCGCGATCTCGTTCGGAGTCTTCTTGCGCTGTGCGCCCTCGACCATGCAGATCATCCGGTCGAGGAAGGTCTCGCCAGGGTTCGCTTCGATCCGGATCATCAACCAGTCCGACAGCACCCGGGTGCCGCCGGTCGCCGACGAAAAATCGCCGCCGGCTTCGCGAATCACTGGAGCCGACTCGCCGGTGATCGCCGACTCGTCGACCGAGGCGATTCCCTCGATCACGACACCGTCACCGGGAATCGTCTCGCCCGCGCTGACCATGACGATATCGCCGCAGCGCAGCTCTTCCGACGGGACGGGGCGGGAGAGCGAGCCGAGCTTGGGCTCGACGAGCTTTTTCGCCCAGACCGTCTTGCGCAGGCCGCGCAGTGCCGCCGCCTGGGCCTTGCCGCGGCCCTCGGCGATGGCCTCCGCGAAGTTCGCGAAGAGCACAGTGAACCACAACCACAGCGTCACCGCGAAGATGAAGCCGGCGGGGGCTTCGCCCGAGCCGCGCAGGGCCTGGAGGTAGAGGCCGGTGGTCAGCAGCGAGCCGAGCCAGACGACGAACATCACCGGGTTGCGCAGCTGGTGTCTGGGACTCAGGCGTTTGAAGGATTCGACCACCGCTTCGAGCACGAGCTTGCGGTCGAACATCGCGAGCATTTCATTCATGGGAGGTCTCCGACTGCACGATCATCTGCAGGTGTTCGGCGATCGGGCCGAGCGCGAGCGCGGGCAGGAAGCTCAGCGCGCCGACCACGACGACGGTGGCGATCAACAGGCCGACGAACATCGGGCCGTGGGTGGGCAAGGTACCGCTGGAGGCGGGCACGCTCTTCTTGGCCGCCAGCGAACCGGCGATCGCCAGAACCGGGACGATGACCCAGTAGCGGGCGATCAACATCGCGAACCCAAGCATCAGGTTGTAGAAAAGGTTGTTGGTACCCAATCCACCGAAGGCGCTGCCGTTGTTGTTGGCGGCCGACGAAAAGGCATAGAGGATTTCCGAGAAGCCATGGGTGCCGGGGTTGCCGACGACGGAGCGGCCCGGATCGACCAGCACCGCGACCGCGGTGCCGACGAGCACCACCGCGGGCGGCGCGAGCAACGCGACCGCGGACATCTTCATCTCGAAGGATTCGATCTTCTTGCCGAGATACTCCGGCGTTCGACCAATCATCAACCCGGCGACGAAGACCGCGACAAGCGCGAACACCAGCATCCCGTAGAGTCCGGACCCTGCGCCACCGAAGATCACTTCGCCGAGCTGCATCAGCCACATCGGCACGAGCCCCCCCAGCGGCGTGAAGGAATCGTGCATCGCATTGACCGATCCGTTCGATGCCGCGGTGGTCACGGTCGCCCAGATCGCCGAGTTGACGATGCCGAAGCGCGTGTCCTTGCCCTCCATATTGCCGCCGGCCTGCAAGTCGGAAGCCTGGGTCGCGAGCCCGAGCTTGTCGAACATCGGGTTGCCCGCCTGCTCGGCGCCGATGCAGACGGCCATCAGCACGCCCAGCACGAGAGTCATTGCCGCGAGGATCGCGAAGCCCTGCCTGTCGTCGCGGACCATGCGTCCGAACGTGACGCACAGCGCGGCGGGAATGATCAGGATGGCCAGCATTTCGAGGAAGTTCGCGAGCGGCGTCGGGTTCTCGTAGGGGTGAGCCGAGTTCACACCGAAGAAACCGCCACCGTTGGTGCCGAGTTGCTTGATCGCGATCTGCGAGGCGGCCGGCCCCAGCGCGAGGGTTTGGGTCGCGGTGCTGGCTGGCTGGGTGACGGGCTTGCCCTGCTTGTCGAGCACCGGGTTGCCGGCGGCATCCAGCACCGGCGCGTCGTAAGCGAGCGTCTCGACGCGCGCGACGTCCCTGTATGGAGAGAAGGTCTGCACGACGCCCTGGCCGACCAGCGCGAGCGCGAGGATCAGCGACAGCGGCAAGAGCACATAGAGCGTAGCGCGGGTCATATCGACCCAGAAATTGCCGACCCCACCCGCCTCGCGGCGCGTGAAGCCACGCACCAGCGCGAGCAGCACCGCGATGCCGGTCGCGGCCGAGACGAAGTTCTGCACCGTCAGCGCGAACATCTGCGTGCAGTAGGACAGCACCACTTCCCCACTGTAGCTCTGCCAGTTGGTATTGGTCGCGAAGCTGACCGCGGTGTTGAAAGCGAGATCAGGGGGAATATTGGCGAAGCCCTGGGGGTTCAGCGGCAGCCACCATTGCAGGCGCTGCAGCGCATAGACCGCAAGGAAGCCCGCGGCATTGAAGAGCAGCACCGCCAGCGCATAGCGGCGCCAGCTCATGTCGTCATCAAGCCGGGTGCCGGCGAGGCGATACAGCCTGCGTTCGAGCGGGGCGAGCCAGCGCACGAAGATGGGCAGCTTGCCCTCGAACACGCGGGCCATGTAGAGACCGAGCGGCCAGGCCAAGGCGAGCAGCACGACGATGTAGAACCCTGCCTGGAGGCAGGCATTGGCATTCATGAGTAATCCTCTGGATTGAAGAGCACGAGCAACAGGTAGATCACCAGGCCGCAGACCAGGCCCAGTGCGATCAGGTGCAACGCAGTCATCTGCGCCTCCTGATCCGCTCGAAAGCCGCGCCTATCGCAACCGTCACCGCAAAAAAAGCTGCCCCAAGGGCAATGAAAAGCAGATCCATCGCGTCTCCTGAACGATTTGTCGGGAACGCTTGAACTCTAGTCAGCGGGGCGAAAAGACGGGGGAAAGATCCGCGCGTGACGCGTCAAGAACGCGTAAAGATGAGAAGACCGGTCGCTCAGCAGCGGGCATTGCGCCCGCCGCCGCCCCCTGGTGCGCTCTTGCGGGCACAATGTGCCTCCCGTCAGGACTCCGCCACCATGTCGAACACCGAACACTTCATCCCGGGCAAGGACGCCCCGCTCGAAACCTCGATCAGCCGCCTGCAAGGCCTGCTTGCCGCGCGCGGCTTCGCCGTCGAAGAGAGATCCTGGCTCAACCCGGTCGCCGACTGCTGGTCCGTGCACCTGTACGACCGCGACTGCCCGATGCTGTTCTCGAACGGCAAGGGCGGCTCGCGCCTTGCGGCGCTGGCGAGCGCGCTCGGCGAATTCATCGAGCGCCTGTCCTGCAACCACTACTGGACCCACTACCACTTGGGCGAGGCGCTCGCGAAGCACGCGTTTTCGGTCTCGCCCACAGAGCGCTGGTTTCCGATTGACGGCGACGAATGGCCGGAAGGCCTTTTGAGCGCCGAGCTGCGCGCGTTCTACAACCCCGACGACAGCATCCCGGCTTCGACTCTGGTCGAACAGAACACCGGCAACGCGGAGCGCGGCATCTGCGCGCTGCCTCTGGTGCGTCAGCGCGATGGCGAGACGGTCTGGTTCCCGGTCAACGTGATCGGCAACCTCTATCTGAGCAATGGTCTCGCGGCCGGCAACACGGCGCCCGAAGCGCGTGCGCAGTCGCTCTCGGAGATCCTCGAGCGCTACGTCAAATTCCGCGTGCTGCGCGAAGGCCTCTGCCTGCCGCAGATCCCGCCCGAAGTGATCGCGCGCACGCCACGGATCGCAGCCGGCATCGCCGAGCTGCGCGCGGCGGGCTTCGGCATCCGGGTCAGCGACGCATCGCTGGGCGGACAGTTTCCGGTGCTCGTCGTGACCTTGCTCAATCCGCGCGACCACGGCTGCTACGCGAGCTTCGGCGCCCACCCCTGCTTTGAAGTCGCGCTCGAGCGCGCGCTGACCGAGCTCTTGCAAGGCCGGGCGCTGGACGCGCTGGACGGTTTCCCGGCGCCCGGCTTCGACCTCGAAGAGGTGGCCGACCCGCAGAACCTGGAGATCCACTTCGTCGATTCAAGCGGCGTGATCAGCTGGAACTTCTTCGGCGAAGACCCGGACTTCGAGTTCTGCGACTGGAACCACAGCGGCAGCACCCGCGAGGAGTTCGCGTGGCTGGTGCGCTGCATCGAGGAGGCCGGACACGACATCTACATCGCCGACTTTGAACATCTGGGCGCCTACGCGTGCCGGATCCTGGTTCCCGGCATGTCCGAGGTCTACCCGGTCGAAGAGCTCGAATGGGAGAACAGCAGTCGGGGCAATGCGATCCGCCCCGCGCTCGCCCGCCTGCCCGAGCTCGGCGAGGAGGAATGCGCAGCGCTGCTCGACACTCTGGACGAGCTCGAGTTCGCCGACGAGCGCCTGGTCAGCGAAGTGATCGGGCTCGCGCCCGACGCCGACAGCCCCTGGGCGAGTCTGCGCATCGGCGAGCTGAAGACCCTGCTCGCGCTGAGGCAGGGAGACAATGAAGCGGCCGCCGACGGCAGCGCCTGGGTCGCCCAATTCGGCCAGATCGCCGAGGCGCGCAGCTGCGTCTATCGTGCGCTCGAAGCGCTGCTGAGGCTGCCCGAGGCGGGCCGTTTCGACGTCACGATCGCCGTGCTCTATGGCTTTGAGGCACTCGCCAAGGCGAGGGCTCTGATCGCCGGCGAGGATCCCTTCTTCGGTCTGGGAGCCTTGGGCCCGAACTTCGAAGCGAGCGCGAAGCACCAGGCCCTGCTCGCCGAGTACCGCAAGCTCTGGCAGATCTGAATGAGCGGTGCCAGGTCTTGCACTGCGGCCCTCTGAAGCCGCAGTGCAAGACCCGGCACCGAAAGACTTACTTCGCGAGTTTGAAGATCTGAACCTGCTGCTCGCCCAGCTTCACTTCCTGGGTTCCGGGTACGAAGGCCGGCGTTTCGTCGTCAGACTTGCGCGCCTTCTTGCCCTTCTTCGCCGCCTTCGGCGCCGCCTTGTCGGCAATCGCGAGCTTCGCGTTGGCCGGGAACAGCGCCGTCCACTGCTGGCCCTTGAACTCGGGCGGCAGGTCCAGCGTCGCAGCGCGGTAGGCGTAGTTGATCAGCACCAGGATCTTCTCGCCGTCCTTCTCGCGCACGAAGGCGAAGATAGGGTCGTCGTCCTTCGAGATCGGCTTGAACGAGCCGGTCTGCAGTGCCGCTTCCTGGTGGCGCAGCTGGGCGAGCGCCGTATACCAATGCAGCAGCGAGTTCGGATCGGCCTGCTCAGTCGCGACGTTGTGGGTCTTCCAGTTTTCGACGTTCGGGCGGAAAGCCTTTTTCGCAGTCGAGAAGCCGCCGGACGGCTCCTCGGCGGACCAGGCCATCGGTCCGCGGATCGACTGGTCGTCCTGCTCCACCGGTTCCGAGATGCCCAGACCTACTTCTTCGCCGTAGTAGACGAAGGGACGGCCGGGCATCGTGAACAGCGTTGCGGTCGCGAGCTTGTAGCTCTTCTCGTCGCCGTTGAACTGCTTGAACAGCCGCGAGCCGGCGAAGTAGTCGTGGTTCTCGAGGATCGTGCCCATCCGCTCGACCGGCAGAGTGCGCAGGTTGTAGAGCAGGTCGGGCATCACGCGGCCCATCTTGACGCTCTTGATGATGTGCTTCTGGATGCCGAAAGCGAAAGCGCTGCCGCAGGAATCCTTCGCCGAGAACGCGCCCGGATCGCTCGGCGCTTCGCAGACCATGTAACGATTGCCGTAGGAATCGAGCAGGTTCTGGATGTTCTTCATGAACACATGGTTCTCGGGCTGGTTCTCCCAGGCGACCGAGCTGTTCTCGAAGAGCACGCCGACCGCATCGAAGCGGAAGCCATCGACGCCGCGATTGAGCCAGAACTTCAGGTTGTTCATATGGAAGTCGACGACGGCCGGATTGCGCAGGTTGAAGTCCGGCATCGCCTGGTCGAACACCGCGTAGTAGTAGGCGCCGTTCATCCCTTCACGCCACGGGTCTCCGCTGTAGGCGGTCCAGCCCGGGACTTCCTTGTCGCTGAAGATGAACCAGTCGCGGTAGGCCGACTTGCGGCTCCTGTAGGCCGACTCGAAGATCGGGTGAGCGGCCGACGCATGGTTGATCACATAGTCGATGATGATGCCGATGCCGCGCTTGTGCGCTTCGGCGAGCAAGGTGTCGAAGTCGGCGAGCGTGCCGTAGTCGGGCTCGATGTCGCGGTAGTTCGCGACCGCATAGCCGTGGTCGTGGTCATCGCTCTTGAAGACCGGCATCAGCCAGATACCGGTAATGCCGACCGACTTCAGGTAGTCGAGGCGCTGGGTCAGGCCCTTCAGGTCGCCGACTCCATCGCCATTGCTGTCCTGGTAGGAACGAACCAGGATCTCGATGAAAGTGCCCTTCTGATGCCAGTCGGGCGGCAGGCCGTTGTCTTTGCGGATCATCTCGACCTTGCCGACGTCGGCAATCGGCGCGGGATCCGCGGCGGCAGCCGAGCCGATCCCGCCCGCCAGCAGCACTCCCAGTCCGAACGCAGCGGCCAGCACCGCGCGCCCGATTCTCATCTGTGTCATTGTCATCCACCCTGTCGTTGTTGTGCGCAATCGCTCGGACCTCAACGGACCGATCGATGGATTCTAGGCCCGCGACGAAAGAGCCACCCGACCGTAATTGCTATCCGCGGGCTTTGTCCCCCCGGACGAGTCCGGCACAATAGAGGGCATGAAGCCGATGCAACAGAGCGAATTTGACATCCTGATCGTCGGGGCGGGCCTCGCCGGAGCGAGCCTCGCCTGCGCGCTGGCGGCTACGCCTCTGCGCGTCGGAGTCATCGAGGCGCAAGCGCCGCGCCGCGCCGAAGGCTCGGACTCGCGCGTCTATGCACTGAGCCAGGCCAGCGCAGCCTTTCTCGAAGAGCTGAGGATCTGGCCGCTGCTCGATGCCGGGCGCATCGCCCGGGTCGAGAAGATGGAAGTCTTCGGCGACGCCGGAGGCGCAATCGATTTCTCGGCCTGGGATGCAGGCCTCGACGCTCTGGCCTGGATCAGCGAAGCGCGACCGATCGCGCTCGAGCTTTGGGAAAGCTTGCGCCGTCAGGCAAGGCTCACGCTGCTCGAAGGCGCCCGCCCCGCTTCGCTCGAATTCCTGCCCGACCAGGCCCGCCTGACGCTCGCCGACGGACGAACGCTGACGAGTCGCCTCGTCGTCGCCGCCGACGGCGCCGATTCCTGGGTTCGCAAGGCCGCCGGCCTCGAAGCCCGGATCACGCCCTATGACGAGCTCGGCGTCATTGCGAACTTCACGACCGAGCGTCCTCACCGCGACACGGCGAGACAGTGGTTCTGCAAGGATGGCATCCTCGCCTGGCTGCCCCTGCCCGGAAACCGGGTCTCGATGGTCTGGTCCGCTCCGAATGCGACCGCCGAAGCGCTGCTTGCCCTCGCGCCCGACGCTCTGGCCGAGCGGGTCGCCGAAGCGGGCGGGCACTGCCTCGGCAAGTTCGAAACGCTGACGAGCGCCGCAGCCTTCCCGCTGCGGCTGATCCGCGTCCCGACCATCGTCGCGCCACGCCTGGCGCTGATCGGGGATGCCGCACACGCAATCCACCCGCTCACCGGCCACGGCATCAACCTGGGTTTCCAGGATGCTAAAGTGCTCGCCGACGTGCTCGGCGCGCTTCCCGACTACCGTGACTGCGGCGAACTCCCGGTGCTGCGTCGCTACGCGCGCGCCCGCGCCGAGGAAGTGCGGCTGATGCAGACAGCGACTCACATGCTGAACCAGCTGTTCCGCCCGACCCACCCCCTGCTCGCCCGGCTGCGCAACACAGGGATGAGCCTGACGTCCCGAATTCCTGTCGCCAAAACGGTTTTGATCCGTTACGCCGCAGGCCTCATCTGAAAACCGGAGTTTCTATGAAACAAACCCTCGCCGCCGCGCTGGCGGCCCTGCTGATTCCCTGCGCATTCGCCAACGAAGCCGACATCCGCAAGTCGGTCAGCGAGTTCGTCGGGCCGAACAGCATCCAGGCCATCGCGAAGACCCCCTACGGCGGCCTCTACGAAGTTCAGCTCAAGAGCGGCGAAATCGTCTATACGGACGACAAGGCGAGCTTCCTGATCGACGGCCAGATCATCGACGTCAAGCGCAAGCTCAACTTCACGGCCGAGCGCGCGAAGATCCTCGACCGGATCAACTTCGCCGACCTGCCCCTCGCCAACGCGATCAAGACCGTGCGCGGCAACGGCAAACGGGTCATCGCCTCTTTCGAGGACCCGAACTGCGGTTACTGCAAGCGCTTCGCGAAAGAGTTGCAGAGCCTGAAGAACACGACCATCTATACCTTTCTGTATCCGATCCTGACTCCAAACTCGGCGGAAAAATCCAAAGACATCTGGTGCGCGAAGGACCGATCCAAGGCCTGGAACGACTGGATGCTGGAAGGCAAGGTGGCGGCGAGCGCGAACTGCAAGAACCCGGTCGAGCAGAATCTCGCTCTGGGCCACAAGCTGAGGATCACCGGTACGCCGACGATCTATCTCGCCGACGGCACCAAGATCGCCGGAATGCTCGGCGGCGAACAGCTCGAAAAAGCCATCGACAATGCCGAGAAGGCCGCGAAGAAGTAATTGAGCAGGTTCAGCGCGCCCCCCTCTTCTTCCAGGCTTCGAGGAAGGCGAGCGTGACGCGGGCCTCGTTGGTCTCAGCGAGGCCACTGCCGAAGAAGGCGCCGACCTCGCGGAAATCCGAGCCCCCGGCCAGATCCGAGAGGCTGCGGAAGGCGATGAAAGGCACGCTGTTCGCGCGGGCAACGTGGCCCAGCGCGGCGGTTTCCATGTCCACCGCCGTCGCCGACAGCGTCTCGAAAAGATAGGCCCGGTAGTCCGGATTGGCGAGGAAGGCCGACCCTGAAATCCCCCGCCCTCCGACGTGAAGCTGCGGAGTCTGTTCGACGCACTGCAGCGGTTCGCGCGGACCGCAGCGGTCGAGCACGGGGTGGATCGCGCGCGCGACAGCGAGCATCTCGGGATCGGCCTCGTAATCGAAGCGGTATTCGCCCCTGGGACTGTTCGCGGCGTTCATGACGAAGTTCTCGCGCAGGAAGAGGCCGCTCGGCCGGCCCTGCGGCCGATAGTCGGGAAGCGGCTGGCCGTCCTGTCCCGTTGCGAGTTTCAGCCCCAGGCAGCCGATGTCGCCGGTTTTTCCGCAGGCGGCTGGCAGCGAGGCATCGCCATTCCAGTACACCTCCATCGGCATGGCCCAGCGTTCGGGAACCAGCACGTCGCCAACGTGCCTGGCCGGGTCGATGCCGCCCGCGATGCCCGAGAGCAGCAGGCGCTCGATGCGGAAGTGATCGAGCAACAGCTGAGTCGTCATCGTCGCATTCACAATGCTGACGCCCGAGAGCACGATGACCACCTTGTTGCCGGCGAGCTCGCCGGTCGTGAACAGGTTGCCGTTGATCCGCCACTGCCGCCGATGGCGGGTGCTCGCCAACAGGATGTCGGCCTCCGCGCCAAAAGCGGAAACGATCCCTATCCGGGGCGAGCAATCGCTGAGGCAGCGCGGCGCGGCCAAGGCAGCGCCTGAGCCCAGAGCCAGCAACAACAAGGCAAGACAACAAAGAAAACGGTACACGGAGGATCTCCTGAAAACGATGACAGCCAAGCCTGGCCCTGCACGATAGCCGCACAGCGTGACATCCGTATGGCCCCGGATGCTGCCGAATCTGCTAAGTTTGCTGCCCTGATCCGGATTTTCGCGCAGTTGCAATGTTCCGATCGGGGAAAGGTGTGCCGCAAGGCAGGGCTTGACCCCGGAAATGCTGTTTCTTGTCGGGAGATGAAGATGAAGCAGTTCGGTGCGGAGTTCCTCGGTACTTTCTGGCTCGTCCTCGGCGGCTGCGGTAGCGCCGTGCTGGCCGCCACCTTCCCCAACGTCGGAATCGGGCTGCTGGGCGTCTCGCTCGCTTTCGGGCTGACCGTGCTGACGATGGCCTATGCGATCGGCCACATCTCGGGCTGCCACCTGAATCCGGCGGTATCGATCGGCCTGTGGGCCGGCGGCCGTTTCCCGGCCAACAAGCTTCTCCCCTACATCGTCGCCCAGGTACTGGGGGCGATCGCGGCGGGCGGCATTCTCTACCTGATCGCCAGCGGCGCAGCGGGCTTCGACGTCGCCAAAGGTTTCGCGTCCAACGGCTATGGCGAGCACTCGCCCGGCGGCTATTCGCTGCAAGCCGCGCTGCTGATCGAGATCGTGATGACGATGTTCTTCGTGCTGGTGATCCTCGGCGCGACCGACCAACGCGCCCCGGCCGGCTTCGCGCCGTTGCCGATCGGCCTCGCACTAACCTTGATCCACCTCGTCAGCATCCCGGTCACCAACACCTCGGTCAACCCGGCGCGCAGCACCGGGGTTGCGCTCTATGCCGGCGGCTGGGCCATCGAGCAGCTGTGGCTGTTCTGGTTGGCCCCGATCATCGGCGCGCTGATCGGCGCACTGGCCTACCGCCTGATCGGCAGCGAGAAATAACTAGCGGGTTCAGGTCTTGCATCAATGCAAGACCTGAACCCAGAGACTCACCCTTCGAGAGCTGGACCATGCCCCTGAACGTCACCATCGTCACGACCGCCAACCGCACCCGCCGCTACACGCAAACCGACACTCTGTGCATCCAGGAAGTGCTCGATGCGCTGCACCGCAGCGGTCAGCTCTTTTCGAGCCGGACGCTGATCATTGGGTCGGATCGCGAGACCGAGATCTTCACGCCTTCGGCGATCACCCGGGTCGAAATTGCGGTCGAACAGAACCTCGACGCCTACCTGCCGCCCGGCGGCCGATTCCAGATGCGCAAGCTCGCCGCAGACGAGACCCCCGAGACGCAGATCAGCGACACGGACTTCTCGGGCAGGGTCGACTTCTACTTTGCGGGGGGAGATACCGTCGCGCTGCTCGTCAGCGGTCCCCGCTCGAACGACGCGAGCGGACGGCTGATGAACCTGACCCGACTCTTCGAACAGGCCGTGCTGCACTACGAGCTGCCCGGAGGCGGAATCGGCCTGATCAATCCGGCCAATCTGACCCGGATCCAGATCGCGGCCGGAGTCGAAAAACTCCCCGTGGGTTCCTGGCAACTCCAAGCGCTCTGAGCCCCCCTCGCAGCAAAGCGACTCAAGCCCCAGGGAGTCTTCGAAGCTCAATTCGCGAGCGGCGCGCCCGCCCATTGCGGGCCGGCGGCCGGACTGGCCGCGCCGGTCGTCATCAAGGCTCGGGCCTGGGACACCTGCTCCCCGAGCTTCGCGACACCGGGACCGGGCATCGCGGCCGCGAGCAGGCGTTCGGCGTTTTCGACGTGCTGAAGCGCGCCGCGCTGCGGGCCGTTGAGCGAGGCTTCGGAATTGGCCCAGGCCAGCTCGGTCCAGACGTGGGCGCAGAGCTTCGTGAAAGGATCGTAGCCCGGGTATTTCGAGAAGATGTCCAGAGCCCTCTGGTATTCGACCCGCCCGCCCTCGGCATGACCTTGCAGGAATCTCAGGTTGGCCCTCATCCGGATCGCGGCGATCTCGGTGTTGAAATCCTTCGCGAACTGCGTCGCCTTTTCGAGAAATTCGCCCGCCCCTTCCAGGTCGTAAGCATTCTGCAGCGCGAGCGCGACCGCGTAATACTCGACCGCCGTGACCGACTTCGCCGGCAGCTTGCCGGCGATCTCGGCGGCCTGTCGCGCGAGCAGCGTGTTCTCCTGGTTGATGAAGCCGCCGATTGCGGACATCGCGGCCGGATCCGCTTCGTACTTCTTGATGTTCTCGACGTTCTCGCGCGGCAAGGTGCTGAGCCGCTGCAAAAGCCCCCGCAACTCCTGCCTCAGGTTCAGGATGTCCTGCTCGTGCATCCGGTAATAGGAGAAGAGGGTCGTGCCGGACGAGAAGACGAGCGCGATGATGGCCACCCACAGCGACACGTCTTCATACCAGGGCGAGCGGCCCGCAACGAGAATCTGCAGCGCGTCGATCTGCCGCTTCATCTCGTCCAGCCGCTGCTCCAGATTTGCGATCATCGCCGCGCGCCCGCGTCCGCCTAGACGGTTCGGGTGATCAGAACGTCGAGGAACCCGCTGTTGTTGCTGTACGCGAAGGCCGAATCGTTCGCGAAGAAATAGAGAAAGCCGTCCTTCTCGATTGTGATCTCGGCCTGCTGGCCGGTCACGATCAGCTGGGATTGCGTGTCGACGTGGCCGACCCCGCGTACCAGGCTCTCCACTTCGCCGGAAACGAAATTGCCGGCGGTCGGATTCTTCAGTTCAAGGGCCAGATCCGGGTGGATCGCCGCGACCAGCGCGAACCACGGCGCATCCTCGACCCGGCGCGATGCCTCGAGAAGATGCAGGATCCGGCTGTTCGACGCATAGCCACGGGCATCGACCGGACTCGTCTTGTCCGTCCAGACTCCGTCCGCACTGATCTGGTAACACTCCCCGGCCCTCACTTCGAGGCCGGCGGCATTCCACCACTTCTGCGCGAAGACGATGCAGTCGAAACACTTCCCCGGCTCGGCGAGGCGTCGGGTCGGCAAGGGCTCACGGACGGGAAGCAGTTTTTCCTCGGGAGCGGGGCCAGTGTAGAAGCCGGCGCAGCCAGGCATCTTCTTCAGCGCGGCGGGACGGTAGTCGGGCCGTCTGGCGAGGCGCTCGAGCACTGTCGCCGAGAGCGTGGCATCGGCAGGAATCTGGCGCGGGCAGCGCGGCCGCAGCTGCCAGATCAGCTTGCGCGCTTCGTCATGCCTGTCCTCGGACGAGTTCGGCGCAAACTCATCGCCCAGCTCATGGGTGTCCAGAACCAGCCCTTCCCTGAGGCCGTTGATCTCATCGACCATCCACTGCAGCGCCCCGTCGGAGAGCCCCGTGTGCCTGTAGCCGCCCCCGACGTCGCCGTGCACACCGGGGAACCAGACCTGACGGATGCCCTCGCGCGGATTCCACAGAGCGGGCGTGAAGTCGGAGCGGGTCTCGTCGATCGCCAGAGCCTGACGACCGTTCTCGATTCGCGGGTTCAGATCCCGGTCGGCGAACTCGAACAGCCTCGCCTCCATGTCGTCGACAAGGCGCACCCCGTTGAACAGCGGGATGCCCAAAGCGCCGACCGTGTCCCAGACTCCGACCAGGCGGATCGGCATCGTGTCCTTGTCATGCCAGTAACGCTTGCCCCGCTCTTCGAGCTTGCCGTGCTTGAACTCGAACCACAGCGCTTCGGCCCGGCTCTCGCTGTCCTCGCTGCCCGCTTCGTACATCAGCCCGGCTCCGGCAATCAGGCCGGCCAGGCTGCGCGCGGACCAGGCTCCCCGCGAGAAGCCGAAGATCCAGATCTTGTCGCCCGGCAGGTAGACGCGCGAGACGAGGCCGAAGGCATCGATGACCCGGTCGTGCAAGCCTATCCCCATGCTGCCGCCCAACGCGCCCTGGTGCCTTCCCCGGGCGCCGACGCCTTCAAGGTAGAAGGAATGGACGCTGGCGCTGCCCTTGAACAAATGGGCGCGCATCGTCCCCTGCTCGGGGATCGCCTGTTCGGTTCCAGGCAGCAGCCGGAAGAGACGATAAACATTCGTCTTCTCGGTCGGATCGTTCCAGGTCCCATCCATGCAGACGACAATCTGTTTGTTCATTTCATTCTCCTTTGCCGAATCCCCGCGCAGCCGGCCTTACCCTGTGCCAGGGCACGAACCAGATGCAGATCAGGACAAGAACATCGAGACCGAGATGAAAAGCGCCGACCCGCCAGCGTTCGGGCGGCATCGCCGCGCTGGCCACCGCCTGCGCAGGACAGTCGCCGAGCAGGATCAGGAGCTGGCGGCGCTGCTCGTCGATCGCATCGATGACCCCCAGGTTTGACAGCGCAACGCCAATGAAGCCGACGCTCAGCAGCAGCTTGATCGAGACCCGAGCTGTGAAGGGCTTGCCCGAAGCCATCAGCCCGAGCAGCCCGAGCACCAGCGCGAGATAGAGGTTCCAGTAGAAATTCAGCGCATCGGCTCTGGCGAAGATCAGAGCAAGCAGCTTGAGCTGATCGTCCATCGCATTCCCAGCCCCATACCGGGTCGATGGATTCAACATAGGACATCGCCGCCGCGATGAAAGCCTGATCGCGCAACGGTTTGCGGACGAAGGGCATAAGGCCGCGCAGATCCTGCGCGGATTCAGACCGGGCGAGCGTTCGCCCCGGGCAGGCGGATCTCGAACTCGGTCATCCGTTCCGCCGAGCGGACCGCGATCTGCCCGCCGTGGGCTTCGACGATGGAGCGGGTGATCGCGAGGCCCAGCCCGGCCCCGTCGCTGACGCGCACCCGGGCCGGATCGACCCGGTAGAAGCGGTCGAAGAGCCGGGGCAGATGCTCGGGTGCGATGGTTTCCCCGCGGTTGCGCAGGCGGATGCTGACCGCATCCCCATGCTCGGCGAGTTCGAGTTCGACCCGGCTGTCCGGATCGGCATGGCGGATCGCATTGGCGAGCAGATTGGCCAGCGCGCGGCGGATCATCAGCGGGTCGGCGAGAAGCCTCGCTTCGCCGATCCGCACCAGCTTCAGGCCCTTCTCCGTGGCCAGAGCCTCGAAGTATTCGAGCAGCGCATCGGCCTCTGCGGCCAGGGCCAGCTCCTCGCGCCGGGGAAGCAGCAGGCCGTTGTCCGCCTTCGCGATATAGAGCATGTCGGACACCATCCGCGAGAGCCGCTCGAACTCCTCGAGGTTCGAGAACAGCACCTCCCGATATTCGTCGGGCGAGCGCTCGCGCGTCAGCAACACCTGGGTTTGGGTCGTCAGGTTCGCGATCGGCGTCCTGAGCTCGTGCGCGAGGTCGGAGGAGAACTCGGACAGCCGGACGAAGGACGCTTCGAGGCGTTCGAGCATCGCGTTGAACGCATCGGCGAGCTCATCGAGTTCGCGGGGCAGCTTTTCGACCCGCAAGCGCTCGGCGAGCCGGCTCGCACTGATCTGGCTCGCCAAATGCGCCAGATCGCGCAGGGGTTTGAGCGAGCGGCGGGTGATCAGCACGCTCAACAGCGCGACGAGCAGGATGGCCGCGCCGACCACCAGCGCCAGGCTGCGCCGGAAAGAGCGCAGGAAGTGCTCGTGGTGTTCGATGTCGACGGCCAGAGACAGGATCAAAGGCGGCTCACCGGCGATCGCGGTCGGCACTGCGACCGAGAAACCGCGCATTTCGACTCCGCCGACCGCGATCTTGTGCGGGACGATCGGGCCCTGGGCAAGCGGCAGGCCGGAAAGCGAGGCCGGTGGCGAGATCGTCGAGAACAGCACCGCACCGGAAGCCTTCGCGATCTGCAGCTCCAGCCCGTGGTAGCCGATCAGCGCTTCTTCGATCCGCACGGGCAGCGCCGCAAGCTCAGTGCGGGTGCGCAGAGCGCCCAGGGTCCCGCGGGCGAGGGCCAGCTTGCCCTCCATCACTTCCATGTCCTGCTCGACGAAATGCTGCTCGACCGAAGCTTCGATCAAGGCTCCGGCCAGCGCGAAGACGCCGGCGGCGGCCAGAGAATAGAGCCAGGCGAGGCGGACGCCTAACGATGCCGCCCTCTTCACGCCGCTTCCTCGTCGAGCACATAGCCCATGCCGCGAACGGTGCGGATCAGCTTGGGTTCGAAACCATCGTCGATCTTCGCGCGCAGACGGCGCACGGCCACCTCGATCACGTTGGTGTCGCTGTCGAAGTTCATGTCCCAGACCTGGGACGCGATCAGCGAGCGGGGCAGCACTTCGCCGCGCCGGCGCAGCAGCAGTTCGAGCAGCGCGAACTCCTTCGCGGTCAGATCGATGCGCTGACCGGCCCGGCTGACCCGGCGCCGCCTCAGATCCATTTCGAGATCGGCAGCCACCAAGCTCTCGGCATCGAGGCTCTTGCCGCGCCGCAGCAGGCTGCGCACGCGGGCCAAGAGCTCCGAGAACGCGAAAGGCTTGACCAGATAGTCGTCGGCGCCCGCCTCCAGCCCCCTGACGCGGTCCTCGACCGCATCGCGCGCGGTCAGAAAGAGCACCGGAGTGCGCTTGCCGGCCCGCCGGATCGCGCCCAACACGGCCCAACCGTCCATGCCGGGCAGCATCACGTCGAGGATCACCAGATCGAAGTCTTCACCGAGCGCGAGGTGGGCGCCATCGACGCCGTCGCGCGCGAGATCAGTCACGAAACCGGCCTCGGCGAGCCCCTGCTTCAGGTAGTCCCCCGTCTTCGGCTCGTCCTCGACAACCAGAATCCTCATAGCCCCTCCATTCCGGAACCGGATTGTGCCGTAAGGCCTGGAAAAGAGGGCCAGATTACGGGAATGTAATCCGCAGGTCAGCTTGCGGTCAGCGGGTTTTTCCGATCATCGCAGAACCGAAACCCAAGAGACTCCGATGAAAGCCACCCTCCCCCTCGCCCTGGTCCTTCTCCTCGCCGCCCCGCTCGCGAGCGCGGCCGAGCACGCCGACAGCCACGCGATGCACCACGACACCGAGGCCTCCGCGAAGAAAGTCCCGCTGTCGCAGGGCACGGTCAAAAAGCTGGACAAGGCGAAGGGCCTCGTCACGATCGCGCACGGCCCGCTGGCAAACCTCGACATGCCGGCGATGACGATGAGTTTCAAGCTCAATGATCCCGCCTGGCTGGACCAATTGAAACCAGGCGACAGGATTTCCTTCCTCGCCGAGGAGATCGGCGGCGCGCTGACGGTGACCCGCCTCGAACGCAAGTGATCCGGGCGAAGTCGTGATCCGCAAAGGGGAAAGCATGAGCCGAAAACAGACACAGCTGGGGCTCGCCGTCGCGGCAGTGCTGTTCGCCGCGACCGCGCACGCCGATCCGGGCCGCTCGGTCGAAGAGCTGCTCGACCTGGCTCGTGCGGGCAATCCGACGCTGCGCGCGGCACAGAGCGAAGCCGAGGCCGCGCGCGAGCGCATCCAACCCGCCGGTGCGCTGCCCGACCCGATGCTGAAGATAGAGCTGATGGACCTGACGAACATGGGCGAGACGGGCCCCCGCTTCTCGCCTTCCCAGGTCGGCAGCACGCAATACACGATCAGCCAGCAGCTGCCGCTGTGGGGCAAACGCGAACTGCGCCGGGGACAGGCCGAAACGCAGGCCCGCGTCGCCGGGCATGGCGCCGAGGACATGACGCTGGAGCTGCTGACTCTGGTCAAGCGCGGCTATGCGCAGTACTGGCAGGTCGTCAGGACACAGGCGCTGAGCCGGGAGATCGCCGAACTCGACGAGCAGCTGGAGAAGCTTGCGCGGACCCGTTACGCGGCCGGGCTGGGCGTCCAGCAGGACGTGATTCGCGCCCAGCTCGAACTGAGCATGGTCAGGCAGGAACAGATCCAGCTCGACGCGGAGCGCCGCTCGCTGCACGCGATGCTCAACGGCCTCTTGGCCCGCCGCGCCGATGCACCGCTGGCGGACCCGCAGATCCTGCGCCCCCTGCCCCCCGCCGCAGCGCTGACGATCGAGGCACTGATCGCGCGGCTGAAAGCGCGCAATCCGCAGATCGCCGCCGAAGCTGAAAAAATCATCGGGGCCGAGAAGGGACGTGAACTCACCTACCGGAATCGGCTGCCCGACCTGAACCTCGGCATCACCCCGGTCCAGAAGGGATCGGGCCTGCGCGAGTGGCAGCTGATGTTCGAAGTGAACCTGCCGCTGCAGTTCGAAACCCGCCGCAGCCAGGAGAGGGAAGCCGCACGGATGCTCGACGCAGCCCAGGCGCGCGCCGACTCGCTCGAGAGCCGGCTGATCGCCGAGCTCTCCGGCGCCGCGCTGGCTCTGGAGAGCTCGCGCCAGATCGAAGCGCAGACCGAGACGACGCTGATTCCGCTGACCGAAGCGAGCCTTCGCGCCGCGCTGGTCGGCTACGAGAACGGCCGCGTCGATTTCGCGACGCTGCTCGAAGCCCAGCGGGCGATCCGCAAGGTCAAGCAGGACCTGATCCGCGTGCGCGCCGACCAGCAGGCCCGCCTCGCCGACCTGGAGAGACTGACAGGAGACACCCAGTGAAGCGCACACTGACAATCGCCGCCCTCGCGCTGCTCCTGCTCGCCGCGGTGGGTGCCGGCTACTGGCTGGGACACCGCAGCACCGCGACGGGCACCGCAACAGCCCGAACGGATCAAACGAAGAAGATCCTCTATTACCGCAACCCGATGGGCCTCGCCGACACCTCCCCGGTCCCGAAGAAGGATCCGATGGGGATGGACTACATCCCGGTCTTCGCCGGCGGGGACGATGGCAGCGCGGACAGCGCCCTGCAGATCAGGATCAGCGCCGACAAGGTGCAGAAGCTGGGCGTGCGCACCGAGCTCGCGACCGTGCGCACGCTCGCCCGCGAGGTTCGCGCGCTGGGCCGGGTCGAAATCGACGAGAGCCGCATCAATGCGGTCGCCCCGAGATTCGAGGGCTGGGTCGAACGCCTTCACGTCAAGGTGACCGGACAGCCCGTCGTCAAGGGCCAGGCGCTGTTCGAGGTCTGGAGCCCGGAGCTGGCGTCCGCGCAGAGCGAATACGCGATCGCCCGCCAGAGCGCCGAAGCGATGAAAAACGCCGAGGCTTCGGCCCATGAGAGCATGAGCGCGCTGGCCGACGCTTCACTGGCCCGTTTGAAGAACTGGGGCCTCGCCGCAGGCGACACCCAGGCCCTCTCCCGCCACGGCCAGGCCCGACGGGCACTGACGCTGCGCTCGCCGGTCTCGGGCATCGTGATCGAGAAGAAGGCCGTGCAGGGGATGCGCTTCGCCCCCGGCGATACGCTCTACCAGATCGCGGATCTGTCTTCGGTCTGGGTCATCGCCGACGCAAACGAGCAGGACATCGCCCGGATCCAGACCGGGCAGAAGGCCAGGATCACGGTCAATGCGTATCCGGGCAAGGAATTCATCGGCCGGGTCAGCTTCATCTCGCCGACCCTGAAGAGCGAAACGCGCACGGTGCCGGTCCGCGTCGAACTCGCCAATCCCGGCGGACGGCTCAAGCCGGGCCTGTTCGCCGCGATGACGCTTGAAGCCCCACAGGCGGCACCTGCGCTGACCGTCCCCAGCTCGGCAGTCATCGACAGCGGCACCCGCCAGATCGTGCTGGTTCAGCTCGGCGAAGGTCGTTTCGAGCCGCGCACCGTCAGGCTGGGCGCGCGCTCGGACGCTTACGTCGAGGTGCTCGATGGCATCAAGAGCGGCGAGTCGGTCGTCGTCGCCGCGAACTTCCTGATCGACGCGGAGAGCAATCTGAAAGCCGCCCTCGGCAGCTTTTCTCACCCCGCCGCCAAACCCGCCGCATCCGCCTCAGCGCCGCAGGCCAAGGCCAGCGCGGGTCATCGCGGAGAAGGGAAGATCGACGCCATCGATGCGCAGACGGGGGCGATCACGATCGCCCACCAGCCGATCGCCAGCCTCAAGTGGCCGGCGATGACGATGGACTTCGTGCTCGCCAATGCCGCCCTCGCCCGGGGCATCCAGGCTGGAACCCCGGTGAAATTCGAGTTCGTCGAGCGCAAACCAGGAGAGTGGGTGATCACGAAGCTCGAAGCCGCGCCAAACGGCCACGCGGGGCACTGAGCATGCTCAACACCGTCATCTCATGGTCCGCCCGCAACCGCTTTCTGGTCCTGCTAGCCACACTCTTCGTCATCCTCGCCGGCATTCATGCGGTGCTCAGGACTCCGCTCGACGCTCTGCCCGATCTGTCCGACGTGCAGGTGATCGTCTATACGGAGTATCCGGGCCAAGCGCCGCAGGTCGTCGAAGACCAGGTCACCTACCCGCTCTCGTCGGCGCTGCTGGCGGTGCCCAAATCGAAGGTCGTGCGCGGCTTCTCCTTCTTCGGGGCGTCCTTCGTCTATGTGATCTTCGAGGACGGCACCGACCTGTACTGGGCGCGCTCGCGGGTGCTCGAATATCTGAACAGCGCGACCGGCCGCCTGCCGACCGGCATCGCGCCCCAGCTGGGGCCGGATGCGACCGGAGTCGGCTGGGTCTATCAGTACGCGCTGATCGCGAAGCAGAAAACGCTCGCCGAGCTGCGCACGCTCCAGGACTGGTATCTGCGCTACCCGCTCGCCAAGGCGCACGGCGTTGCCGACGTCGCCTCGGTCGGCGGCTTCGTCCAGCAATACCAGGTCAGCGTCGATCCGTTGAAGCTGCGTGCCTACGGCATCCCGCTCGCCAAAGTCGCGGACGCGATCCGCTCGTCGAACCGCGATGTCGGCGGCCGTGTCGTCGAGATGGCCGAGACCGAGTACATGGTCAGGGGCCGCGGCTATCTGCGCAGCGCCTCCGACATCGCGCAGCTGGTCCTGAAGGCCGAGAACGGCACCCCGGTGCGCATCGGGGACATCGCGCGCGTCGAGCTCGTCTCCGACGAGAGGCGGGGCCTGACCGAGCTCGACGGCGAAGGCGAAGTCGTCGCCGGCATCGTGATGTCGCGCTTCGGCGAGAACGCGCTGGACGTGATCCACAACGTCAAGGAAAAGCTCGGCGAGGTCTCCTCGGCGCTGCCCGAAGGCGTCTCGGTGAAGACGGTCTATGACCGCTCCGAGCTGATCCAGCGCGCGATCGAAACGCTCAAGGGCACGCTCGCCGAGGAATCGCTGATCGTCGCCGCGGTCTGCGTGGTCTTCCTGCTCCATCTGCGCAGCGCGCTGGTGGCGATCCTGATGCTGCCGGTCGGCGTGCTGATCGCGTTCATCGCGATGCGGGCGCTGGGCATGAACTCCAACATCATGAGTCTGGGCGGGATCGCGATCGCGATCGGCGCGATGGTCGACGCCGCGATCGTAATGATCGAGAACGCGCACAAGCACATCGAGCGGCTCGCGCCGGGCGAATCCCGCGGCGAAGCGATGCTCGCCGCCTGCAAAGAGGTCGGGCCATCGCTGTTCTTCTCGCTGCTGATCATCACGGTCTCCTTCCTGCCGGTGTTCACGCTCGAATCCCAGGAAGGGCGGATGTTCTCGCCGCTCGCCTTCACGAAGACCTTCGCGATGGCTGGTGCCGCGCTGCTCTCGGTGACGCTGGTGCCGGTGCTGATGGGCCTCTTCATCCGCGGCCCCCTGCTGCCCGAGGCGAAGAACCCGGTGAACCGGGCCCTGATCTGGCTCTACCGGCCGATCATCGCGAAAGTGATGATCTGGAAGAAGACGACGATCGCGCTCGCGCTGCTGGCGCTTCTCGCCAGCGCCTGGCCCGCGTCCCGGCTGGGCTCCGAGTTCATGCCGACGCTCAACGAAGGCACGCTGCTCTACATGCCGGCCTCTCTGCCCGCGATGTCGATCACGAAGGCCGCCGAGCTGCTGCAGACCCAGGACAAGATCATCAAGAGCTTCCCCGAAGTCGAATCGGTATTCGGCAAAGCCGGGCGCGCCAACACCGCGACCGACCCGGCCCCGACCGAGATGTTCGAGACCGTGATCAATCTGAAGCCCGAGTCGGCCTGGCGGCAGGGGATGACCATCGACAAGCTGATCGCCGAGATGGACAAGGCGTTGCAGTTCCCCGGCGTCGCCAATGCCTGGACGATGCCGATCAAGGCTCGCCTGGACATGCTCTCGACCGGGATCCGCACGCCGATCGGGATCAAGGTCTTCGGCAAGGATCTGGCTGGAATCGAAAGCCTGGCCCGGCAGATCGAGGCAGTCGTCAAACAGGTACCGGGCACCAGCAGCGCCTTTGCCGAACGGATCACCGGCGGTTTCTACCTCGACATCGAACCCGACCGCGAAGCGCTGGCCCGCTACGGTCTGGGCGTCGGCGAGTTGCAGGACGTGATCTCGGCCGCGCTGGGTGGCGAAATGCTCACGACCACGGTCGAGGGGCGCGAGCGCTTCGGCGTGACCCTGCGCTATCCGCGCGAGCTGCGCGACAGCCCCGAGAAGATCGCGAGCCAGGTTCTGGTGCCGACGATGGATGGGGCGATGGTGCCGCTCGGACAGCTCGCAAAGCTTGCGATCGTCAAGGGAGCGCCCAGCCTGCGCACCGAGAACGCCCAGCTCGCCGCCTACATCTACGTCGATATCCAAGGGCGCGACATCGGCTCCTATGTCCGCGACGCCCAGAAAGCAGTTGCCGACCAGGTCAAGTTCCCGCCCGGCTATACGGTGAGCTGGAGCGGGCAGTTCGAGGCGATGCAGAGGGCGGCGGAGAAGATGAAGCTGGTGCTGCCGGTGACGCTGCTGATCATCTTCCTGTTGCTCTACCTGAACTTCAAGCGCCTGACCGAGACGCTGATCGTGATGCTGTCCGTGCCTTTCGCGCTGATCGGAGGGGTCTGGCTGATCTGGGCGCTGCACTACAACCTGTCGGTTGCAGTCGCGGTCGGCTTCATCGCGCTCGGCGGCGTCGCCGCGGAGACCGGAGTCGTGATGCTGATCTATCTCGATCACGCGTGGCGCGAGATTCGGGCCCGCTGCACTGAGCAGGGGCGGCGCGCGAGCGCCGAGGACCTCTACGCGGCGATCATGGAAGGCGCGGTCGAGCGGGTCCGCCCGAAGATGATGACCGTCGTCGCAATCATGGCCGGCCTGCTGCCGATTCTGTGGAGCCGGGGCACGGGCTCGGAAGTGATGAGCCGGATCGCCGCACCGATGGTCGGCGGCATGATCTCCTCGACCGTGCTGACGCTGGCCGTGATCCCGGCGATCTACGCGCTGGTGATGAGCCGCAGGCTGAACAAGGAGGAGAGGCGGTGAAGAGCAAGCCTTCCTGGCTGCGCCGCTTGAGGACCGGCTTTCGCTGGTGGTGCCGGCGCAACCGCCAGGCCCACCAGCGCGCGCAGCCCGCCTGCTGCAATGCGCCGGCCAAAGTGAGGACGAAGCGCTGAGCGGACGCGGCCCGCGTTACCTCCGGTTACAAGCCCCCCGTCCGCTACACGACGATACAAAGCGCGAGCGCCGCACGACGGACTGACACAGATCCCGGTGTAAGGTAAGGGGATCGCCCCCCACGATGAAGCCTGAGCCGTGCCGTTGATCCGCCTCTGCCTTACCCTGCTGCTCCCGCTCTGCGCCCTGCCCGCCGCCGCGGCCGACGCAGCCGATTCCGACGCCGCTCCGACCAGTGCCCGCCCTGCGCCGAACGCGCGCATCGAGATCCGGGCCAGGAAGCAGCTCGGCGACACCGAGGAGAGGCGGCACTCGACGGCCGCGAAGATGGTCTTCGGCCGCGAGGAACTCGATCGCCACGGCGACACTTCGCTCGGCGATGTGCTCAAGCGCCTGCCCGGCATCACCTTGTCCGGTACGCCGGGGCGCGGCGGTGACATCCGGATGCGGGGGCTGGGCAATGGCTATACCCAGATCCTGATCAACGGCGAGCCCGCTCCGCGCGGCTTTTCGCTCGACTCACTCGCACCCGATCAGGTCGAGCGGATCGAAGTGATGCGCGCACCGGTCGCCGAGCACAGCGCCCGGGCGATCGCCGGCACGATCAACATCGTGTTGAGGGAAGGTTTCGTCAAGCGCGACACCGAGATCCGCAGCTCGCTAGGCTGGGACAAAGACAAACCCCAGCCCTCTCTGTCGGTTCAGAAGAGCGGTGGTCAGGAAGCGTTCAATTACAGCCTGAACATGAACCTGGGCCACAGCGAATATCAGAACTTCGCGACGAGCGGCACCGAAGAGTTCGCGCTCGCTGACCAGCAGAGCCTGCTCGCCCAGCAGCAGACGACCCATTCGCGCTCACAGAGCAACTGGCTGCACTCCGCCCCCCGCCTGGGCTGGAAGTTCGACGACGGCGACACTGTCAACATCCAGCCTTTCGCAATGGTCTCGCGCAGCCATTCCGACGGCAACGAGCACCTCGACCAGAGCCTGGGCGCGACGCCGGCCCGCTATGCCGACGCGCACTGGTTCGGCGACAGCGATTTCGCAATGCTGCGCCTGATGGGCAACGCGAAGACGCGCTTGGCCGACGGGGCCCGCCTGGAATTCAAACTTAACGGAGGCTTCGCGAGCAGCGACAACGCGAGCACGCGCGGAGAGTTCGGCCCGGGCGGAAATCTGGCCCACTCCGTCTCGTCCTCGTCCGGGATCAAGAATTCCTCGCTGAGCTCTTCGCTGAAGTACTCGCGCTCGCTGGGCGAGGCACACAGCGCTTCGTTCGGAGCCGAACTCGAAGGCGGTCATCGCACGGAGAGCGCGACGACAGTCCAGGACGGAGTTCTACAGCTCGCCGAATACGGCGACGAAGTCGAGGCCGGAACACGCCGCTTCGCGGCCTGGGGCCAGGACGAGTGGGAGATCTCGCCGCTCTGGTCGCTCTACGCCGGCCTGCGCTGGGAGACGATAGAGACGAACAGCTCCTGGCTCTCCGGCTCGGCCAGCAATTCGAGCAGCGTCGCCAGCCCCTTGCTGCACAGCGTCTGGCGCTTCGCCGAGAAGGGTCGCGACCAGGTCCGCCTGGGCCTGACGCGCAGCTACAAGGCGCCGAACCTGAACCAGCTCGTGCCCCGGCCGACGCTGTCCTCGACCTATCCGACTTCGGAAGCGAACCTGCTCAGCGAACCGGACAGCTCGGGCAATCCGAATCTGAAACCCGAGCTCGCCTGGGGCCTCGATCTCGCCCTCGAGCACTATCTCGGCGACGGCGGCCTCTTCAGCGCGAGCCTTTTTGGCCGCGACATCGACAACCTGATCCGCAACGTGACGAGCCTGCAATCGGTCAGCTGGTCGCCGGTCCAGCGCTGGGTCAGCTCGCCGCAGAACATCGGCCACGCGCGCACCTGGGGAATCGAGCTGGAAGCGAAGTTCAAGCTGACCGAACTCTATCCGACCGCACTCCCCTTCGAGCTGCGCGCAAACCTGAGCCGCTACTGGTCCCACGTCAGCACGCTGCCTGGCCCCGACAACCGGCTCGACCAGCAGCCCTCGCTGAGTGGCAACCTCGGCGTCGATTACCGCTTCGCGAAGAAGCCGCTGACCGTCGGTACCAGCCTGAACTGGACGCCGGCTTACGACGTCCGGCAGAGCGAAAACCAGATCTACACGCAGGGCGCGAAGCGCGTGCTCGACGCCTATGCGCTGTGGCGCTTCGACGCGAACACGCAGCTGAGGCTCTCGGCCGCCAACCTGCTGGCCCAGAATTACGACACCGGCAACACCTATTTCACCAGCACGAGCGAGCGCATCGTCGACACGCAGACGAGGACCTATCGGGCCTTCACGCTGCGCTTCGAGAAGAAGATCTAGCGCAGATCAGACCGGGTTGCGCTCGCCGCCCAGCGCTTCGACCAGGTGGGGCAGGAAGCGGGCGAGTTCGGCCGTCATCAGCACGAAGTCGACTTCGAACTGTTCGTCGCCACCGGTCCCGTTCTTCTCGGCCTCCTCCTGGATCACGTCGAGGAAGGCGAGGCGCTTGATCTCCAGGCGCTCGGTCAGCACGAAGCTGATCCGTTCGTCGAAAGTCAGGCCCAGCTTGGTCGGCACCTTGCCGTCGGCGAGATGTTTCGGAATGTCCTCGCCTTCGAGCGGATGATGGACATAGCGGACCGTCGCCTTCTCCTCGGTGACCGAACGCAGCTCGCAGTCGCGGTCGATCGTGAAATTGGCCGGCGCATCGCCACCCGCAAGCCAGTCGGCCATCGCCGACGACGGCGAAACCTCGGTGTCGAGCAGGCGCAGAGGCAGCTCGTCGAGCACTTCGCGCAGCGTCTCGATCACCTCATCGGCCTTCGCGGCGCTGGCCGCGTCGACGACGAGCCAGCCGCGGACCGGATCGATCCACGCGAAGGTCTTGCGCCGGCGCGGGAAGGCGCGCGGCAAGAGCTCCTGGGTCACCGCTTCCTTGATCTCCTTGACCTGCTTGCGGCCAGGCTTGAAACCCTGCTGGGCTTCGATCTCCTCGGCCCGGTCGGCGGCAACCTGATTGACGACCGAAGCGGGCAGCAGCTTCTGCTCGGTACCGAGCGCGATCAGCCAGTGCTGGTTCGACGCGAAGACCAGCGCATCGGAGCGGTTCGGCGACGAGAAACCCCGTGTGGCCAGATCCTGGGATCCGCAGTGCTGGAAGGGCCTTTTGGCCAGGCGCTCTTCGAGCTTGGCCAGGTCGATATTCCACGGAGCGGGAAGGCGGTAGAGCTGCAGGTTCTTGAACCACATGGCGGACACCGGAAAAACGGAAACGTCGATTTTACCCCGGTCCGCTATAGTCCCGCCTTTCCTTGCCAATCGCGCGAGCGCAACCGATTCAAATGTGGAAACGCCTCAGAGTTGCCATCCTGCTGTTGATCCTGGCCAGCGTCGCCGTCGATGCCGCCCGCGCCCACCTGCACGCGACCGACTGGACCGACACGCTTCATGTCGCGCTCTTTCCGATCAATGCCGACGGCAGCGCCGAGGCGGCGCGGGCGATCGCGGCACTGGATCGCGAATCCTTCGCGGATATCGATGCGTTCTTCGCCGCGGAAGTGCAGCGCTATGGCAAATCGACGCTGCGCCCTGTTCATCTGACGCTGCAAGCTCCGCTCAATGCCCTCCCGCCTCCCGCCCCCTCCGCCGCAAACGCGTTCGACGCAATGCTGTGGAGTTTGAAGCTGCGCTTCTGGGCCTGGCGCCAACCGGGCGCAGTGCCGCGCGCCGACGTCCGGCTCTACGCGCTGTACTGGGGCGCGGACAAGACACAGGTGCCGGCCTCCCACGGCCTGCGCCAGGGCCAGATTGGCGTTGTCCACCTCTATGCCCAGGCCGACATGGCCCGCGGCAACTCGGTCGTGCTCGCGCACGAGCTCGCGCACACGCTGGGCGCGACCGACAAATACGATCCAGCGACGCTGCAGCCGATCTTCCCCGATGGCTATGCCGAGCCCGAAAAAAGTCTGCCACAGAGCCTGTGCGAGCTGATGGCCGGGCGCATACCTGTCCGCGCCGACCAGGCTGAGCAACCTGACTCGCTCACACGCTGCCGGATCGGCCAGCAGAGCGCGCGCGAGATCGGCTTGTCGCGCTAAACCACGCTCGCGTTGAGCAGCGCTTCGACCTCGGCGAGATCCGTCTCGGGGACCTCGAATTCGAGCACCGCCGTGCCAGCGACCGAGATCGCCAGAGTCGCAAGGTTCTCACCCAGCTCGCAGGTCCAGCTGATCGTGCTGAAACGGTTCAGATAGACGATCTCTTTGCCATAGCTGGACAGATCGCGCTCGGCCGCTTCGTCCTCGCCCGAGGGCAGTCCTTCGCGCAGCAGGCACAGGTGGCGGTCGGTCAGCGCCAGAAGACCGCCCGGGATCGTCCGCCCGGCGAAGCAGGCCTGCGACCAGCTCGTTATCCTGCGCAGCGGATGCCGGGCGCCAACGAAGTCCGTCAGTGTGCTGCGCAGCTTGAACGAGAGTCCGCCAAGGCTGGACGGCGCCACTTCGCTTCCGCGCTGCTCGACCGGGACGGCGGGCGCCGCGTCGAGCATCTTCTGCACCGCGGCGACGAAGAACTCCATTCCGACCACGTTGAAGAGGATCTTCGCGCGCGCATTGGCCGCGAAGACCTGCAGACAGCCCTGAAGCAGCACCTGGGTGAGTTCGATCGAGCGGATCGCCGAGTGCGCCGCGGTGCATATCCTGACCGTTCCGTCCTCCTCTTCGGCCAGCCAGAGCCAGTGCCCCGAGCTGACGACGAAGACGCTCGCCGGGCAGGAAAGGCCGGTAGTCGAGAAGGCCGGAGTGAAGATCATCGGGCAGACCGGAGTGTGGCGTTCAAGCCAATCGGCCAGGCTGGCGCGCAAGGCGACCGGAGCCAGCTCGGCGCTGTCCAAGGTTTCGCTGAACGGGAGCTGTCTCCCCGCTTCCGCCCCGAAGGCGGAATCTTGCGTCGAACTGTTCATTTGTTTCCCCCCCTGACAGACGTGACGAATACCGGATGGCATCGTTCAGTGTAGGACGGGCAAACCCGGGCGCCGGTTTTCCTTGAAGTTCAGCCGCGCCCGGTGCTTCCGAAGCCGCCTTCGCCGCGCGTCGAGGCTTCAAAATCATCGACGACATTGAAGCCGACCTGCAGCACGGGAACGATCACCATCTGGGCGATCCGCTCCATCGGCTCGATCACGAAGGTCTTGTTACCACGGTTCCAGACCGACACGAAGATTTGGCCCTGGTAGTCCGAATCGATCAGTCCGACCAGGTTGCCGAGCACGATCCCGTGCTTGTGGCCGAGGCCGGAGCGCGGCAGCACGATCGCGGCGAGCCCCGGATCGCCAAGGTGGATCGCGATGCCGCTGGGCACGAGAAAGCTCGCACCGGGTTCGAGCGTGACCGGTGCGTCGAGGCAGGCGCGCAAGTCCAGGCCCGCCGATCCGGCGGTCGCATAGTGCGGAGGGCTTTCCTTGAGGCGGGAGTCGAGCAGTTTGATGTCGATGCTGGGCATATCTGTTTCCCTGTCAGGATTGAGTTCAAAAGCATGGCCGCGGCCCCGAAGCACTGCTTCGAGAACTGAACTGTTTCAGCGCGCAGTTCATTCGCCCTCCTCGGCCCGGTTTGCACACCGTGCCGGCTTGAGCGGCGAAACGTTCTTATTGCTTGTTCGCAAGCATCGCGGCCAGATGGGCAACGATGCCGCCCGCGATCTCGTCCTTGCTGGCCGCCGGCAGGGGGTGGCGCCCCAGCTCATCGTAGAGCACGACACGGTTGCTCTCCCCGCCCATCCCGTCCTGGATCAGGTTGCCGACCAGCAGCGGCAGGCGCTTCTTGAGCCGCTTCGCGCTCGCATATTCGTCGAGATTGCGGCTCTCGGCGGCAAAGCCGACGCAGAACGGCGGATTGGGCAGCGCCGCGACTTCGGCGAGGATGTCCGGATTCTGCACGAGTTCCAGCGCGAGACCTGAGCCTCCGCTCTTCTTGATCTTGTGTTCGCTGACTTCGGCCGGCCGGTAGTCGGCGACCGCGGCGACTCCGATGAACACCCCGGCGTCCCCCACCGCACGCAACACCGCGTCGCGCATCTGCGCCGCCGACACGACGTCGATCCGCTCGACTCCGCGCGGCGTCGCCAGGCTCACGGGGCCGGCGACCAGCGTGACGCGGGCGCCGACGCGACGGCAGGCGCGCGCGAGCGCAAAACCCATCTTGCCCGAGCTGATATTGGTGATGCCGCGCACCGGATCGATCGCTTCCAGAGTCGGGCCGGCCGTGATCAGAACATGCCGTCCGGCGAGCAGCCCGGGGCTCAGCGCCGCGGCGAGCTCCTCGACGATCTCGGCGGGTTCGAGCATCCGCCCCATCCCGATCTCGCCGCAGGCCTGCTCGCCGGCGGCAGGGCCGAAGAGGCGGATGCTGTCGGCGGCGAGCTGGGCGATGTTGCGCTGAGTCGCCGGGTTCTTCCACATCTGCAGGTTCATCGCCGGCGCGACCGCCAGAGGGCAATCGCGGGCCAGCACCAGCGACGTGAGCAGATCGTCGGCGATGCCGTGCGCAATCTTCGCGAGCGTATTGGCGGTGGCCGGCGCGATCAGCAGCATGTCCGCGCCGCGCGTCAGGTCGATGTGCGCCATATTGTTATGGACGCTGTCGTCCCACAGCTCGGTCCGCGCCGGCCGGCCGGTCAGGGCCTGGAAGGTCAGCGGCGTCACGAAACGGGTGGCCGATTCGGTCAACACGCAGTCGACGGTCGCTCCCGCCTTGATCAGCTGGCGCGCCAGATCGGCGCTCTTATAGGCGGCGACTCCCCCGGTGATGCCGAGGACGATGCGCCTGTTCGTGAAAATGCTCATGACGGGATGCCCGGTTTTCGCGCAGGATGAGGCGGGAATTCTACCTGTGCCGATCCGCCAGGAGGGCGAAACATGGCAATCACCGACTGGCCCGCCGGCGAGCGGCCGCGCGAGCGCCTGCTCGCGCACGGCGCGGCCTCGCTGTCCGACGCCGAACTGCTGGCGATCTTCCTGCGCGTCGGCGTGCGCGGCCAGAGCGCGGTCGATCTGGCCCGCGCGCTATTGAAACGCTTCGGCAGCCTGAGCGCCCTCTTCGCCGCGCCGCGTTCGGCCTTCAATGCGATCCCCGGAATCGGCGAAGCCAAATACGCCCAGCTCCAGGCCGTCATCGAGATGGCGCGCCGCGCGCTGCACGAGGAGTTCGCGGGCCGTGATCTGCTCGCCTCGCCCCAGGCGGTGCGCGACTGGCTAAGGCTTCGCCTCGGGAATCTGCCCAACGAAGTCTTCATGGTCATGCTGCTCGACAGCCAGAACCGGCTCCTGCATTCGGAAGAACTCTTTCGGGGCACGCTCGCCCAGACCAGCGTTTATCCGCGCGAAGTGGTCAAGCTCGCGCTCGCGCACAACGCGGCGGCGGCGATATTCGCGCATAATCACCCGTCGGGCTGCGCCGAGGCGAGCCGGGCCGACGAGCAATTGACTGGCGCGCTCAAACAGGCTCTGGCCCTTGTCGACATCAGGGTCCTGGATCACTTCGTCGTCGCCGGGAACGCGCCGCCGCTCTCCTTCGCCGAGAAGGGGCTGCTCTGAACCCTGCCGGACAAAACGCGAAAGTGCTTGATTAGTCACCCCGTGTTCCGATAGAATCGTGGGTTTCGAGCAAACAGGTTTCTGGAGTTTTTCATGTCCCGCGTTTGTCAAGTCACCGGTAAAGCCCCGATGGTGGGCAACAACGTCTCGCACGCCAACAACAGGACCAAGCGTCGCTTCCTGCCGAATCTGCAGTCGCGTCGTTTCTGGGTTGAAAGCGAGAACCGTTTTGTGCGTCTGCGCGTGTCGAACGCGGGCCTGCGCACGATCGACAAGAAGGGTATCGAAGTCGTTCTGGACGAGCTGCGCGCGCGCGGCGAAAAGTTCTGATCTTCATCCCCGACTGATCCTGCAAGGAGAACATCATGGCCAAAGGCGGTCGCGAAAAAATCAAGCTGGAGTCCACTGCGGGCACCGGCCACTTTTACACCACGAACAAGAACAAGCGCACGACTCCCGGAAAGATCGAGATCATGAAATATGATCCGAAGGTTCGGAAGCACGTGCTTTACAAGGAAACCAAGCTCAAGTGAGTTGAGCTGACCTGGTTGCCTCGGACAAAGGCCCGCCCTATGGCGGGCTTTTTTCTATTCGCAGCCATCGGGCCTAGACCGCACAGCCAACCCGGCGCAGCGGCCAGGCAGGCGCCATCCTGCGCCAGTTTTGATTTCCCGGAGCCCTCCACGAGATCAGGCCCCGGCAGCACCAGGAAAACTCATGACCAAGCTTGCTGTCGCAACTGCGTCGACTCTGCTCGCGCTCTTCAGCGCCACGACCCCCGCGGTCGAGACTCCGCTCGAAGCCCTGCCCTACACGCCAGGACTGGATGTCAGCGCAATGGATCGCACCGCCGACCCCTGCACCGACTTCTACCAGTACACCTGTGGCGGCTGGCAGAAGAACAATCCGATTCCCGCCGACCAGGCGCGCTGGGATGTCTACCGCAAGCTGCACTCGGACAGCCAGCGCTTCCAGTGGGGCATCCTCGACAAGCTCGCGAAGAATCCCCAAAGCGGCACGCCCGACCAGCGCAAGCTCGGCGATTACTTCGCCGCCTGCACCGATGAAGAACGCAGCGAAGCGCTGGGTGCACAGCCCCTCGAAGCGCAGCTCGCCCGAGTCGCGGCACTGACAGCGAAGCGCGCGCTGCCGGCGCTGCTCGCCGAGCTGCAGCGCGACGTCCCGGACGCGAAGCTGTTCTTCGGCTTCGGCGCGGCCCAGGACTTCGCCGACCCGAATCGCGTGATCGCCTCCGCGAGCGCGGGCGGCCTCTCCCTTCCCGATCGCGACGCTTATCTGAGGCGCGATGCCCGCTCGGCAACGCTGCGTCGCCAGTACGTCGAACACATCGCGCGGACTTTCGTGCTGCTCGGCGAGACGCCGGCCCAGGCGAAGAACTCGGCCAGACAGGTGCTGAGGATAGAGACCGCGCTGGCCGGCGCTTCGCTGTCCAAGGTCGAGATGCGCGACCCCTACAAGCTCTACCACGGCATGGACGCGAAGGCTCTGGCCGCCCTGACGCCGCACTTCGACTGGAAGCCCTTCCTCGCCGCAAACGGCACCCAGGACACCCAGGCCTTCAACGTCACCGAACCGAAATTCTTCAAGAGCCTGGACAGCCTGCTCGCCCGCGAAAAGCTTGCCGACATCAAGACCTATCTGCGCTGGCAGCTCGCCCATTCCCTGTCGCCCTACCTCGCCAAGTCCTTCGCCGACGAGAACTTCAGCTTCTTCGGCAGGACGCTGCACGGCATCCAGGCCCAGGCTCCGCGCTGGAAGCGCTGCGTCGAGCTGACCGACCGGCAACTCGGCGAAGCCCTGGGTCAGGAGTTCGTCGCGCGCGCCTTCAGCCCCGAGCTCAAAGCGAAGACGCTGAAGATGACCCGGCAGATCGAGGACGCGATGGCGAAAGACCTGGCCGAGCTCGACTGGATGAGCCCTGAGACCAAGAAGAAGGCCCAGCAGAAGCTCGCCGCGATCGTCAACAAGATCGGCTACCCGGACAAATGGCGCGACTACAGCGCGCTCATCGTTACCCGCGACGATTTCGCCGGCAACGTGATGCGCGCAACGCGTTTCGAAAGCCAGCGCCGACTCGCCAAGATCGGCAAACCGGTCGAACACGGCGAATGGGACATGACGCCGACGACCGTCAATGCCTATTACGATCCGCAGATGAACGACATCAACTTCCCGGCCGGCGTGCTTCAGGCACCGCTGTACGACGCGAAGATGGATGACGCGCCGAACTACGGCAACACCGGCGGCACGATCGGTCACGAGCTGACTCACGCCTTTGACGACGAGGGACGCCAGTTCGACGCCCACGGCAAGCTGACCGACTGGTGGCAGAAGAAAGATGCCGATGCCTTCAACAGCCGGGCTCAGTGCATCGTCGATCAGTACGGAAAGTACGTCGTCGTCGATGACATCAGGATCAACAGCCGTCTGACCCTGGGCGAAGACATCGCCGACCTCGGCGGCCTGATCCTCGCCTGGACCGCCTGGAAGGCCGAGACTGCGGATCAGGCGCTGGAATCGCGCGACGGCCTGACGCCCGAGCAGCGCTTCTTCGTCGGCTACGCGCAGTGGGCCTGCGAGAACAACCGCCCCGAGGACATGCGCGTCCATGCCCGCACCGACCCGCACTCACCCGGCAAGTACCGGGTCAACGGTCTTGTCGTCAACATGCCCGAATTCGCAAAAGCCTTCGCCTGCAAACCGGGCAAGGCGATGACCAAGACCCAGCGCTGCCGGGTCTGGTAAGCCGTCGCGGCGCAGGTGCTGTCGCACCTGCGCACGCACGCGCCCCAAAAACAGAACAACAAACCATAAAATTGCGCCACAATGGCCTCAAGCGCAATATTCGGCCCTCGATTTGAAGAACTGAACAATGACCGACCCCATCAAGCTCGATCGAACCGATCGTCGAATCCTTGAAGTCCTGCAGGAAAACGGACGAATCCCCAACGTCGAACTGGCTCGCCAGGTCGCGCTTTCCCCTTCGCCCTGCCTGCGTCGGCTCCAACGCCTCGAAGAGGCTGGAGTCATCGACCGCTATGCGGCGATCCTGAACCCCGCCCGGCTGGGCCTGAGCCTGCTCGCCTTCGTCAGCGTCTCGCTGGACAAGCGCAGCGAACATTCGACCGACGACTTCCGGCTGGCCGCGCTCGAATGGCCCGAAGTCTCGGAGTGCTATGCGATGACCGGCGAGATGGACTACCTGCTCAAAGTCATGGTCATCGACCTTCAGCACTTCTCCCGCTTCGTGATGGACAAGGTGCTGCGCCACCCCGGAGTGCTGGACGTCAAGTCGAGTTTCGCGCTCGACGAGATCAAGCGCACCACGGTGCTGCCGATCGAAGAGAACGAGGCCGCAGCGGAGTGAGCACCGCCTCTGCCGGCTGAACCCGCTTGCGCAATGAAGCGCAAAGCATCAGCATCGGGAATGCCTGCAAGGCTGACATGTCTTCAATGAGCAGGAGTTCCCCCCCGTGTTCCGCTTCAAAACTTCCGCCTGGCTTTTGCTGGGCCTGTGCGCCGCGCCTTCACTGGCTGCGGATCCCGCCCCCCGGATGTCGCCCGAGCACCTGCTCGAACACACCCGGGTGCTCTCTTCCGACGAATTCGCAGGTCGGGCGCCCGGCACGCGCGGCGAAGAGCTCAGCGTCGAATACCTGATCAAGGCGTTCAAGGCCGCCGGAGCCCAGCCGGGCAATCCCGATGGCAGCTGGGTCCAGAAGGTGCCGCTGCTGGGCATCCGCAGCAAACCCACGGTCTCCTTCTCGGGCTGCGCCGCAGCGCTCAAACTCTCGGCGCCGGACGACTATGTCGCCTGGACCACGCACGCCGAAAAACAGGTCACCGTCAAAGCTTCCGACCTGGTGTTCGTCGGTTACGGCGTCGTCGCGCCCGAGTATGGCTGGGACGACTACAAGGGCGTCGATGTGCGCGGCAAGACCCTGGTCATGCTGATCAATGACCCCGCGATCCCCGATCCTGCTGACCCGACCCGGCTCGACGAGCGGATGTTCAAGGGTCGAGCGATGACCTACTACGGGCGCTGGACCTACAAGTTCGAGATTGCCGCGGCCCGCGGCGCGGCCGGCGCGATCATCATCCACGAGACCGGCCCGGCCGCGTACCCGTACGAGGTGGTCCGCAACAGCAATTCCCAGGAGAACATCACGATCCGCTCCGCGGACGGCAACGCGGGCGATGTCGCGCTGCGCAGCTGGCTGCGCGAGGACAAGGCGCGCGCGCTGCTCGGCGCCTGCGGTCAGGACTTCGACGCTCTGAAGGCGGCGGCGATCCGCCCGGATTTCCATCCGGTCCCCCTCGCCGCACAGCTCGATGCGCGGATAGCCACGACGCAAAGAAGCATCGACTCGCGCAACGTCGTGGCCAGGATAGAGGGGGCCGATCCCGCGCACCGCGACGAGACGCTGATCTATTCGGCGCACTGGGATCACTTCGGCACGCAGGTCGAAGGCGGCAAGACCACGATCTACCACGGCGCGCTGGACAATGCCTCGGCGGTCGCGACGCTGGTCGAGCTGGCAAGGATGTTCTCGACCGAAAAGGCCTCGCTCAAGCGCAGCGTCCTCTTCCTCGCGCCGACCGCCGAGGAGACCGGCCTGCTCGGCTCGCGCTGGTACGCCGAACATCCGCTCTACCCGCTCGCGAAGACCGTCGCCGACCTGAACATGGACATGGTCAACGCCTGGGGCAGGAGCTCGGACTTCGAGCTGACCGGAATGGGTCAGACGACTCTGGACGATCTGTTTGCGCGCGAAGCGGCGGTCCAGGGCAGGATTGTCGTCCCCGAGGCCAAGCCCGAGAACGGCATGTACTTTCGCTCCGACCATCTCGAATTCGTTCGCCGCGGCGTGCCGGCGATGCTCAGCAGCGGCGGCCGGACCCTGATCGGCAAGAGCGCGGCCGAGGCGACACGCTTGCGCGACGACTTCACCGCTCACCGCTATCACAAGAGCGAGGACAGGGTTCTTCCCGAATGGGACCTGTCCGGAGCGGCTGAAGATGGTGAGCTGTACTACCGCGTGGGCCGGGCCATCGTCCGCGATCTCGAGAACGCCGACTTCAGCAGGGATTCGGAATTCCGCGCGGCGCGGGCCCGACTGCTGTCGGGCTCCTGAAGCTCGCCCGCTCAGGCCTCCTTGCGCTGATCCTTGCGCTGATCCTTGAGCAGAGGCCAGAGCGTCAGCAGAGTCGCGGGGAGCAGCACGGCAATGACAACCATATCGATCTCCTGTTGGCGGGGGAATGAGGCTTCCGATGCAGGCAGTCTATAGGCCCCCGCCCGTCCTCCCAAACGAAGATTTCGATATGGTCAATGACGGTCTTGATGCGTGAAAAATCAGACCAGACCGCGGATCATCACGGCCGCGATCAGCAGCGGCGAGACGAAGCGCAACAGCGCGTTCAGCACGATCGCGAGCCTGCCGTTGGCGAGCTGCCCGTCGTTCGAGAACTCGCGGTCGCGCTGCGCGCGCGCCCAGCCCCAGCCGAAGAACAGCGATAACGCGATTCCGCCCAGCGGCAGCAGCAGGTTCGACGTGACGAAATCGAAGAGTTCGAACGGGGTCAGCCCGAACAGCGTCCAGCCCGCGCACAGGCTCTGCGAGAGCGCGGGAGCGATACCGGTCAGAAACAGCGCGCCCAGCACCCACAGAGTTGCCCGTGTCCGGGTCAGCGCGAAGCGCTCGACCAGCAGCGCAACCGGAACTTCAACGATGGACAGCATCGCCCCCATCGCCGCGACCGCCGACAGCGCAAAGAAGACCACGAGGAAGAGTCCGCCGGCGGGCAGGCTCGCGAACACCGCCGGAATCGTGATGAAGAGCAGCGAAGGGCCGGCTTCGGGCTTGAAGCCGAACGCGAACACCGCCGGGAAGATCGCGATACCGGCGAGCAGAGAGACGCAGAGGTCGGCCAGCATCACGCGCAGCGCGGTGGCCGGGATGTTCTGGTCGGCGCGGAAATAGCTGCCATAGGTCAGCATCGTCCCCATCCCTATCGACAGCTTGAAGAAGGCGAGGCCGACCGCGACCAGCATGACGGCCGGAGTGATCTTCGTGAAATCGGGCTGGAACAGGAAAGCGAGCCCCGCTCCGGCTCCGGGCAGGGTCAGGCTGCGCACCCCGACCACGATCAGCAGCAGAAACAGAACCGGCATCAGGCGCTTGGTCACGGCCTCGATTCCACGGCTCACCCCCATCAGGATCACGCCACCGACGAGCAGCAGCACCAGCCATTGCCACAGCAGAGCCTGGACGGGATCGCGGACCAGAGCCGAAAAAGTCGCGCTGGCGACCTGCGGGTCGCGGGAGAGCAGGCCGCCCCGCGCGGCGCGGAAGAGATAGGCGAAGACCCATCCCGCGACCTCGCTGTAGAAAGCCATGATCAGGAAGGCGGCGAGCACGCCGCTCGCACCGGCCAGCCACCAGGGCCGGCCCGGCGCCAGACGGGCCAGAGCGGTCACCGGATTCGCGCGCGCGGCCCGTCCGATCGTGATCTCGGCAATCATGACCGGCAGGCCCACCAGAAGCGTCGCGATCAGATAGACGAACAGGAAACCCGCGCCGCCGTTGGCCCCGGTCAGATAGGGGAACTTCCAGATATTGCCCAGACCGACCGCGGAACCGAGCGTTGCGGCGAGCACACCGAAAGAAGAGGAAAAACTGTCGCGTGCTTTCATGACCGTCGCAGGAAAAAAAGGACTCGCAGCTTATCCGTTTGCCAGCAATCGCTGTTGATCCAGACTCAATCCGGCCACTCTTCGGGGACATAACCCGGTGCAGGCCTCGGCACTTGCGAAAACCACCGCGACTATTACATTGGTATTTTGGCCTGGCGAGCTTCACCCGCCCCGCTCGCCGATCCGCCCCACCCCGACGGGACAGGAGGCATCATGCCCGAGCGCTCCGACATCCTCTGGTTCAAGACCCAGTTCCAGTCCCGCATCAAAGCCGCTATCGAGGGAACTGCGCTCAGCGTCGATTTCATCACCGCGATCGCCTGCCAGGAGACCGGCGATGTCTGGCCGGCGCTGGTCAAGCGCGGCCTGCCGGTAGAGAAAGTGCTCGCGCTGTGCGTCGGCGATACGCTCGACGCGGACAAGGGGCGCAAGGCCTTCCCGCGCACGAAAGCCGATCTGCTTCAGGCGCCGCGCGGCCCCGAGATGTTTTCGATTGCCCACCAGGCGCTGGTCGAGATGGCGGCCCAGATCCCCGGCTATGCCGCGGTCGCGAAGAATCCGGACAAGTTCTGCCACGGCTTTGGCCTGTTCCAGCTCGACCTGCAGTCCTTCGGCAAAGACCCCGACTACTTCCTGAACCGCGACTACGCGCATTTCGACAAGACCCTGGGCAAATGCGTGGCCGAACTCAAGCGGGCGCTGAAGAAGCTCAAATTCTCGGCCCGGGCAACGCTGACCGACGAGGAGCTCGCCGCGGTCGGCATCGCCTATAACACGGGGGGTTTCAAGCCGGCCAAAGGACTCAAACAGGGGCATTTCGATGGCCATCGCTACTACGGCGAAGCGATCCTCGATTACCTGAAGCTCGCACACTCGGTCCAGCCTCCCGAAGGGCGGGCGATGAAGGTCGCGACCCGGAGCGGTACGCTGAACCTCAGAAGCACGCCGGACTCGGGCGCGGACAACGTGATCGGCCAGATCCCGAACGGCCAGTGCGTCCAGGCATACGGGAGCGAATCAAACGGCTTCGTCGAGATCGAAGCCCGAGTCGACGGCGCGGCAGTGCGCGGCTTCGCGGCGAGCAGCTATCTGGTCGCGGAGGCGCAGCAGACAGGCTAACAAGGGGTCGGGAATATCCAGGCGCCCTTGAAGCCCTGGCCCGGCGCGGACAGCAGCACGTTGTCGGGCAGGGTCTTGAAGCAGGATGTGCCCTTTTCGGTTCGGATCGTGTAAGTCCTCGCGCCGTCCGAGCCCTTGCCCATGCTCTCCTCGACAAAGTGCACGGGATGGCCGAACTGCTTCTCCAGCGCGTCGGCGATCGCGCTGCGCACTTTCGCGGCATCGGGCAGGGGACGGGCCCCCCGCAGCGGATCGAGCCGTCCTTCCTGGCGCGACATCTCGCGCGTCACCGCGCCGACCGAGCCCAGAGCGCGGGCGGCGAGCTCACGTCCGTCGGGCAATGCGGGGGCTTTCTCGATGATGGGCGCCTTGTCGACGACGGGAGCCGCACGCTCGGCGAGGTCGGGCGTCGCGTGGCTCAAGACCGCCCCGCGCCGAGCCCGGGACGGTTCGGGCACAGCAGAAGAGCGGGAGGCCCGCCCAGCCTTCGGTGACCCCGGGGGCGCGGGCTTCACCGCGGCGAGAAGCCTCGCGACGAGGCGAGGCTTGACCGCGCCCGAATGCGGAGCCGGGAAGGGCCGACCGAGCAGCCACGCATGCAGGATCAGCGATGCGCCGATCGCCCACAGCAGGCGGTGACTCGATGGCAGCTCAAGCGATGATGCCGCCACCGAGACAGACCTTCGATTCATAGACGACCACCGACTGGCCGGGCGTCAGCGCCCACTGGGGAGCCGCGAAAGCGATCTCGCAGTGCCCATCCGAGAAGGAATCGATCTCGCAGGGCGCATCGGCGCTCCGGTAGCGGGGCTTGGCCGAATAGACCCAGTGGGCGTGGGGGGAGCGGCCCGAGACCCACGACAGGTCGATCGCAGTCAGTTTCTCCTTCAACAGCGCCGGATGGTCGTGCCCCTGGACGACATGGAGCACGTTGCGAGCCATGTCTTTCCCGGCCACATACCATGCGTCGTGCTCGCCGGCGTGGTCATTGCCCTTGATGCCGCCGATCAAGAGGCCCTTCCTCTGGCCGATCGTGTGATACATCAACCCCTGATGCTCGCCGAGCAGGCGGTCGTCATCGAGGCAGCGGATCTCGCCAGGCCTGGTCGGCAGATAGCGCATCAGGAATTCGCGGAAAGGCCGTTCGCCGATGAAGCAGATGCCGGTCGAATCCTTCTTGCCGAACACGTGCAGGCCCGCCTCCTCGGCGATCCGGCGCACGTCGCGCTTGTAGAGCGCGCCAAGCGGAAACATCGTTTTCGAGAGCTGCTGCTGGTTCAGCCGGTACAGGAAATAGCTCTGATCCTTGGTGCCGTCCTCGGCTTTGAGGAGCTGAAACTCGCGGCGCCCGTCGCTCTCCCATTCGCGGACCTGAGCGTAATGGCCGGTCGCGATCTTGTCGGCGCCCAGCTTCAGCGCATGGTCGAGGAAGGCGCGGAACTTGATCTCGCTGTTGCAGAGGATGTCCGGGTTCGGCGTGCGGCCGGCTTCGTACTCGCGCAGGAAGTCTGCGAACACGCGATCCTTGTACTCCTTCGCGAAATTGACGACTTCGAGCTCGATGCCGATAACGTCGCAGACCGACGCAACATCGACCAGATCCTCGCGGCTCGAACAGTATTCGCTGTCGTCGTCATCCTCCCAGTTCTTCATGAACAGGCCGGTGACCTCGTAACCCTGTTGCTTGAGCAACAGCGCAGCCACCGAGGAGTCGACTCCGCCGGACATGCCGACGACCACTTTCTTCGCTTCTGTTGTCATATATGAATCCCGTTATGTCCGTAATAACGGATCAGGTCCAGCGGGAAGCGCCGGCCAGCCAGATAGTCCTGGATCCCGCTCAGGACCATCTCGTTGCGGTGGCGCGCCCGGCACGCTTCGATCTCCTCCAGCGTCATCCACAATGCGCGGATGATCCCGGTGTCGAGCGCCCTTCCCTCTTCGCAAGCGCCCAGGCTCCCGGCAAAGGTGAAGCGTACATAGGTCGCATCTCCGCTGGGCCGCGGCCAATGATAGACGCCGACCAGATATTCAGGCGTGAAGCGGTGTGCGCTCTCTTCGAGCGCTTCGCGCGCGCACGCTTCGATCAGCGATTCGCCATCCTCGAGGTGGCCGGCGGGCTGGTTGATGCGCACGCCGTCCACGGTCTCTTCCTCAACCATCAGGAAACGCCCTTTACGCTCAATCAGCGCTGCGACGGTCACGTGCGGATTCCACCTCATTGCAGCTTCTCCTGCAAAACTGCCATTCTAGCCTCTCGCATCGCGCGGCCCGGCGCCGGCCCTGCCCGAATCGGCTAGAATCGTCGGCTTGGAGCCCGCGGGGCGGGCGCAAATGCTGAAAAGGGGAATTATCCATGTCGATGTCCGATCGTGACGGGTTCATCTGGTACGACGGCAAGCTCGTGCCGTGGCGCGAAGCCACAACCCATGTGCTGACCCACTCCCTTCACTACGGTCTGTCCGTATTCGAGGGCGTGCGCGCGTACAAGACCGACAAGGGCACCGCGATCTTCCGTCTGAAGGACCACACGGACCGGCTCTTCAATTCGGCGCACATCTACATGATGAAGATCCCCTTCGACAAGGCGACGATCAACGAAGCGCACAAGGAAGTGATCCGCGCGAACGGACTCGAAACCGGCTACATCCGCCCGATCGCTTTCTACGGTTCGGAAAAGATGGGCATCTCGACCAAGGGTTCGACCGTCCACGTCGCGATCGCCGCCTGGCCCTGGGGCGCTTATCTGGGCGCCGACGGCATGGAAAAGGGCATCCGGATCAAGACCGCCTCCTTCGCCCGTCACCACGTCAATGTGACGATGCCGCGCGCCAAGCTCGCCGCCGCCTATGCGAACTCGATCCTCGCCAATCAGGAAGCGACCAACGACGGTTACGATGAAGCGCTGCTGCTCGACACCGAAGGCTTCGTCGCCGAGGGTTCGGGCGAGAACGTCTTCATCGTCAAGAACGGCGTGATCATCGAACCGGAGATCGCCGCGGCGCTGACCGGCATCACCCGCTCGACGATCCACACGCTGGCCAAGGAACTCGGTTACGAGGTGCAGACCAAGCGCCTGACCCGCGACGACATCTACATCGCCGACGAAGCCTTCTTCACCGGGACCGCCGCCGAAGTGACGCCGATCCGCGAACTCGACAACCGCCAGATCGGCGAAGGCCGTCGCGGCCCGATCACGGCCCAGCTCCAGGCCCGCTATTTCGACCTCGTCAACGGTCGGCTGCCGGGTCACGACGACTGGCTCGTCCACGTCTGACACCGGAGGCCTCGCATGCCCGAAAACACCGACAAGAACCAGACGATCGCAGTCACGGCCGACGATCTGCCTCTGCACTGCCCGATGCCCGACGCTCCGCTGTGGGCCCGGCATCCGCGGGTGTTCCTCGACGTGACGAAGAGCGGCGAGGCGCGCTGTCCCTACTGCAACGCCCTGTATGTGCTGACCGGCGAGAAGCCGGTCGGTCATCACTGAGCCGCGCTCGTCTCAGCCCTTAGCCCGGAGGCCGGCAAGGCCCCCGGGTCATCCGGAAACAGATGCCCCGCATTCTGATCGTTGCTCCGAACTGGATCGGAGACTGCGTCGCAGCCCAGCCGCTGCTGATGCGCCTTGTCGCGCGCCGCCCCGACTGCGCGATCACCGCGCTCGCACCCGCCTGGGTCGCACCCGCGCTCGCCGCAATGCCCGAAGTCGCAAATGTCATCGCCAATCCCTTCGGTCACGGAGCCCTGCAACTCGCCGCACGGCGGCGCTTCGCGAAAACCCTGCCCAAGTTCGATGAAGCCTATGTGCTGCCGAACTCGTGGAAATCGGCGCTGATTCCGTTCTTCGCCGGTATCCCGGTTCGCGTCGGCTTCACCGGCGAGATGCGCTTCGGCGTGCTCAACCGGCGCCATGCGCTCGACGAGAAGCGCCTGCCGCTGCAGGTCGAGCGCTACGCCCAGCTCGCCGAAGAACCGGGAGCCGAGCTCGAACGCCCTCTGCCCAATCCCCGACTCGTGCGCAGCGCCGCGCAGATAGCCATCAGCCTCGCCACCGCCACGCTAACGGCCGAACCCCGTCCGGTCGTGTTCTGCCCAGGTGCCGAGTTCGGTCCGGCCAAACGCTGGCCTGAGCGCCACTATGCCGAGCTGGCCAAACGCTATCGCACGCAAGGCATTCCGGTCTGGATCCTCGGCTCGAAGAAAGATGCCGCAGTGTCGGCCGAGATCGTCCGCCTCGCCGGCAGCGCCGAAGGCATTGTCGATCTGTGCGGAAAGACCGATCTCGCACAGGCGATCGACTTGATCGCCCACGCGCGCCTCGCCGTCACCAACGATTCTGGCCTGATGCATGTCGCCGCAGCGACCGGCACGCCGCTCGTCGCACTGTTCGGCTCGTCGAGCCCTGGCTACACCCCGCCGCTCTCGGACAAGGCCCGCGTGATCTCGCTCGGACTCGCCTGCAGCCCCTGTTTCAAACGCGAATGCCCGCTCGGCCACCTCGACTGCCTGAACGGCATCGCCCCCGAACGCGTGCTCACCGAAGCGGACGCACTGCTCCCCCGCAAGGAATCCCGATGAGCCAGGTGCTCTTTGCATCAGTCGATGACATCGAAGCTGCGTTCTACGACGCCTTCAACCGCGGTGACCTCGAAGCGCTGATGGCGCTCTGGTCGGACGCCGACGAGATTTCCTGCGTACACCCCGGTGGAACGCGCCTGATCGGTCTCGCCGCGATCCGCGAATCGTGGAAACAGCTCTTCGAAGACGGCATGCGCCTGCGCCTGAGCGTCCATCACGGCCTCTCCCACACCAGCCCGATGCTGGTCGTGCGCAGCGTGCTCCAGCACATTGTCATCGAAGGAGAGGACGGCATGCCGCCGCCGATCATCGCGACCAACGTCTATGCCCGCGGCGCTTTCGGCTGGCGCCTCGTCATGCACCACGCCTCCCCGTCGCCGGAGACCGGGAACTACCTCGACGACACGCCACGCACCGTACACTGACGCCCATGACTTCCCCCGCCTATCGGGCCCCTCTCTGGCTGCGCGGCAGCCACGCCCAGACCCTGTGGCCGCTCGCGATCAAGGGCGAAATGCCGGAAGTGGTCCGCGAGCGCTGGGAACTTCCCGACGGCGACTTCATCGACGTCGACCGGCTGCCCGTCCGGGCCGGAAAGCCTCTGGTGCTGATGTTTCACGGTCTCGAAGGATCGAGCCGCAGCCACTACACGCGCGCGCTGCTGCGCGCGCTCGCGGCGCGCGGCTGGAACGGCGCCGTGCCGCACTTTCGCGGCTGTTCGGGCGAGCCCAACCGCAAACTGCGCGCCTACCATTCGGGCGATGCGGTCGAGATCGACTGGATCCTGCGCCGCTTCGCCGGGCTCTATCCCGGAGTGCCCCGCTATGCGTCCGGCGTCTCGCTGGGCGGCAATGCGCTGCTGGTCTGGCTGGGCCAGCAGGGAGACGGCGCGAAGGAGGTACTGAGCGCCGCGGCAGCTATCTCGGCACCACTGGATCTGGCCGCCTGCGGTCACCACCTGGCCCGGGGCTTCAACCGGATCTACAGCCTGAACTTCCTCGCAACGATGAAGCGCAACGCGCTCGCCAAGCTCGAACGCTTCCCCGGCAGCTACGATGAACGGCGCGTCAAGGCCGCGCGCCGGCTCTATGAATTCGACGAGATCGTCACGGCGCCGCTGCACGGTTTCGCGAACGCCGATGACTACTGGACGCGCGCTTCAGCCAAACCCTGGCTCGGCCGGATCGCACTGCCGACCCTGTTGCTCAACGCGCGCAACGACCCCTTCATGCCGGCAGGGGTGCTGCCAACAGCACGCGAAGTCTCGCCCTCGGTGACACTGGAACAACCCCAGGAAGGCGGGCACGCCGGCTTCGTCGAAGGCCCATTCCCGGGCAATCTGGACTGGCTGCCCCGACGCTTGATCGACTTCTTCGAACAGGGGCGCTGAAGCGCCGGCGATGGGTATTCGATGACGACTCCTGCCCCAGAGATCTTCAAGGCCTATGACATCCGCGGCATCGTCGGCAAGACGCTGACCGCCGAAACCGTCGCCTTGATCGGCCAGGCCATCGGATCGGAAGCGCTCGCCCGCGGCCAGAGGACGATCGTCGTCGGTCGCGACGGCAGGCTGTCCGGCACCGACTTCGCCACCGCGCTCGAAGAGGGCATCACTTCCACCGGCATCGACGTGATCGACATCGGCTGCGTCGCGACCCCTGTCGTCTATTTCGCCGCCCACCATCTGCAGACCGCAAACTGCGTCGCGATCACCGGTAGCCATAACCCGCCCGACTACAACGGCCTGAAGATGGTGCTGGCCGGAGAGACCCTGCACGGCGAGCAGATCCAGGCCCTGCGTCGACGCATCCTCGATGCCGACTTCGTACACGGCGCGGGCCGGATCAGCCGGACCGACGTGCGCTCCGCCTACATCGAGCGGATCGCCGGCGATGTGAAACTCGCCCGCCCGCTCAGGATCGCGCTCGACTCGGGCAATGGAGCCGCCGGAAACACCGCACCCGAGCTCTTCAGGCGCCTGGGCTGCGAGCTCGTCGAGCTGTTCTCTGAAGTCGACGGCCGCTTCCCTAACCACCACCCCGACCCGAGCCGCCCAGAGAACCTCGAGGATCTGATCGCCGCGCTGAAGGCGAGCAATGCCGAGCTCGGCCTCGCCTTCGACGGCGACGGCGACCGCCTCGGCGTCGTCACGAAGGACGGCGAGATCATCTACCCGGACCGCCAGCTGATGCTGTTCGCGGCCGACGTGCTGACCCGGGTGCCGAGCGGCAAGATCGTCTTCGACGCCAAATGCACGCGCCACCTCGCGCCGTGGATACGCGAACACGGCGGAGAGCCGGTGATGGGTTGCACCGGCCACGCACTGGTCAAGGCAAAGATGCGCGAAAGCAGTGCGGTGCTGGGCGGCGAGTTGAGCGGCCATATCTTCTTTGCCGAGCGCTGGTACGGCTTCGATGACGGCATCTACGCCGGAGCGCGGCTGCTCGAAATCCTCTCGCGCAGCGTCGATGCGAACGCGCCGCTCAAGGCGCTGCCGAATGCGCTCAGCACCCCCGAGCTGAACATCCCGATGAATGAAGGCGAGGCATTCGAGCTCGTCGCCAGACTCAAGGCCGGAGCGCTCTTCGCCGACGAAGTCGAGCGCGTCGAAACCGACGGCCTGCGCGTCGAGTTCTCCGATGGCTTCGGCCTTGCTCGCGCGTCGAACACGACGCCGGTGCTGGTGCTCCGCTTCGAAGCGGACGATCCGGCCGCGCTCGCCCGGATACAGAGCGCTTTCGCTGACGCGCTGCGCACGCATTGCCCGGCAATCGCGCTGCCCTTCTGATTCGCGCCCGAACAGCCTTTGTCACTTTTGGTTAAGGGCTGGACAAAGGCCGCGTATTCAGCCTTTCTAAGGCCTTGACAGTCGGCCATACTCGGGGCATGTCTCAAACGGGATCCCCCCTGAATTTCTCTGCCACCCGCTTCGTCCGCTGCGGCGTGCTCGCGCTGCTGCTCTGGGCCGGGCAAGCGCTGGCGCTCGATGCGCGCGAGCTCTACGCGAGCCTCGACCGCAATCCCCATGAGGCGGCGCGCAGCGCGGAGGCCACCGCGCTTCAGGCGCGCCAGCGCGGCGACAGGCAGCTCAGGCTCGAAGCGCTGACGGCGATGGCGATGGCCTTCAACCTGATCGGAGATTCCTCGCGCGCGCGCCCGCCACTCGCCGAAGCGCTGCTTCTGGCGAACCGCCTCCGGCGGCACGACGCTCTGGCTCTGCTCCACGCAGTCGAGGGCGAGATGCTGATCGCGGACAACCGCCCCCAGGAGGGAATCCAGGCTTTCGAACGCGCGCTGACCGAAGCGGCCCAGAACCGCGACGAGAACAGCAAGGCGATCGTGCAGATCCAGTACGGCTCTTCACTGGCCGGCTCGCTCTCGCTGCACGCCAGGGCCGCGCCGATTCTCGAGGCCGCGCTGGCCCATTTCGTCAAAGTGGGCGACCGCGCCCGCCAGGCCGAAACGATGTCGGCCTTCGCGGCGCTCTACGACCGCCTGCGCGAGACCCCGCGCGCGCTCGCCGAGCGCCGCAGAGCGCTGGCGCTGATCTCCCCCGATCGGCAGACCTATCTCGCCGCCACGCTGTACTACGACCTGGGCAACGCTGCCGCCGGCAACCCCGACAAGCGCGAAGCCCAGGCTGCGCTGGAGCGCTCGATCGAGCTCTCGCGCAGCATCGGCGACACCTTCGGGATCGCCTACGCGCAGAACTCGCTGGCGAGGACCTACATCGATGTCGGCCTCTGGCGCGAGGCGCTCTCCCTGCTTCGCCAGGCACGTCCGGTGCTGCGGCGCGGGCAGAACGCGCTGATCGTCGCGCAGATCGATGCGCGGACCGCGATCTGCCTGGCTCGCCTGGGCGACCGGGCCGCCTGGGCCTCTCTGGAGGCCGCGAAACCGGAACTGACCCGTCACGGCGACATCAACCTTGAGCGGGTTTTGCGCGAAGCCCAGGCCCAGGTCAATGCCGCGTTTCATCAGTATGAAGCCGCCTATCAGGCCCAGCAGAGACTGCGCGCGATCGAACTCCAGCTCTTCGATTCCGAGCGGACCCGCATCCTGTCCGAGCTGTCGATCCGCCACGAAACCCGCCAGCGCGACGCCGAGAACGCCCGCTTGCGCCTGACCCAGCAGATCCGCGACGCCCAGCTCGCGCACCAGAAAACCCGGCAGCTCACGCTGCAGGCGGGACTGACGCTCGCGCTGCTCGGATTGGTCGTGATCCTGGCCCTGCTCCGCCGCCAGACCCAGCTGAAGGCCCGCTTCGAAGAGCTGGCACTGAGGGACGAGCTGACCGGAGCTCCCAACCGGCGCGCGATCATGGCCCGAGCCGCTGCGCTGATCGCCGGCAGCGACGCGAAGAAGAGCGCTCTGGCGCTGCTCGATCTCGACCATTTCAAGCAGGTCAACGACAGCTGGGGGCACGACGTCGGAGACGAAGTACTGCGCGGCTTCTACCGGGCGGCCCAGGAAGCGCTTCGCGACGGCGACAGCCTTGGTCGGACCGGCGGCGAAGAGTGGCTGCTGCTCTTGCCCGAAGCCACCGAGAGTGGCGCCACGGCTGCATTCCAACGCATCCGCGGCGCCCTCCAATCCTTGCGAATAGACGGCACCCCCGCCGACTACCGGGTCCGCTTCAGCATGGGCCTGATCCTGTTCCGCAAGGCAGAGACGCTCTCCGAGGCTCTGCGCCGGGCCGACCTGGCGCTCTACCGCGCCAAGGAAGAAGGCCGCGATCGCGTCGTGATCGCGGCGTAATCACCCTCGCCGCTCGCGGGCGAGGGTCGGAAAAGAAGCTCAGATCGCGATCTGGCTTCCCATCTCGATGACGCGGTTGAAGGGCAGGTTGAAGAAGTTCGCGGCGCTGGTCGCGTTGCGGAACATGATCTCGAACAAGCGCTCCCGCCACAGCGCCATGCCTTCGCCGGGCGTGGGCTTCAAGGTCTCGCGGCTCAGGAAGTAGGAGACCTGGGCCGGATCGATCGTCAGGCCCTGCTCGGCGCAGCTCTGCAGAGCCGCCGGCACGTCGGCATCCTCCATGAAGCCGAAGAAGATCTTGACGCGATAGAAGTTCTCGGCGATCCGCTCGACCAGCACGCGCTGCGAATCCGGTACGCGCGGGAAGGACAGGAACACGACGCTGACGAACACGGTCGTCTCGTGCAGCACCATGTTGTGTTTGAGGTTGTGCAGCAGCGCGTGCGGCACGATGTCGGAGCGCGAAGTCAGGAAGACCGCGGTCAGCGGCGCGCGCGGGAAAGGCTCGCGGCACAGCGACTCAACGAAAGGCTCGAGCGGGATCCCGTCGCCCCCCATCTTCTGGGTCAGGATCTCGCGCCCCCTCTTCCAGGTGCTCATCAGCGTGTAAATCCCCGCCCCAAAGACCAGCGGCACCCATCCGCCGTCCTCGATCTTCGTCACGTTCGCGGCGATGAACGAAAAATCCATCGCCATCAGGGGCAGGAAGACCAGCGCGGCGACCGGAGTCGGCCAGCGCCAGTCGCGCCGCGCGACCGAGAACGCGAGCAGGCTGGTGATGATCATCGTCATCGAAACCGCGATGCCGTAAGCGGCCGCGAGATTGCTCGACGAACGGAAGCCCAGCACGATCAGGATCACCAGCACCATCAGCACGCGGTTCGTGAAAGGCACATAGATCTGCCCGATCTGCGACCCCGAAGTGTGCTGGATCACGATGCGCGGGCAGTAGCCGAGCTGAATCAGCTCGCGGGTCACCGAGAAAGCGCCGGTGATCAAGGCCTGTGAGGCGATCACCGAAGCCATCGTCGCCAGCGCCACCATGGGCAGCAGCGCCCAGTGCGGAACGGCGAGGAAAAAGGGATTCGCGGCCGCAGCGGGGTTGCCGATCAGCTCCGCCCCCTGACCGAAATAGTTCAGCAGCAGGCCGGGCATCACGATCCAAAGCCAGGCGAGGCGGATCGGACGGGCACCGAAGTGCCCCATGTCGGCATAGAGCGCCTCGGCTCCGGTCACGGTCAGGAAGACCGCACCCAGCGCGAGAAAAGCCACTTCCTTGTGCTCAATGAAAAAGGTGACCGCATAGTGGGGAGAGAGAGCGACCAGCACTCCGGGATAGTCGAGGATGTTCCAGACCCCAACCGCGCCGAGGGTCACGAACCAGATCAGCACGACCGGGCCGAACCATCGGCCGACCCGCTCGGTGCCGTGTTTCTGAACCATGAACAGCGCGATCAGGATGGCCAGCGAGATCGGCACGACGAAGCGTTTCATCGCCGGCGTCGCGACTTCGAGACCTTCGACCGCGGAGAGCACCGATATCGCCGGAGTGATCACGCCATCGCCATAGAACAGCGCAGCACCGCCCAGGCCCAGCGCGATCGCCAGCACCTTCTTGTAGGGACGGTTGCTGGCGCGCTCGACGACCCGCGCCATCAACGCGACAACACCGCCTTCGCCGTGGTTGTCGGCCCGCATCACGAGCAGAACATATTTGACCGTGACCACCATGATCAGGGTCCAGACGATCAGGGACAGGATGCCCAGCACATTGCCCGCCGACGGGGCGAGCGGAAAGTGCTCCTGCGAGAAGGCCTCCTTCATCGCATAGAGGGGGCTGGTGCCGATGTCGCCGAAGACGACGCCGAGCGCGGCCATCGTCAGAGCGGGGAGTTTCTGAGATTTATCGTTAGGTTTTGCCATGAGGGCTCACAACGCAGCGCAACGCATGGAACAAGCGCAGGAAGGCCGCGAAGAGAACTCGCGGCCGCTCCTGGCAGATCTGCTGCACTGTCCCTGCCTGCTGAACAGGCCTGAAACGGAATCAGGCCCCGGTCGCATGTTCAGGGAGTTGAAAAAAAATGTAAAGACGGAGCCTATCTCCGCCCCCTCGCGGCGGGAACAAAACAAACGTGAAATCGTCGGACGCGCGCTCCGCGCTGCGTCTTCCGCGCAACGAAACGCGCGGCCCGGCATCGGTCAGCCGGGCCGCGCGCGTCAAGCCTGGAGGGGTGGACAAAGATCAGGGGTAGAGGCCGCGATCCTCGCGCGCGGACAGGATCCGCGTGCAGGCCACGACATAGGCCGCGGTGCGCAGCGTGATGCCATGCTGCTGGGCGGTCTCCCAGACCTTCGCAAAAGCCTCGATCATGATGCGATCCAGACGCTTGTTGATCTCGTCCTCGGTCCAGAAGAAGCTCGCGATGTCCTGAACCCACTCGAAGTAGGACACGGTCACCCCACCGGCATTCGCGATCACGTCGGGAACGACAACGATTCCCCGCTCGGCGAGGATGTCATCCGCCTCGGGCAGGGTCGGACCGTTCGCTCCTTCGAGGATCACGCGGGTCTTGATCCGGCGCGCCCGCGCCGCATCGATCTGGCTCTCCAACGCAGCGGGAACCAGGAACTCGGTTTCGATATCCCAGAAGTCTTCATCGGCGATCCGCTCGGCACCGGCACAGTCGGCAATACCTCCATCGCGCTGAACCGCGGCATACAGATCCTCGATCGCGATCCCGGCCGGGTTATAGACAGTCCCGGAGTGGTCCTGGACTGCGACGATCTTCGCGCCGTACTTCGCAAACAGCTCGGCCGCCGCGCTGCCGACGTTGCCGAAGCCTTGAACCGCAACCCGCGCACCGGAGATCGCGAGATCCATGCGCTGCGCGATCTCGCGCCCGACGACAAACACGCCCCGCCCGGTCGACTTGAAGCGCCCCAGCGAGCCGCCCAGTTCGATCGGCTTGCCAGTCACGACACCGGTCGCGGTCGCGCCGATGTTCATCGAATAGGTGTCCATCATCCAGGCCATGATCTGGCCGTTCGTATTGACGTCCGGCGCCGGAATGTCCTTGTCCGGCCCGATGATCAGACCGATCTCGCTGGTGTAGCGGCGGGTGACCTTTTCGAGCTCCTTGCGCGAGAGCTTTTTCGGATCGACGCGGATTCCGCCCTTCGCTCCGCCATAAGGCAGATTGACCGCAGCGTTCTTGACCGTCATCCACGCCGACAGCGCCATCACTTCTTCGAGCGTCACGTCGGGGTGAAAGCGCACGCCGCCCTTGCCCGGACCGCGGGAGAGGTTGTGCTGGACACGATAGCCCTCGAAATGCTCGATCCGGCCATCGTCCATCTCGACCGGGATGTCGACGATCAGCGCGCGCTTGGGCCGGCGCAGCGTTTCGGCCCAACGCTCCAGCCGCCCCAGATAGGGCAGCACCCGCTCCACCTGGGCCAGGTAGGTCGTCCAGGGCCCCGCGTTCGAACGCGAGACATAGGAAAGTCCACTCATGATTGTTTCCGCCATTTGTGATGGTGATGAAATCCGCCGCGCGGGATCCTCCGCTCGGCCATGCCGCATTGTCCCTCAAGTCAGACGCGGCGCCGCTTTCCCGCGCGACGAAGTGTTGCAAAGCCGCGCCCGACTCGGGAGTCGCACTGGGTTATAGTCAGAATATCCTCACCGCGTCGCCGCCAACCGGCCCCAAGACCATGGCTCCGTCCTCGTCTCCATCCAGATCCTCGCCTGATTCGCCCTCCAGCGTGCTGGCCAGCTGCCGCAGCGCGCTGCTCGACACGCTCAGCGATTTCGCGCGCGAGCAGGGCTTCACGATGGAAGATGCGCTTGCCGAGCTGCGCCGGTCCGCAGCCGAGAGCCATGACGAGCTGGCCGGGCTCAAGGACAGACGCGGTTTCGAACAGGCCAGGGGACTGACCGCATCGAGGATCAGCCTCGTGCACGAGGAGGATCTGGAGTTCTCGATCCGCCTGTCCGACTTCGCCCGAAGGCTCAGGGAACGCAGCGAAGGCGAACTGGGCAGGCTGCACCTGCGCTACATGAGTCTGCTGGGACAGAGCGACGTCGCCAAGGAGCAGATCCCGGTCGGCCCGGAGACGGTCTGCTGCGGCATCCGCGGGCTCGTCGAAGGCGCGGGCTTGGGACCGAATGAACGGCTGACCCTGCTCGAACGCATGGAACCCGCGCTGGGCAACCGCCTCGTCCAGCTCTACATGCGACTGAACCGTCTGCTTGAAACGGCCGGCGTCTCGCCACGTTCGCTGACCCGGGCCGAGCCCGAACCGAGCGCGCGCGAAATCCAGAACAGCTTTCTCGGCGAGACCGCCAGTGCCACCGGCGGCAGCATCGTCGAACTCCAGCGTGCGCTGCTGACCCGCCAGGGCTCGCCCCGCCAGACCGGACAGATCGCGCCCGAACTCGCGGCCGCGCTGCTCGACCGCGTGCTGGTCTGGCTCGACGAACAGCAATCCGCGGGAGCGCAAGACAACGTGTCCGGCCGTCTGATCGGCAGCGAGCTCGGCGCCCTGCTCTCGCCCGAAGCGCGAACCGCTGTCGATGCGATCGAGCGGGTCTTCGAAATCGAGATCTCTCTGCCCCACCTTCCTCTGGCGGCCCGTCAGGCGATCGCCCGGCTGCGCATTCCCCTGCTCAAGCTCGCGCTGACCGACGAACGGCTGCTGAAGGATCCCCGCCACCCGGCGCGCCGCCTGCTCGACGCGATGGCCGACGCAACGATAGGCCTCGCCGCCGACGCGCCGGCGACCCACCCGGTCTGCCGCGCGCTCGACGAAGCTGCAATGCAGATACAGCACGGATTCCAGCGCGACTCCGGCATCTTCATCGAACAGTTGAGCGCTCTGCTCGAACTGACCCCGAACCGCCAGAGGATCGCGCAACAGCGAGCGGCCGGTTTTCAGGAGGCGGCGAACCGGATCGAACGCGAAGAACTCTGCCTGCGCTTCGCCGCCCGCGCGTTGCGCGCGCTGTGCTCGGATCAACCGCCGACTGCGGTCCGCGACTTCCTTGAGCAACACTGGATCCGGGTGCTGACCCGTACCCTGGTCGAATGCGGCGAGAAAAGCGTCGAGTGGCGTACCCGGCTGATGGTCGCCGACCGCCTGCTGTGGAGCGTGCAGCCGAAAGCCGACCCCGAATCGCGGCGACAGCTGATCCAGCTGCTGCCCGGTCTGCTCAGCCGAATGCACTCCGGACTCGACGAGCTGGGCTATGAAAAGACGGTTCGCGACGCGCTGCTCGCGCCCTGCATGGATCTGCACGCGGCTGCACTGCGCGGCAGACCCGTTCCGGAAGCCCTCCCTTCCATCCCCGGTCACGCCGAGCTTGAACTCGCCGCTCTGCCCGAAGTCTCGGGCCTGCGCGTGCTCAAGCTCGGCGGAGGAGTCGAGCGCGAAACCCCGCCCTCCGAGGCGGTCACAGCGCTGTCCACCGGCAGCTGGATCGAGATCGCACTCCCCGATCAGCGCCGCGTGCGCGGTTGCCTCGGAGCGATCAGCAAGAGCCGTCAGGTTTTCCTGCTCGTCGATCCCGACCAGCAGGGCGTGCTGGCGATCACCGCGCGCGCGCTGATCCAGCAGTGGAGCAGCGGACAGGCGATGAACCTGGCCCAGAGCCCGCTCTTCGAGCGCGCCGCCGCCCACGCCCTCCGCCTCGCCCGCACGGGCAACTGATCCGACACAGGCCCCCTCCTGCACGGGGGCGACAGGCTTAAAACCAAAGCCGGTCCCACGCAGAGCGGAGGCGGGAATTCGCAGATCCCCGCTCTGCGTGAAGACTACCTCTTTCTGGCGCCCCTCCCTTCCGGCATCAACCCCGGCTCAACCCCCTCTCCCCTCCGCTTTCAACCCCGGCGATTCCACCGTCGGCGCCGATGACGGCGGTGCGCGCCGGACCTAGATTGGAACCCTGACCACAACAGGAGTCCCCCGATGTTCCTCCTTCACCCCCAGATAGAACCCTGGCTGATCCCCGGCAAGAACGGCTTCAAGGTCGTGTTGCTCGCCGAGCGCAGCGAAGCGCTGCGGGTTCAGGTCAGGTGCGAACCGGACAACGAGGCGCTGTTCATCGACATGAAGCTCGCCGGCCGCGAAGCCGGACTGCACCGCTTCATCGCCGAAGTTCCCTGGGACACGGGCAACGAGCCGACCCTCTACGCCTTCAAGGTCATCGAAAACGGCCGCCAGAGCTGGCTCGCCGGCGACGGTCTGCACGAGCGCGTGCCGCACCGCGACGTGATGTTCCGGATCAACCGCAGCACCCTGCCGCCGCGCTGGGTCCGCGACCAGGTTTTCTACCAGATCTTCCCCGACCGCTTCTGCCAGGGCGACCCCGCGCTGCAGGTCAGAAGCGGCGAATACACCTATGGCAGCGGCCGGATGCCTGTCGTCGCCAAGCGCTGGGGCGAGGCGATCAACCCGGATCTGCCGGCCACCGAGTTCTACGGCGGCGATCTGATCGGCGTGCGCCGTCAGCTCGACTACCTGCAAAAACAGCTGGGCATCACCGCGGTCTATCTGAACCCGGTCTTCACGTCGGGCAGTAACCACAAGTACGACACCGAAGACTATTACCAGGTCGATCCGCACCTGGGCGGCAACGAAGCGCTCGCCGCGCTCTCGTCCGACCTGAAGTGCCGCGGCATGCGCCTGATCCTCGACGCGGTCGTCAACCACACCGGAACGAACCACCCCTGGTTCAACCTGTACAAACGTCACACGAGCGAAGGTGCAGCCCACTCCGAGGCCTCACCGTGGCGCGACTGGTACTACTTCGACGAGGCCGGCCACAACCACGGCTGGAAAGGCCACGCATCGCTGCCGGTACTCGATTACCGCTCGGAAGGGCTGCGCGAGCAGATCTACGGTGGCCCCGATTCGGTGCTGCGCCACTGGATGCATGCGCCCTACTCGATAGACGGCTGGCGTTTCGATGTGATCCACATGCTCGGCGAAGGCTCGGGTTCGACGAACAACGCGCACTATGTCCGCGAGTTCCGTCGCGCGCTGCGCGAGGAGAACCCTGAAGCCTATGTGCTTGGCGAGCACTTCAACGAGGCAACGAGCTGGCTGCAGGGCGATCAGGAAGATGGCGCGATGAACTATTACGGCTTCGCTCACCCGGTTCGCGAGTGGCTGGCCGGCACCGACATTGCCTACGAGCCGGCGAATCTCTCGACGGCCGAATTCTCGGCCTGGCTCGACTCGGCCCGCGGCCGCATTCCCTATGCGAACCAGCTGACCCAGTTCAACCTGCTCGACAGCCACGACACCGCGCGCTTTTTCACGCTGGTCGGCGGCGACACCGATGCGATGAAGCTCGCCGTCACGCTGCAGTTCGCCTACCCGGGCGTGCCCTCGATCTACTACGGCGATGAGATCGGCCTTGAAGGCGGCCAGGACCCCGATTGCCGGCGCTGTTTCGACTGGGAAGCGAGCCACTGGAACCGCGATCTGTTCGAGCACTACAAAGCCTCGATCGCCTTGCGCAAGGCGCGCGAGGAGCTGCGCCACGGCGCCTATCTGGCCCTGCTGACCGAGAAGGACACTTTCGCATTCGCCCGCTTCACCGACAGAGCGGCATCTCTTTATGCATTGAACCGCAGCGCGCAAGCCTGCGCGATCCGCATCCCGGTCTGGAAGCTGCCGCTCAAGCGAGCAAACTGGGTCGCGGCCGCGGAGGATGCGCTGGTCAGCGAAGAGGGCTGGGTCACCGTGATCGTGCCGGCGCGCAGCGCCGTCGCGATCCTCGGCGAGGACAAGTCGGCCTAGCCGCGCATCGCCTATCAGAGCGCAAGCCAGGCTCTTCACCGCCTTGCGGTCTTGCGCTCTGATACACAAACCCATCCACTCCATCGCGAACAAGCAACTCGAAATCACGGTCTGAAGTGCCCAAACTCTCAGTCATCCGCCCCCGCCTCTTTGCGATCAGCTGGCCGATCTACGCCGAGCAGCTGTTGCTCGCGATCGTCGGTCTGATCTTTGTCACGGTGACTTCCCGGATCTCCGATGCGACCGCTGCCGCCTTCGGTCTGAGCAACCAGTTGTTCGGTTTCTTCCTGTTCCTGTTCCGCGTCGTCGGAATCGGCGCATCGGTCGTGGTCACCCAGTATCTGGGCGCGGGCGACCGCGAGTCGGCAGCACGGATCGCCCGCGCCAGCTTGGCTGCGGCGAGCTGGCTGGGCCTCGCGCTGGCCGTTCTGGTCGCCAGCAGCGCCGACGCTCTGCTCTCGCTGCTCAAATTGCCCGAAGAGCTCAGACCAGAGGCAAAGCCCTACCTGATGATCCTGAGCCTCGTTCTGCTCATCGACTCTCTGAACACGACGCTCGCCTCAGTGCTGCGCGCCTATACCTTCACGCGCGACACGCTGAACCAGATGCTCGTGGTCCACGCGCTGTCGCTGATCCTGGGCCTGCCGCTGATCTTCGGCTGGCTGGGCCTGCCCCGCCTGGGCCTGATCGGCATCGGCATCGCCTTCCTGCTCGCCCGCCTCGCCGGCCTCATCCTGAGCCTCTGGCTCTGGCGCAGGCACCTGGGCATCCGCCCCCGTTGGCGCGACTGGTGGTGGATTTCGCCCAAACCCCTCGTTGAGATGATGAGGATCGGTCTGCCCGGAGCGGGCGAGAACGTCGCCTACCGGACCGCCTTCACCTGGAACCTCTCCTTCATCGCGACGATGGGCACCACCGCGCTGGCGACCCACACCTATCTGCTGCAGATCTCGCAGTTCGTCGCGCTGAGCGCCGCCGCGATCGGTTTCGGCGCCGAGATCGTCGTCGGCCACCTGGTCGGCGCCGGAGCGCTGCATGCGGCCAACCGCCTGGTCCGTCGCGCGCTCGTCTGGGGTTTTGCCGCGGCGATCCTCAGCGCCAGCCTCGCTGCGCTCGAAGGCCCCAGGCTGATGCGGCTCTTCACGAGCGATCCGGAGATCATCCGGAGCGGCTGCACCGTGCTCTGGCTCTTCATCGCGCTCGAGACGGGCCGGGTCTTCAACATGGTCGTCATCAACTCGCTGCGCGGCACCGGAGACGTACGCTTTCCGGTCGTGTTCGGCGCTTTCTCGATGTTCGGCGCCGAAGTGGGGCTCGCCTGGCTGCTCGGCATCCAGATGGGCTGGGGCCTGCTCGGCGCCTGGATAGGCATGGCCGCCGACGAATGGATACGCGCGATCGCAATGTATCTGCGCTGGATCCTCCACGCCTGGGTTCCGTTCGCGCGCCAGACCCGCCGCCGCCTCCTCTGCCGCAGCAGCACCGCGGCCTGAACCACGGAAGGATCGAAATGTCCGCAATCGCCATTGCCGGCCTCTACACGAGAGAGACCAACCTGAAGATAGAAGGCTTTCCGCTTCACTATTATCCGGTCGCCTTCCCGTTTCATGGCATCACCGAGATGCACTCGGGCGTCGGACTGAACCTCGCGATCGCGCTGGCGAAGCTGGGCCATCAGGCGAGGCTCGCAACGCTGATCGGCCCCGACGAAGCCGGAGAGCGGATGCTCGCGGCACTGCCCCGCCTGGGCCTCGCGTCCGGCTTCGTCGCCCGGACGACGACGGAGACTTCGCAGTCGGTGATCCTCGTCGCCCCCGATGGCAGCCGCCAGGCCCACTGTGACCTCAAGGATCTGCAGGGCAGCGAATACCCGGGGGAACTCACCGCGCCACTGCTCTCGAACGCCGAGCTGGCGGTGATCTGCAACATCAACTTCGCGCGCCCGCTGCTCGATGAGGCCCGCGCGCGGGCCATCCCGATCGCGACCGACGTCCATGTGCTGGCCGATTTCGACGATGGCTACAACCGCGACTTCATCGCCGCCGCCGACATCCTGTTCCTGTCGCACGAGAGGCTGCCCTGCCCGCCACACGAGGCGATCGTCGAGCTGAGGCGGCGTTTCGATCCGCGCATCATCGTGATCGGCATGGGGGCGGAGGGTGCTCTGCTCTCCGAGCGCGGGCGCGAACTCTTCCACGGCCAGGCGATCGCACCGCGCGCCATCCTCAACACCGTCGGTGCCGGAGACGCGCTCTTCGCCGCCTTTCTCGACCAGAGCCTGCGCGGACTCGACGCTCGAACCGCGCTGTCGCGGGCCATGCTCTACGCGGGCTGGAAGATCGGCGAGAGCGGCGCCTCGAACGGTCTCGCCAATGCCGCCGACTTCGCCGATCTGATCTCCCGTCACGGACGCTGAAAAACATGAGAACTCCCCCGCACGCCGCCCGCCTTGCCTCCCGGACCCATTTCTTCATCTGCGGTCTGCTCTTCGCGAGCTGGGGCGTCCATATCCCGACCGTCAAGCAGCTTTTCGGTCTCACGGAGGCTGAGCTCGCCTGGCTGATGCTCGCGAGCAGCATCGGTGCGCTGATCGGCCTGACCCGGGTCGGCGCCTGGGTTGCCCGCCATGGCACCCGCCCGGTTGTGCTCGGCGCGGGCTTCGCGCTGGCCCTGCCTCTGGCGGTGCTGCTGCTGATGCCCGGCTATGCGGCGCTCACCGCGCTGCTCTTCGTCTTCGGTCTCGCAACCGGTTCCTTCGACGTTGCGATGAACGCCGAAGCGGTTGCGGTCGAGCACGCCTACGGTCGCCCGATCATGTCCTCCTTCCACGGCTTCTTCAGCCTCGGCGGGCTGGCCGGCGCTGGAATCGGCAGCCTCGTCGCACTGACCGGCGTGCCACCGCTGCTCCACCTGATCACCGCCAGTTGCATGTCCTATGCGGCGATCGCGGTCGCCAGCCGCTACATGCTCCCGACCGAGGCCACCCACTCCCCCGGGCAAAGTTCTTCAGGCTTGCGCCTGCCACCTCCGGTCATCCTGCTGATCGGCCTGCTTGCCGCGTTAGGCCTGGTCGGCGAAGGCGCGATGTACGACTGGAGCACGCTCTACCTCGCGAAGACGCTGGAAAGTCCGCAGGCGCTCGCCGCGCTCGCCTACGGCAGCTTCTCGGCCGCGATGGCGCTGGCCCGCTTCGGCGGCGATGCGATCCGCGCGCGCTTCGGCGCCGAAAAGACCCTGGTCCTGTCGAGCGCGCTGGCCGCACTGGCGATGGCCGCAACGTTGGCAATCGGCCACCCGGTCGCGGCGCTGGTCGGCTTCGCGTTGGTCGGCGTCGGCTTCGCGAACATGATCCCGGTGCTGTTCTCGTCCGCCGCCCGGGTTCCCGGCATCACGCCGGCCCGGGGTATCGCCGCGGTGTCGTCCTGCGGCTATCTGGGCTTCATGGCGGGGCCGCCGCTGATCGGCCTGATCGCGCACCGCTGGGGGTTGGACAAAGGCCTGCTGGTCGTCGCCGTCTTCGCCGCACTGGTCGCGCTGCTCAGCCCCATCGCGCTGCGCGCGAGCCGGGAGAGCAAGAGCCCGGCAGCAAAGCTTGCCGAGGAGCCCGGACAGAACGCCGGCTGAGTCGCTGTCGCGCGGGGCGGACATTCGGGCCGTGAAAGAAGCGTTGACGAATACTGTACATTGATACACTATTCGGATCGACAGCCCTTTCCCTGTAGGAGTCAGCTCATGAGCCGCATCGCCCGCTTCGCCGCAGCCAGCTTCTTCCCGCACTACTTCGACTGCCCCGCCACGCTGCGCTCGCTCGCGATGCTGGACGTCGTTCGCCGCCGGGGCCGTCGCTGGGGCCTGCTCGCCCAGTACGAGGAAAACCGGCTGCGCCTGCCGCGCTGACGCGACCCCGCTTCGACGCTGGAACGAGCCTGAGGTAGACTGACAGGCTTGTCAGTGAGCAAACGAGGCAAGGATTTGGACGTCATCGAGGCCATCCGTCAGCGCGAGCACGCGCTGACGGCCATCCGCCGCGACCTGCACGCGAACCCCGAACTGGCCTGGCAGGAAGCGCGCACCAGCGAACTCGTGGCCCGCCATCTCGAAGCGCTGGGCATAGAGACGCACCGCGGCATCGGCGGCACCGGCGTGGTCGGCATCCTCAAAGCGGGAAGCAGCCAGCGCAGCATCGCGCTGCGCGCCGACATGGATGCGCTGCCGATCACCGAACGCAACGATTTCGCCCACCTCTCCTGTCACCCCGGGCAGATGCACGCCTGCGGCCACGATGGCCACACAACGATGCTGCTCGGCGCCGCCGAATACCTCGCCCGACACCGCGATTTCGACGGCACGGTCGTGCTGATCTTCCAGCCCGCCGAAGAAGGCGAAGGTGGATCCGCGGCGATGCTCCGCGACGGCCTGCTCGAACGTTTCCCCTTCGATCGCGCCTTCGGCATGCACAACTGGCCGGGCCTCGCCGCCGGCACTTTCGCGGTGATGCCCGGACCGGTCATGGCGAGCTCCGACTACTGGGAGATCCGGCTCTTCGGGCGCGGCGCCCACGCCGCGATGCCCCACCTCAGTCTGGATCCGGTCACGGCTGGCGCCTCGCTCGTCCAGGCTCTGCAGACCGTGATTACCCGCTCGCGCAATCCGCTGGACCCAGCCGTGCTGTCGGTGACCCAGTTCCACGCCGGCGAGGCTTACAACGTGATCCCGGACCGCGCGACGCTGATCGGCACGGTCCGTGCGCTGTCTAACGCGACCCGCGACGAGATCGAAGCCGGGATGAGCCGGGTCGTGGCCGGCATCGCCCAGTCCCACGGATTGAGAGCCGAATTCGACTACCGCCGTGGCTACCCTCCGACGATCAACAGCGCCGAGGAGGCCAGGCTCTGCCTGCTCGCCGCGAGCCGCGTCGCCGGCGCCGATGCGGTGCTGCGCGATGCCAAACCGAGCATGGCGGCCGAGGATTTCTCGTTCTTCGCCGAACAGCGGCCCGCCTGTTACGTCTGGATCGGCAACGGGCCATCGGAAGGTGGCCGCAGCCTGCACAGCAGCACCTACGATTTCAACGACGCGATCCTGACCCTGGGGGCGAGCTACTGGGTCAGACTGGTCGAAACCGCCCTTCCGGTGGCCTGAGCCAGGAGCCCCGATGCACGCCCATACGCTTCTGACCTTCATCCCCGTCGCGCTGCTGCTCGCTTTCGCGCCCGGCCCCGACAACCTCGGCGTGCTCGCGCTGGGCGTCTCGCGCGGACGCCGCGAGAGCCTGGGTTTCGCGATCGGCTGCGCCGCCGGCTGCCTGAACCACACGCTGCTCGCCGCGCTCGGGATCTCGGCGCTGATCGCCGCGTCCCCGCTCGCCTTTCACATGCTCCAGTACAGTGGCGCGGCCTACCTCACCTGGATGGGCATTCAGGCCCTGCGCAGCCGGGGGGTGAGTCTGAACCGGCCACAGCCGACAGGCACGGACAACGGCTTCAAACCCTATTTCCGGCGCGGCCTGATCGCCAATGCGATCAACCCCAAGGTCGCGCTGTTCTTCCTCGCCTTCCTTCCCCAGTTCGTCGTCCCCGGCGCCTGGCCCGCGCCGCTGCAGATCCTCGTGCTAGGCCTTGTCTTCGCCGTCTGCTCGACCCTCTGCTTCGCGCTGATCGCGATCGGAGCCAACCGGATCGGCGCCTGGCTGCGCGGCCGCGAGCGTTTCGCGCTGTGGCTGGACCGGATCACCGGCGGGCTTTTCATCGCGCTTGGCCTCAAACTTGCCTTCAGCGATCTGCGCTGAGGCGTTTCTCCACTAAAGAAAAAATCATGCAGATTCACAGCACCATCCAGAGCCTTCGTCAGGCTCTCTCCTCCCGCACCCGCGTCGCATTCGCGCCGACGATGGGCAACCTGCACGAAGGCCACGCCAGCCTGATGCGCGAAGGAGCAAAGCACGCCGACACCGTCGTCGCGAGCATCTTCGTCAACCGCACCCAGTTCGGTCCGAACGAAGACTTCGATACCTACCCGCGCACTCTGGAAGCCGACTGCGCCCGGCTGCAGGCCGCCGGCGTCGATCACGTCTTCGCGCCCGCCGAGTCCGAGCTCTATCCGACGCCGCAGAGCTATTTCGTGACGCCATCGGCGGCCCACGACGGAATCCTCGAAGGTGCGACGCGTCCAGGCCATTTCCGCGGCGCTGCGACCGTCGTCTGCAAGCTCTTCAACATCGTCCAGCCCGATGTCGCGCTGTTCGGCAAGAAGGACTATCAGCAGCTGATGGTGCTCCGCAACATGGTCAGCGAACTGTGCCTGCCGATCGAGATCATCGGCTGCGAGATCGTTCGCGCCGAAGACGGCCTCGCGCTCTCCTCGCGCAACGGCTATCTGTCCGCGGCCGCGCGCGCCGAAGCGCCGCGCCTGCAGCGCGAACTCGCCGCACTTGCGGCGGCCGTGCGCGGTGGCGAACGGGATTTCGCCCGGCTCGAGAAAGCCGCGAGCGCCCATCTCGCCGCCGCCGGTTGGCAGCCCGACTACATCGCGATCCGCCGCCGCAGCGACCTGCAAGCTCCCGATGCCGGCGACGCGCTGGTCGTGCTCGCCGCGGCGAAGATCGGCACAACGCGGCTGATCGACAACATCGAGATCTGATTTCAGACCGCCGGGGGGGCGTCGGAGTCCTGGGCCGCGAGTTCGATCAGCGCCTGTTCGGGCGACTGCGGATTGCGGTTCAGCGCGACGCCGACCGCCAGCATGTCGATGACGGCGAGCTGCAGGATACGCGAGAGCATCGTCGAGTAGCCCTGGCTGTTCTCGGGTGCATCGATGCCAATGGTCACGGTCGCGAGCGCGGCGAGCGGACTGTGCTGCGCGGTGATCGCGATCACCGAAGCCCCGGCCGCGCGCGCAAACCCGGCCGCTTCGAGCAGGCTGGGCGCATCGCCACTGTTCGAGATCACGAATGCGACATCGCCGCTCCTGAGCAACGAAGCGGACTGCCTCTGCAGCAGAGGATCGGAGTAGCTTGCGGTCGGAGTGCCGAAGCGAAAGAACTTGAGCTGCCCGTCCAGCGCGACGACTGCAGCATTGCCGCGGGCATAGAAGTCGATCCGCTGCGCATCGACAAGCAGACGGGTCGCCTCTTCGATCGCCGTGACATTGACGGTGTCGCGAAGCCTCAACAAGGCCGAGGCGGTGTTTTCGATGACTTTGGCGCTGACGTCCGGAGTCGTGTCGCCGTGGCGAACCTGGCTGTGGCGGACCGGGATCGTGCCGGTCAGACCGGACGCGAGCTTGAGCTTGAATTCGGAGAGTCCCTGGAAACCCAGCGAACGGCAGAAGCGGATCACGGTCGGCTGACTGACCTTCGCATTGCGGGCGATCTCGATGATCGGATCGTTCAGCACCGTGCGCGGCCGGGTCAGGATCAGGTCGGCGACGCGCTGCTCGGCTTTCGATAGCGACGGCCGAGCGCCGCGGACCTTCTCGATCAGCGCGCTCTCGCTGCTGCGCCCGCGCAGCGTGTCGGAGAGGATCGCCGAGACTCCGTGAAAAGCCGGATAAGGCGTCGTGATCACATAGGTTGGGATCTTCGCCAGGTAGTCCGCGAAGCGCCCCTTGCTCTCGAAGCGCTCGCGAAAAGGCGAGTGCAGGAAGCGCTCGCCCAGGCGCGGCACGATGCCGCCGCCGATGTAGATCCCGCCCAGAGCGCCGAGCGTGACCGCGAGGTTAGACGCGACCGTTCCGAGCATCGCGCAGAAGCAGTCGAGAGTCTCAACGCAGACCGGATCCGATCCGTTCAGCGCCGCATCGACGACATCGCGCGCGGTGAGCGGCAAGGCCCGCACGCAGGCCCGCTCGGACAGAGCGCGGTAGGCGAGCTCGATCCCCGGCCCGGAGATCAGGCGTTCGCCCGAGACGTGCGGATGATTGCGCCAGCAGTACTGCAGGATGTAGAGCTCGCGGTCGTCGTTGGGCGCGAAACTGACATGGCCGCCTTCCGAGCCCAGGGTCACCCAACGGTCCGCGGTCGGGATCAGGGCCGACACACCGAGGCCGGTGCCCGGACCGAGCACCCCGATCACCGAGTTGGGCTGAGGCTCGCCACCTCCGACCTGATAGCGCTGATCCTCGCCCAGATAACGCAAGGACATCGCCAGCGCGGTGAAGTCATTGACGACCAGGAAGGTCGAGAAGTCGAGGCGCTCGCGCGTCTCCTCAATCGAGAAAGCCCAGTTCCGGTTGGTCATCCGGATCCAGTCGCCGCCGATCGGATTCGCGATCGCGATGCCGGCATGGGCAACGCGCGCAATTCCGACCTTCGCGAGATAGGCCTGGATCGCCGCGCCGAGATCCGCATAGTCGTCGCAGTGCAGCACTTCGATCGCTTCGAAGCGCCCGGGCGCGCTCTCCAGCGTGAAGCGCGCATTGGTCGCCCCGACGTCGGCCAGCAGGCGCGGACCATCGCGATAGGCCTGACGACTGGCATCGAGCAGCGCTTCAGGGACGGGAGCGACGACCGGAATTGCCTTGCTGGCCGTCATGGAACGGGATGACCCTGTGCGGCTTCGAGCAGCGAGAACCAGGCCTGGCGATCGAGTTCAACTTTCATCACCTGCGCGGCCGCTTCGATCCGGTCGAGGCGCCCGGTTCCGACCACCGGAACGATGCCGGCCGGATGCCTGAGCAACCAGGCCAGAGCGAGCTGTTCGGAGGACAGCCCCAGCTCGCGGCCGATCCGGAGCAGAGCGTCACCGAGCGCTCCGCCGGTTGCCGGAAGGCGTCCTCCGCCCAGCGGCGACCAAGCCATCGGCATCATCCTCATCCTCTGGCACTGATCGAGGCTTCCATCGAAGAGCGGATCGGATTTCAGCAGCGAACACTCGATCTGGTTCGCGACCAGCGCGAAGGGCAGACGCGACTGCAGCAGCTCGAGCTGGCGCGGTGCGAAATTCGAGACGCCGAACGCGAGCACTTTTCCGGACTGCTTCAGCGCACAGAAGGCCTCGGCCACCTCGTCAGCATCCATCAGCGGATCGGGGCGATGGATCAGCAGCAGATCGAGACGCTCGATACCCAGCGCGCGCAGGCTCCCGTCGACCTGGGCCTGGATATAGGCGCGCGAAGTGTCGTAGTGCTTGACGCGGACATCGGGATGGCGCGGCGAGGTGAGCCTTATCCCACACTTGCTGACGAACTGCAGGCTGTGCCTGAGCTGGGGCGCATGAGCCAGCGCTTCGCCGAGCACGGATTCGCAGAGGTAATCCGAATAGATGTCGGCGCTGTCCAGCGTCGAAATGCCCAGCTCCTGGCAGCTCTGCAGATAGGCCGCCAGCTCGGTCGGCCGCATCTTCCATTCGAGAACCCGCCAGGTTCCCAGAGCGATCCGCGAAAAGCGCGCCAGAGCTCCGTTTTTGACGGCGCTCATCGCTTTGTCTCAAAACAGACGCGACCGGGCTCGCCGCCGGCGAAGGCCCCGACGGAGCAAAGCGCGGCGGCGATGAGCAAGCCCAGGATGGAACGTTTCATACTGACCTCGATGCGTGTGACCGATAAAACGACGCCCGTCCAGAAAGGGGACGGGCGTCGGAATTGCTGCGCGTTACGGATTGCGCGGCTCAGGCAATCCCCGCGAACAATCCGTCCGGACCCGTTTCAGTAAGGGAAGGACGCGCGATGCGGCCACCGCATCGAAGCCGGATTTGCCAGGCATCTTCCGGTCAAAAAGGCACTCTTCATCGCCCCCTCCTCCCCTGCCAAAACATTATATTGGATGCCTCCGTCCGGCAGCAGGAGCGAGCCTGCCGCTCGTCGGAGGATCGTCAGCTCGATCAGCCCTTGACGCCGCCTGCGGTCAGACCGGAAACCATCCAGCGCTGGGCGAGCAGGAAGACAAACGTGATCGGCAAGCCGGACAGCACCGCTGCGGCTGCGAAGTCGCCCCACAGATACTTTTGCTCATACAGGAAGAGCTTGGAGCCGACGGCGAGGGTCAGGTTGCTCTCCTGGTGCAGCAGAACCGAGGCGACCGGATATTCGATGATCGAACCGATGAAGGCGAGCAGGAAAACGACCATCAGGATAGGCACAGCCATCGGCAGCAGCACATACTTGAACGCCTGCCAGTGGGTCGCCCCATCGACGACCGCGGCTTCTTCGATCTCGACCGGAATCGTGTCGTAGTAGCCCTTGATCGTCCAGACGTGCAGCGCGATACCGCCCGCGTAGGCGAGGATCACACTCCAGTGGCTATCGACACCGAGCCATTTCACATAGGTTCCCAGGTAGTCGAAGATCGCATAGATCGCGATCAGCGCCAGCACCGTCGGGAACATCTGCATCAGCAGCAGCGCCGTCATCCAGTGCTTCTTGCCGGCGAACTTCATCCGCGCGAAGGCATAGGCCGCGGTCGTCGACAGCAGCACCGCGATACAGGCCGAGATCAGCGCGATCTTGATCGAGTTCCACAGCCACAGCAGAACCGGGAAAGGCGGCAGGATCAGCTTGCCGGTCTCGTCCTGATAAGCGATCCCGAGCGCCGACTTCCAGTGTTCGAGACTGATCGTCTTCGGCATCAGGTTGGACCACAGCGAATCCCCGCCGAGGACCGCGAAGTTACCCGGGCGCAGCGAGATCGAGATGATCATCAGGAAGGGGAACATGCAGATGGCCACGAAGGCGATCAGGCCGACGTGGGCCAGAAAGGTACGCCAACGGTGCGACTTGTCCAGAACGATTGCCATTTCTTACTCCGTATTTCGACTCCCGCGAAGCGGGCCGAACAAACTTTCGATTCCGGCCGGGCTCAGCCCGGCCGGCGTCTTTTCTCAACGCGCTTCGACCGCGTTCACCTTGGTCAGGCGCAAATTGACGATGGACAGGATCGCGACCAGCACGAAGATCACCGTCGAGATCGCCGCCGCGAGGCCGAACTGCTGTCCGGAGTCCGCGAAAGCCAGACGATACGTATAGGACACCAGCAGATCGGTCGTACCGGCCGGAAGCTTCGTATCGAGGAAGTCGGGCCGCCCGTTGGTCAAGAGGCTGATCAGCACGAAGTTGTTGAAGTTGAATGCGAAGCTCGAAATCAGCAACGGCATCAGCGGCTTCAGGATCAGCGGCATCGTGATCTTGAAGAAGTTGGTCAGCGGACCCGCGCCGGCCAGAGCCGAAGCCTCATAGAGGTCGGCCGGAATCGACTTGATCAGGCCCTGGCTCAAAACCATCATGTACGGATAGCCCAGCCAGGTGTTCACGATGATCAGCATCAGCTTGGCCAGCGTCGGGTCGGTGAACCACTGCGGGCGGATGCCGAAAACCCCGTTCAGGATCAGGTTGATTTCGCCGAAGTTCGCGTTGAACAGCCCGCGGAAGACCAGGATCGAGATGAAGCCCGGCACCGCGTAGGGCAGGAACAGGAACATCCGGTAGACGCTACGGAAACGCAGCGCTTCCCAGTTCAGCAGCACGGCGAGGAACATGCCCAGCGATGCGGTGCACAGCACCGAGGCGAGCGAGAAGACGACGTTCCAGACAAAGATGCGGAAGAAAGGCTGACGAATCGACTCATCGGAGAGGATGCGCTTGAAGTGATCGCCACCGACGAAGACCTTGAAGCCCGGCTGGATCTGTTCCCCCGCAGCGGTTTCATAGAATCCGTCCTTGAAGTTCGGGCGGATCACGACACCGGTCTGCTTGTTGGTCAGAGAGCCATCCTTGTTCTCGGCCCACAGCTTGTGCACCGGCGCGAATTCGCGCAGCCCGGACGAGGAGAGCATGACCCCGTTGGGGAGCTCGATCTTGATGCTCTTGATGTTGTCGCTCATGCGAATGATGTCGCGCAGTTCGAGCGGATCGCGCAGTTCGACATGGGCATCGGCCAGAGGCTGGGCCTTCAGAACGATCTTGTTCTGGGACTTGAGACCTTGCGGCTCGGTCACGAAGTGCTGGGTTTCATCTTCGTTGGTGAGCTGGATCCGGTATTCGGCACCGTCCGGGTGCAGGCTCATCGTGAAGGAGCCGCCCTCGGCCTGATAGGTGTCGTCGAGCAGGTACTGCCTGGCCCGATCGAATTCAAGCAGGTTCTTGGAACTGTAGTTCGTGAATCCGATCGCGATCGTATAGACCATCGGGAACACGACGAAGATCAGGGCACCGGCAGCGCCCGGAAAGAGGTAACGATAGGCATACAGCCTGGGATGCAGAAAAACGATCAGCGCCAGCGCCACGATCACGAGGCAGGCCCCCGCAACGATCGTCTGCCCCGAAACATAGAGCA